>DATBAW010000164.1:0-63783 GCA_036271335.1 Thermoanaerobaculia bacterium
GCGCTTGACCCATCTGCGGCGCGCATCCAATCCAGGACTCGGGCTCATTCGCTCCCTCTCCTACTACCGAGCCGTCCTCGATTCCCTTTCGCCAGAAGATCTACACCCCGGCTACGTCGCATACCTCGCCGACACCTACGCCCGCCGCGCTGCCTCTACAGCCAAAGACGCCGCTTTTCCTGATCGCCGGAATCACGCCGTTTCTCAACGCCGCTAACAGCTGGCGCCTCAGAATGTAATCGGCGGCCTTTTGCGCCCGGGCCGCGGCGATCACCAAGGCACGGCTGTCCTCTTGAAGAACCCGATCCAGTGCTGCAGGTAGGCTGCGGAGCTTGCGAGGAGCTCCTCCTCGTCCGCAGGAGAGATCGCCTCCACCTTCACCGGGTCGATCCCCAACACGCCGCAGATCATGGCCGCCGTCATCTCGGCGACGAGCTCCTCGCGGGCATAGGACGGAGATCCGAAGCCGCCGGAGTTGGCGAGCTCTTCGAAGCGGTTGAGGCGTGAGGGATGGCCGGTAGCATGGGCGAGCTCGTGGAACTGCGTGCTGTAGTAATGCTCGCGGCTGCTAAAGGCCTCCGGCTTCGGCAACTGCACCAGGTCATCGCCGCGACGGTAGAACGCCCGCTCGCCCCCATGGCGCAGCTCCGGAGGATTTGGCATCGCGGCATAGACCGCCTCACAGGCGGGAATCGGATCGAAACAAGGCCCAATCTCTTCCGCTCCAGGGACCTCGATGCCCTCGCACTGTTCGACGTTGAAAAGAGTGTAGTAGCGCAGAAGAATACGTCGGTGCCCGCAGCCGCTCTCGTCCTCGTCGCAGTCCTCGGAAGTGTTCTGGTCGATACGCCAGAACACGATGGGCGTGCCACGCTCGCCGCGCCGCACGTGGCCGTCCAACTTCAAGGCCTGCTTGAAGGTAAGCCAGTAGGGCGATCCGAAGCTTTGTGCGATCAGGAGGAATACATTGATGCCGCGGTAAGGCCGGCCGCTGATCAGATTGAGGGGCAGGGCGGAGCCACCGCTGGTCTTCCAAGGCTTTTTCCAGGGAACGACTCCCTGCTGAAGCAGGGTGAGAATGCGGTCGGTAACGAGTTGATAGATCTGCTGACTCATGGCCAAGGCCTCCGAGCGGCGGAAAATGAAATTGAGGACTTGCCCGCCCGGACGCCTGAGGCGCCCGGGCGGGCGCGGGGGATCAGGCGACCTGCTCGCGAACCCGGAGGCGCCGCAGCCGGGCGTCGGTGACGACGAGCTCCCGGACTTCCTTCGTCTCGCCGTCCTTCTCGTAGGTCCGGACCTTGAAGAAACCAGAAATTGAGACGAAGTCGCCCTTCCGGTACTTGGCGGTCAGACCCTGCCAGTCGACGCAGCGGTGCCAGCGGGTGACGGGATTGCTCTCGGCATCCTTGCCATTGACTGCCAGGGTCAAGGTATGGAGCTCGCGTCCGGGCTTGCGGAATTCCCGCTCGATGGGACCATCGATCAGTCGTAGACGGCGAAGGAAATGACCCGCTCTTGGGTGGAGCGGAGCTCAGGATCGCGGGCCAGATTGCCGTGGAGCGTGACGATGAGGGTCTTGGTCTGGTTGATCTCGGACATGTTGAATCTCCTTTCGTTTTCGGTTGCGCTGCTCATGACGGCGGGCCAGGACCCGAGGGAGCAAAGGCCGGGCTGTCAAGGCCGCGCGTAGCGCGCCCGGCAGGGTCTGCCTTGCGGCTCGGCCGCCCTCGGGTACAAAAGCCAGACGCATGTGCAGGGGAACCGGGGACGAAAGGAGAGGCGATGTGTCCGAGATCAACCAGACCAAGATCCCCGTCGGCGGGATCTCGGCGGTCTGGGCTGGGAGCCGGAGCCGCTCCACCCAAGAGGGGTCGACAACTGCCCCGTCTACGGCGGCTGATCGATGGTCCCATCGAGCGAGAGTCCGCCTCCCCGGGACCGGACTCCGACATCCTTTATTCTTGCGGTCAGTCAAGGAGCCGAGTCTCAATCCCGTCGCCCCTTGGCACCACTTCATCCATTAGAAGGGTCTGACCGCCAAGTACTGGAAGGGTGATCCTCATCGTCCAGATCGATCAGGGTTCTTCAAGGTCCGGAGACCTATGCGAAGGAAGGCGGAGGGAAAAGAATCGGGGGCTCGTCGTCACCGACGCCCGGCTGCGGCGCCTCCGGGTTCGCGAGCAGGTCGCCTGATCCCCCGCGACCTTCGGGCACTTTTCAGGCACCTGGGCGGGCTTGCACGTTGAGATCGCTTTCCTGTCCGAAGAGGCCCATCGGCTCGTTCCGATGGGGTCGGTCTCGCTCATCGCTTGAACCGAATGGAGTGCTCGTAGAGCTTCCGCACTTCTTCCTTGGCGTGCTCCCGGTCCTTCGCCCGCACGAAACCGGAGTCGATATCCCCTGAAAAGTCGTAACGATACACACAGGTTCCGCGCACGTTTTCGAAGTACCTTCCGCGCGAGTCGTAGCCTCCACCATTGAGGCGCAACTTGCTCAGATAGGTCGGAATGCCTTTGTCCTGGTTGGTCATAATCGACATGCTCCTTAGGGATTCCGGGCCCTTGCGCCCAGCGGCCGGAGCCGTTGGCTCCGGCCCTTTGCGCACGGTAAGGCGCGCAGCGCCTGAGCCGCTCGGGGAAGGCCGACCGTCCAGGCCGGGCCGCAGGCCCGCCCGAAGGGGTTAGCCTTGACGGCCGGCCGCGAGCGGCAAACTGCAAAAGAAAGGGCCGGAACCAAGGGCTTCGGTGCCGGGTGCGAGGTGAGCGCCGATGTAGGACGTGCAAGGCACGAACGTCATCAACCCATGACCGTTTTCAAGGACGTCCAGCGGGGAGCCGGCCTTCCTTCCGCGATGATCAGGGAATCGATGAGCTCGAGCCCAAGGAGCTCACAAGCAGACACCATCCGCCTCGTAAAGAACAAGTCCTCGGCGCTCGGCTCGAGCTTGCCGGACGGATGGTTGTGGACGATGATCAAGCCGGTGGCATTGGCGAGAAGAGCCGGAACGATGAGCCCACGCGGCTCGACACTGCATCGGGAAAGACAGCCCACGTATGCGATGGTCCAGCCGATAACGCGAGACATCCCGTCCACATAGGCACCGCATACGACCTCGCGATCCAATCCCTCAAAGACCCTGTTCCAAAGGAACGCTGCCATCTCGACAGGCCGTACCAAAGTCTCGGGATCACCAACGGTTTCCTCGTCCTCCTTGACCAATCGAAGCTTGTAGCGGGTAACGGTATGGCCCTTGACGGCGCCTTGGCTGATCGGCTTGCGCCGCCTGGAGACAATCGGAGGATCAGAGTTGACCATAGCGAGAAGTCCTTTCTTCGGATGACCGCTGCCGGGCATTCGCGCCAGACGCGGGGGCCGCCGTTCCGGCCCTTACGGACTCCCGGGAGATGGCGCGTAGCGCCGGCGCCGCTCGAACGGGCGGCTGTCCAGGCCGAGGCCCCTGGGCTCGCCCCGCAGGGGTTTGCCTTGACGGCCGTCCGTGAGCGGCGAGACTGCGAGAACGAAAAGGGCCGGACCGGCGGCCCCGTGGCGAAGGCCTCAATGGGCCCAGGCTTCATAGATGGCCTGTCCGATGCCCATGGCTGCCTGGGCTTCGTCGGCTCCGCCGCCCGCTCCCGCGCTTTCCAGGGCTCCTTCGATCGACAAGCCATCGACCTGGAGCGATGCACTGACCTTGCGGGCCACGAGATCGAGCGCGGTCTTCTGGACGGTCCTGTCATAGTACGGAACCTCGATCGTCACGTCCCGCTCCTGGCCGATTCGATGTAAGCGTCCGTTGGCCTGACGCACCACCCGGGCGTCGTAGTCGACGCCTTCCACCCAGATCGCGCGGCTGAACGCGACGAGGTTGTTGAGGCCGGTCTGGATCGCCTTGGGATTCGCGATGAGGATTCGGCGGCCGGGTTCGATCACATTCTCGTTGAGCCACCGCTCGCGTTGGGCCGCCTTGACCTTGTGGACATCCAGGAAAACGGCCCGCTGCCCGAGGTGCTCCCGGAACAGCCGGAGATACCGGGCTGGAAGGCCCGAGTCACCCGTGTGGCGTAGGAAGATGAGAACATTGCGCCCTTCCTGGATGCAGGCGCGCACCCGACGAAGAATCCATCGCTCCTTCGGCGTAATCCAGGCCGAGGGCAACATCCTTCCCGCGGCGAGGATGGCGCCTCCCATCTCCTTCGGATAGCGGAGCACGAACTCCGGGAGATCGCCCGTACACCGATCGAGATACGACGGCAACTCGGACATCGCGCCCCAGAGCGCGCCGGCGAGGTGCGTGTAGCGGTCCTTCCTGATCCGGTCGGTCAATACGGTCAGGAGACGGCGGAACTCCGTGAGCAGCTCCTGGCCCATTCCATCGTCCTCTGCCACCGTGATCGCGACCGGCAGCTCGGAGCAGGGTGGCAGCTCCTCGTCGAGGTCCTCCTTGTGCATGATGAGAGCGACCGGGAGGAGGTGTTCGAGGATGCAGCTCGGAAGCACTCCCGGTGCCTGGCCCATCTGGCGGATCTCCGGCGCCTCCCGGGTCTGCTCGCGATCGCTTCGCGAGCCATAGGCCACGACCTCGGAGGTGAGCGACTCGGCGCCTTCGGGCACGTAGATCTTTCGGTAGCCGTACGCGGTGATGTCAGCCTGCTGCTCCCACGGCTGGAACTGGTGCCGAAACCTCTGAGAGAGCGCCCAGAGATTGCTGAACAGACTGGCGGCGTAGCCGCCCATGAGCGAGCCGGTCAGCGCGATCGTAGGGACACCGGGCAGCGCGACCAACCGGTGGGCAGCCTTCTGCTGGGCGGAGCCTCGGTTCGAGTACTCGTGCCACTCGTCGGCGATCAGCATCCCAAACTTCCGCCGGCAATAGCGGAGGATGTAGCGGGCGAGAGGATAGCGGCGGGGCGCTGGCGTGGCCTGGAACAGGGGCTCCCCACAAGGCTCGCTTTCCTCCCAGCGGCCGAGCGAGTGGAGCTGTTCGAGAGCGCCGAGCAACGCCAGTTGTTCCGATTCCTCGGAAGACGGCCGCTCGAGCTTGGCGGCGAGCTCCAAGAGCTGGCCACCACGCTGGCGCGGCCTGAAGACTGCCTCTCGATACTCACTCCCGTCCTGATCAAGGGCCGCCGCGGCGCTGTCGAGAAGGTGGCGAGCCCGAGCCCGGAGAAACTCCGCGATGTCGGCTCCAAGTCCCACCGCGTGGCAGAGCTGATCGAGCATGGCCGGCAAGCGATAGTCGAACGAAGATCCTTCCTCGATCAGCTCACAGACCCGGAGGGCGATCGGCCTCAGGCGGTTGGCGCTCGGAAGCGGTCCCGACGCGGCGGCCTCGGCCTCTTGCTCATCATCCCCGGCATCAGAGATCGGAGGAAGAGTCATCGCCAGGATGCGCCGGCCGGAGACCAAAGAGCGAACCAGTGGATCGTAGGGATAAGCGCCGATCAGCGTTACCGCGAGGTCCTCTGCGATCCAGGCTGCTTCATTCACCGGCTGGTGGATCACCGAAGCGCACCGGGCGCGCGTCTCGGCAAGCCTCTCGGGGCTGATCTCCAGGAGGGCTCCGCATCGCGGGCAGGTGGCGCGGCCAGCTCCTCCCTTCCTGCCCGCACCCATGCCCTTGATGCCGTGTCCCAGCTTGGCGACTTCTCGGGAGAGCACGTAGATCTCAGCGTCCCGGTGAAGGTCCGCGATCCCCTCGACGAGGATCACACGGTGGAAAGGGAGGACCGCCGCGGCCTGATCCCGCCAGGACTGGAGCAGATGCGGCGGACAGATGATGAGAGTCCGCTGGACGGGAGACAGGCGCGACGTGTCGAACCCAAGTCGCGTGAGCTCCCTGACCGTGTGGCGGAAGAACCCGGGGGAAAGCGCGCCGACCAGCGAAAGCGCCACGGTAGACTTTCCGGTGCCAACCTCGGCGATGGCCTGGGGGTTCTCCCCGGAGGCCAGGAGCTTGAGACCGGTGATGATGGCATCGCGCTGCACGCGCAGGGGGCGTCGATTGAGGGGCGGCAGCTCGATCTGATGCGCGGGGTTGGCCGGATCGTGGAGCGCCGGGAACTGCTGGCGCGTCAGGCGGCCGAGGCTTTCGCCGTAGCTCAGAACCAGGTCCGCGCTGTTGAACTCCGCCAGGTCCCGAGCGCCGGACGGAACGGCGCCGGGCTTGAGCTCCAGGAACTCCAGCGAGTCGAGGCGCAGGACGGAAAGGGTGAGCCTGGGGCGCTGGACCTGAATGCTGCCGACCTTCTCCCCGTCTGAATCGAAGCGGTCCTCGACGACCTGAAAGTCGCGCCGGAAGCTGCCCTTCACCAGGATCGGAGGCAGTTCTGGATCGTTCGGTGTGAGCGTCTTGCCGTTCAGGGTTCCCACCGACAGGGCGAGGGCGATGTGGGCCGGCCGCGGCGGTTGGGCGACGGGGAACTTGGCGCCGATCAGAGTCCCGACGCTGCGGTCGAGGCCGGCGAATCCGGCCCGGTGCCAGGGCCGGAAACCAGTCAGCAGACCCGGGATGTCGAGCGGCATTCTTTCAAGTGCGAGGCCCGCGCGCTCGGCCTGTACCCTGAGCGGAGAGCTCGAGAGCTCACCGAGCTCCGGCAGGAGGGTGGCGTCGGCCGCCCAACGCTCGATGCGCTTCTGATCGAGCGGATTCTCGCGGAGCGGCGCACCCCTCCTTCGGGCCACCAGGACGCATTGCCTGTACGCCTCGAAGAAAGGATCCGGAAAACGCCAGGCGCGGAGGTCCTGGAAATTGCGCGCAAGGAATCCGGCGCTTGCCTGAAGGGAGTAGAACGGCACCAGAAACATAAGGACGCCGTGCCCCGGCAGGAGGGCCGCGGTCCATCGCTCGAGAAACCGCTGTTCGAGCCGGCCATACACTTTGTCGACGTCGTAGGGCGGGTTGAGATAAAGGAGTGACGCTCCGTCCTGAGGGGTGATCTCAAGGTGGAAGGCGTCGGAGCGCAGCACCACATTCGAACCGAGGTGAGTCCGAAGGCTCTGCGCCCGCTGCTCCTCGAGCTCCACGGCATAGATGGCGACGTCTCGGTTGGGCCGAGGGAACCACCGATCCCGAAGCGCCGCGATGGCGGCTCCATCGCCGGCGCAGGGATCGACCAGGACATGAAGCCTGTCCTGCGGCTCGAACCTAACCAGCGAAGCCAGGCTGGGCAGCAGGTCGCAGGGGGTTGGGAAGTATCCGGCGAGGGCGATGGATTCGGGGCGTGCCATGGTCGGTCGTCTCCTGTGGAAGATGCGCTGCCGTTTGCGCCTTGAGAAATTCCGCGAAAGTCGGGTGGTCCACCTTGCAGTGGACGGCTGTCTCGAATCCCAGGGACTCGAGACCAAGATGGAAGAGCTGTCCGGGATTCCACTCCGTGCCGGAGCTCGCTTGGCACCAAGTCTCCTCGCGAGCCGCTCGATAGAGCTGCAGGTGAAAGGTCAGGTCGTTGGCGATCGGGAGGGGCGACCGCTGGTCGAGGTAGGCGACGAAGTACGACGCGACGGCTGCCTCGCGGGCGTCCCGTCCCATCCCGGAAGCGAGCGCCTGAGCCTGCTCGTCAACCCACCAGGTGGGAGGCAGGCAAAGAAAGGAAATGTCGTCGCAGTCGGCTCTCGTCGGCTGAAAGCCGCAGACCGAGGGAAGGTAGGCGAGGGTGAGGTTGGCACAAGCCTGAGAGACCGTCTCGTAGCGGAAGCCGGCGGAACGGGGAATCTCAAAACGCGTGGTAGAGCTGGCGCCCTCGACGACGGCCGGACGTCCCGACCGCAGGTTTGCGGAGAACGCTCGGGAGGCTTGCTCGGTTCCGGCGTAGGCCATGAAGACCGGGCGGTGGGAGCGCTCCTTGGCTCCCGCGCCGAGCTCCCAGAGATCGTTGGCCAGGACGTAGGCCAACAGCTCGACGCTGAAAGAACGGCTCTTCTGACCTTCTCGCTTGGGCTTGCTCTCAACAGTAATCGTCTTTCGATACACAATGGATTTCGGGCGACCCGGTGCTTCTGCCCGCCTTTCTGAAAGGCGAGGCTCGGGCGGGGGTGGGAGCCGTCAAGGCTCGGCCGCAGGCCGACCCGAAGGGTTGCCTTGATGGCTCCCACCCCCGCCCGAGAACATCGACTCAGAAAGGCGGGCAGAAGCACCGGATCAATCGATCCGGCCTCAGCCGAGGGAGGAAAAAGGACTGCGGAGCGACCTTTGAATGCGCGGCCGTGGCGCGCGTCCCGGAGCGCAGGGCGCGGAGGCGCGTAAGGGATCGAACGGGAATCCCCGCAGGGCGACCGCCCGAGGAGATGGACGGGAGAGCCCGACCGACCGCGTCTCAAACGCGGTCGGATACGCCCCGTGCCAGCCGATCAGATCTGAAAATCAGAAGTGTCTCAGGAGTCGGAAGGAGCATCAAGAGAATTTCCACTTGCTCCACGGCCAGCCACGGATCGAGCAGAAGCGCGGCGTAGCCGGTCCCTCGGTTACTTCGGCTCCGAGGCCGCTCACCGCCGATCCTCGCCGCCCTCAACTCCTAGATACCGCCTCAAGGCTCGCCGGATGACTTCAGACTTGGAGCAGCGCTCCTTTTTGGCGCGCTCTTCCAGGGCGCAGTCTTCGTCGTCGTAGAGATAGGCAGTCTCCCGAGTGAGGCCCCCGTGAGTCCGATACTTCGTCACTCGCTGGCAGCTCTACCTTGAGAAGCCCATACCCGGGACTCAACCCTTCCGACTCGCGATTACGCCTTCGAGGCCTAAGGCGAGATCAAATTCTCGGCCTCGCCTTTGCGTCCGACGCTTGGGCTTGCGAAAGTTCTCGATGTGGAGCAATACACGCACGTCCAAGGTGCCCTTCTCCAGGCTCAACACCGCATGTTGAAGGATGGTCAGCACATAGGCTTCCTCGCACAAAGGCATCTCACCGGAGATCATCTTCTCCAGGTCCTCGGCGGCCGGCAAAGGAATCATCTTCTGAATCCTCGTCAGCTCAGACATGGTTCGTTCGGCCCACCGTAAGGCCTGCCGAATCTCTCGAAGGTGGAGGTGCGACTTCCGATCGCGGGGCACAGCGGAGCGCTTCATGTCAGGTCGCCTCTTCAATTCGTTGCTGGACGACGAAGCTCAGGCGGACCGCCTCGGCGATCCACCGGAATTCACAGATGGACTGCACGGTCAGGAGGTGTCCTGCCCTCGCCTTGAGCCATCTCTCCAGGACAGAATAGCTGCCGATCTGATACCGCCAGACCTCGGGCGTAACCCCCTCGAAACCGAGGCCGCTTCGGGTCAATCTCACGGTACCCGTCGACTCTTCATAGAGCAGAGCCTTGGCGTCGATCCAGGGGACCCGCCGCGGATCTCCATCGAGTTGGACGGGCGAGCATGCCAGTCTCGTATCTTCCAAGAGGTGAAGGCTCATGAGCTCTTTCCCGAGCGCCGCCAGACGATGAAACGGCTCCGGCCCGCCGGGCAGCGGAACCCGCGGGAATCCGCTCCGCAATTCCTCTGCAAACCGGGCGAGGTATCGCGGATCGTGAAGAGCCCCATAGACGTATCCCAACACGCTCCGCGGTGATGGCAAGTCGGCGAAGCCGGCCGCCAACTTCCGGAGGACGGCCGGCGCAAGGTTGGGAACGGCCCGCCCCGCCTCATCATCGAACAAGAACAAGGGAAAGACACTGTTGGGCGCATACCCGTTGAGGACCTTGTGGCCGGTCACCCAACGAGTCACGAAAATGCCGGTTGGCGTCGCGCTTTGCCGGAGCGCCAGCAACGCGAGGTTACCCCTCCGTCGGAGGTGAGACATGATGGCCAGCCTAGGCCGCTCCAACTCGGCGCGTTCGTAGAGGATCTGTCGGAGGTCGAAAGGGCGGAAAAGGAAACTGCTCACGGAGCCCCGCGATAGCCCCTTGCCCGTCGCGGTAAGCCGGGGCTCGAAATCTTCCCGGTTGAATGCGAGCACCCGCGAATCCCGCCCGGTGATGACTCCCAAGGAGTGGACCGGGAAGATCTCAGAAAGCGAGATGCCTCTCCGGTAGTCCCGCTCCCGCTGAGCGTCTAAGGGCCGGAAGAGAAACCGGGGTGCCTTCGGCTCGCAAGAGGCCCAGGCAAGTTCCTCGACGCTCGCGCCAGCCAGAGTCCGGAGCTTCTCGCGGCGGGTCCCGTACAAGTCCGCGCGATAGACCGCTCGCTCGACCTCCCGGCGGCTCTTGACCAGCAAGAGCACCGCGATGCCCTGGGAGACTCCGGCGAAGACGTTCTCGTCCCGCTCCCCGCCGGGTCCGGCCTCCCGTCGCCTCTGATTTCCGTGCAAGTCCAGCGCGTAGACCTGATCGAAAGTGCGCAGCAAGGATTGCCGAAGGCCCCTGAAAGTCGGCGCCTCGAGGCAATTGTGGTTGACCACGAAGCCGACCACGCCTTCCCCGTTCCGGTCGATCATCCACTGCGCGAGGCGAAGGAACTTGACGTAGTCGTCCTGCAACCATTTGCAGTTTCGCTCGCCCATCGGGCGGCCGTCCACGGAGAAGTAGCCTTCGTCGAGACGCCCACCTTGCAACTCGTAACCCTTCAAGAGGGCACGGATCCAGCCCCCCGTGTTCGCCGACCGGCCGCTGAACGGGGGGTTGCCGAGGACGGCAGAAATGCCCGGCTCCGCGCGAACACGATTCGCCAACTGCGCTTCCATTCCGAGAAACCCCGTCGGGTAGCTGTCGGGAGAGGCGAGAGCATCGGCCAGGAAGAGAGGAAACCGTGGGACGCGGACTCCGGGTTCCATCCGCTTCACATATCGCCTCATCGTGACCTGCGCCTCCGCCCATGGGCCGGGGAGGATCTCGAATCCCTGGAAATGCGGAACGAGGTGCTCGTGAATGAAGGCTTCGAGCCCTCGCCTTCCCTGCGCTCGGCGGTGCTCGGCGACCGCTTGCCGGTACGCTTCGAGAAGGAAGTTCCCCGGGCCGGCCGCGGGGTCCAGCAGGCGCACTCCGGAATCGGCAAGGCCGCCGTTCAAGCCGAGCCGGCTCCGCAAGAGACGATCCACCGAACGCACCACGAACCGCGTCAGCGCCCGAGGCGTGGCGTACACGCCGCGCGTGCGATCTCTCCTCTCCGGCAGGAATTCTCCGCCGTCCGGTTCGAAGACTCGCGCCGAGACCCTCCGGCCGCCAACGCCGACGAGCAGGCGGGCGGCCTCCTCGGGGCCTTCGCACGAGAGCCAGACTCGCCCCTCTCGGCGCAGGCCTTCGCACAATCGGATTCGATCGTGGGTTTCCAACTCGCTGAGCCAGCGGAGAGACGGACTGAAGTGCGACCAGTCCGCCTCCTCGTCCCGGCTGGCCTGGAACCGCAACTCGAGTCGCCAAGCCCCGGCTCTCTCGGAAGAGCAGACCTCAGGCATCGGCCCGATAGAGGTAAAGGGTGTGGCCGAGCCCCTGGGTGAGGACTTCCAGAACGACACGGTCGCCAGGGTGCAGAGCGAAAAGGTGAGAGGGTATCGCCACGCTGCCATCGACTCCGACCGACGACAGGGTCCGGCTGATGAACTGTTCGAGGCAGCGCCAGCGGTTCGGAGGTCTGACCGAGCGCTGCAAATCCTCCAGCAGCTCGGAATAAAGATCGAGCCGGATGGAAATATCATTCCGGGCGAGCGAAAGAAGCGCTCCGGGCTCCAGATCCAGGCTCTCTCTGAGCTCCTCGGGAAGCAGCACGCACCCCTCCGATTCGATCTTCAGACGATAGGACTCCGGGAGAAAGACCTGAGAGGGCCCTTCCACCAGCCAACATCCGCTCATGGTTTCGGGGCTCCCGCGCCTTCCGTAGCGATCAGCATGTCGCGAAGATCCCGGATCGCCGGATCGATGCAATCAGCCATTACGCACCGGATTACGGCGTGCATTTCGGTCCTCGCGTCCATCTCTTCGTCTTCGAGGGGCTTGGCGGCCTCAGGATGATCCGCAGCCGACGAGAGGGTACCCAGGATTCCTTGCATCCTGAGCTGAAAGTCCTCCAAGTCATCCGCGGCTCGATGAAGCTGCCTCCGAGCTTGGCTGTAGGTAAGATCTTGATCGCCCCTGGGACGGATCGATTCCGGTTCCTTCATGTATCCTCCTCAGTAACTTCGCGGGCAAGCTCCGGCCGACCCGTTCCGGCCGCGAGCATGTCTTCCCAAACCCGCCTCTGAAGGCGGGCAAGTAACCCAAAGACCATATCGAAAGCTGCCTCGGTCTCTCGAGAGAGCAAGGCGGACCAAGGAGAAGTAAACAGCTGCCTTCCAGTGGGATTTCGTCCAAGCGTATTGGCCCGCTGATCAACGAGCTGAAGCGTATAGAAGAATTCGAAATAACCCACCTCAAGAGCAATCAGAATCTTTGCCAGCGAGTCGAGCCGGGGCAACTCCTTACGGTTTTCGTATTTCGAGAGTTGACTCTTACCGATTCCGGCAGCTCGCGCCACCTGACTTTGCGACTTTCCGCGCATTTCTCGAATGAGAGACAGCGCCTGACCTAGATTGTCAAACATGGCCTAAGCGCCGCCCTTGGTCGCTTCCTCATCGGTCTCAAACTGAGCCGCCACTGAGACTCGCACGCCTGCTCTGCGAGCGATTTCGAGAACGGCGGCCAGTGAGAGACCGTGCTCCTCAAAGTCAACCTCCACGGCACCATCGCGTGCCACCCGCTCGCCAATGGCGGTCACCCATGGGTTGAGATCATCGACTTCCTTTAAGCGGACGAGTGTCCAGGCAGGACGAGGCGATAGGGGTCCTCCTGCCGCGTTGAAAAAAGCCTGTCCGACATCGATGGGACGACCGCGCACCAGCTGCGTTCCCTGCCCCAGAATCTGCAAGCGGTTGGACAAGGATTCTTCGTCAGCGATCACTAGAAAAATTGGCACTTGGCTCCCCGGGCAAAACTTCTGATTGGTCGTAGAATTGGATGGCACTAAGCTTCCATGTCTAGAAACGTGACATTGCACTTCGCAGCTCCGATGGCAAAGTGTCGAGGAGCTCCTGCCAGAGCATTCGGGGAGAAGATGGCCGCCGAAGAGGTGCCACCTTTGGAGGAAGCTTGCTTCGCCCCGAGCAGGCTGAGGGCGGTGTTCGTCGGAGAACGGTATTATTCCGAGAGAGGGCCGGAGGCCGCCTCTCGGGTCTTGCTCCCGAACGGGAGCCTGGAGCGACGGCTGCAGCAGAAAAAAGGTCCGGGCCGGCCGAAACGCTCCGGCCCGGAGAATGCCCGTCGGTGCGTCGGGCTAGAGGGTAGTGGTCGCGCGCCAGCGAGCTCGGTCCCTTCGGTCCTTCAGGGCGATCGATCGGTCCGGGAAATAGGTTGTCCTGGCTCTTCGGAGCGGACTTGCTTAAGGACGGCGACGAAATCAGGCCCGCCTTTTCCAGAGAGCTCAAGGCAGCTCGGACCTGAGAGGTTTGGACGAAGACGAATCTTTGGGCCTCGTCAGGAGTGGGCCGGGAGGGTGGAACTCCGCCCTGCTCCAGGAAGGCCAGCGCGTGGTGCGCGGCTCTCCGTGCATCCTTGTGGATCGCCTTGAGAGCGGCCCGAAGATCCTCGCGGTTCCGAAGGCATACCGCATAGAGGTGGCCCCGAATCGCCACGCCGCCGAAGTACCTTGCTTTCCGAAAGCTAGGCGGCATCGAGGTCCCCTGCATAATCCTCCCCAAGCTCGGTTTCCCAGTCGCGAGAGACGGGGTGCTCCCAGTAGACGGAGGAAGCCACGGAAGTGCAGTCCGGGCAGCCGCTAAGAAGATGGCGCACGAGGAAGCGAGTTTGTTCTCGCGGCAGAGCTCCCCGCAGGAAGGTCTTCAGCATGCTCCCTTCCAAATGCTGCGGTTCCATGGCGTCTCCGAAGTTTCTAGAAAATGACACGATCACTAATGAAAGTGGCTGAATGCGGTTAATCAGACTCTTTTTCGGCTCTCTTCGAGCCTTCAATAGAGGAAGGCCCAGGGCCCACGGCCGGTTCAATGAAGGCTACGATGCTCCTCCTTGGCCTCGGCCATCTAACCCCTCCGGCCTGTGAAGGACTTTATTCTCGGCAGCGGGTAAGGCTTTGAGAACACCCCTCTAGAGACTTGCAGAAAATTCGCAGTTAGAATCCACAATAAATGGCGGGGAAGGGTGTCACGCCTAGGCCGTCCACGGCACTCAGTCCTTTTGAAGCCACTCACAGAGAGGAGAAACGGATGGGCCGCAGACTCACGCACCGCCAACTTCGGGTGTCGATCCTGGCGCTCTGGCACGACCTGAGCTTCAAGGAGATCGGCGCCGCGGCGGGCATTCCGCAAAAGCAGGTGTCGCAGAGCCTGCGGCCGCTCGCGGGTAGGAAGGACCTCTCAGACCGGAACTACGAGCGTCTGCTCAGTGGGCTCCCCAGCTCGCCGGCGGCGGTTCACGTCGTGGCGGCGTTCTTGGAGACCTTGGAAGCGCTGGAGAGCGACGATCAGACGAAGGAGGAGCGGGCTCTGGTCGAGGAGACAATAGTGGAGTGCTGCCGGCAGATCCGGAAGATCCTCGCCGAGGCCGTGAAGCTCTCTCGGGCCACCCCTGAACGCGGATATCCCGAACCGGGCGATGTCTCCCGCTGTCGGTATGAAGCGGACGCGCTCTGGAGCCGGCTCAAGAATCTTTCCGCAGAAGCCCGTCTGGACGTAGTCCGGGTCGCTGAGGCGTACCAGACCTGGTCGCTCTGCGAGCGGATCTGTCAAGAGTCTGTCTCGGAGGCGTCCCGAGACGTGGAGAGCGCAGCGGCCTTGGCTCGCCTGGCTCAGGAGATCGCGGAGCGGATTCCCGGACCTGCAGGGTGGCGCGACCGGTTGCGAGGCCTCGCAGCGGGCCACTCGGCGAACGTGCTGCGGGTCTCCGGAAACCTGAGGCCTGCTGATGCCGCCCTCGAAGATGCCAAGCGCCTCTGGCGCGCCGGCTCCGATCCTGACTCGGTCCTCGATCCCGGCCGGCTATTCGATCTCGAAGCCTCCCTGCGGCGGGATCAAAGGCGCTTCGAGGAAGCCCTGGCGGCCCTGGACAGGGCCATCGAAATGGGGAGAGCTCCGGCAAGATGTCTCATCAAAAAAGGCTTCACCCTGGAAGTGATGGGAGACTACGAACGCGCGGTTGAGACCCTCCTTCAGGCGGCGCCTCTGGTCGAGAGCCTGGGCGAGCCACGCCTGCTCTATATGCTGCGTTTCAATCTGGCGGTCAACTTTACTCACACTGACCGCTACGACGAGGCCGCGGAATTGCTGGAGCAGGTTCGCCAGCTTGCCGCGAGCCGGGGCGACGAGAACGAGACGATCCGAATCTACTGGCTGGAGGGGCGGATCGCGGCAGGTCTCGGTCGGCGTGAGGAGGCGTTGAAGCTCCTGCAACAAGCACGGCGGCAGTTCAGTCACCGGAATATGGTGGCGGATGCGGCCCTGGCTCTTCTCGAAGAGGCCCTTCTGCTCCTGAGCGATGGCCAGAGTATCGGCAAGCTCGCCAAGGAGTTGGCGTGGCTGCTAGATTCAAAGGGCGTTCACCGCGAGGCCCTTGTCGCCATGAGGCTCTTTCACGAGGAGGCCGAGCGCGAGACGGCGACGGTCGAGATGGCGCGCCGTCTCTTGGCTTTCTTGCATAGAGCCCGCTACGACAAGAGCCTTCAGTTTACTCTATGAACCGGAGTGGCAGCGCCCATCTGGGTCCATACCGCAGCCAATGTCTTTCTGCGTCCGTGGCGAGGGGTCCGGAACGCACCTGCCGTCCGGGTCCGCACCACAGCCAATCTTGGCGACTGGGGCCATGTGCCAGAAGGAGTCCAGGAGAGCTCCGAACGAACCGAGCAAGCTGGAAGGCGTGGCGAGGGATGAGGCGACGGCCAGGGCTAAGAGGGCTTTGTGCATGAGGATGGTACCTCCGGTGCCGATCGCCGCGGGAGCCTCCGTGGCTTGCGGGTCCGCACGCTTTCACATCCTAGGTGCGGCGGACTCGGAGGATGGGTGAAATTTCGGCTTTTTTCTCGGGAGGAGCAGAAGTGAAGCGAGAAAACCTGCTGGCGAGGCTGCTGCGGGCTCTGTCCGGAAAGAGCCAGGACCGGACCGCCCAGGAGCTCGGGGTCCACCCGACTCTCGTCAGCCAGATCGAGACGGGCCAGTCCCCCACGCGCGACTATCTTGAAAGGCTCGCTCAGACGGCGGAGATCACGCTGGCGCAGGGATGGGAGATCCTGAGCCGGTACGAGGCCTTCGTCCGATCACGGCGGAAGGGACGAAGCACAGAGATCCTGCTTCAGGATCTCGCCTCGGAAGTCCATTCGAAGGTTGCAGCGACCTACCAGCGTCTCCTCTCCCTCCCGCTCCCTGTCTTTCATCCGGCGGCCTCCGACCGGCTGCGTGGCGAGGAGCTCTGGAGTCGCCTGGCGGATCTTTCCGAGGAGGCTCGGCTTGCAGTCGTTCAGGTCGCCGAGGAATATCAGAACTGGGCGCTCTGCGAGCGAGTTTGCCGGGAGTCGGTTGAGCAAGTGTCCCGGCATTTGGAACGCGCGGCTGGGCTCGCTCGCCTCGCTCAGGAAGTCGCCGAGCGGGTGACCGGACCCAAGGAATGGCGGAACTACCTGCGAGGCTATTCGGCGGCCCATGCAGCCAACGTACTGCGGGTTTCCGGAGACTTGAAGGTCTCTGACGCCACTTTCGAAGAAGCTCTATGCCTGTGGCGCGCAGGCGCCGATCCAGGCGCGGTCCTCGACCCAGGACGGTTGCTCGATCTGGAGGCCTCCCTGCGGAGGGATCAGCGGCGCTTCGAGGATGCCCTTTCGCTCTTGGACCGAGCCACTGCAGTAGGGCATTCTCCGGCACGATCTCTGATAAAGAAAGGCTTCACGCTGGAGGTGATGGGAGACTACGAACGCGCTGTCGAGACGCTCCTTCAGGCGGCACCTCTGATCGAAGTCGAGAACGATCCCCGCCTGCTCTACATGCTGCGCTTCAATCTGGCCGTCAACTTTTGCCATACTGGCCGTTTCGACGAAGCGAACCGCTTAGTGGCAGCAGTTCACAAGCTGGCGTCAGACCGAGGTGACGAGAACGAAATTCCCCGGGTCCTCTGGCTGGAGGGGCGCATCGCCGCGGGGCTCGGCCGGAGTGAGGAAGCGTTGAACCTCCTGCATCAGGCACGGCAAGGTTTCAGCAATCGGAAAATGGTGACAGATGCGGCACTGGTCCTGCTAGAGGAATCGGTACTTCTTCTGGAAGAGGGACGGACGGCCCAGGTCAAGGAACTGGCTCGTGGCCTGGCGGAAGTCTTGGAGTCCAAGGGCATTCACCGCGAGGCTCTCGCCGCCCTGCTGCTCTTCCAGGAGGCGGCGGAGAGCGAGACGGCGACGGTGGATCTGACGCGGCGCTTGCTGGGCTTCCTTTACCGGGCCCGCCACGACCCGGGCCTGCGGTTTGCCCTATGAGCCCGCCCCTGCAGAGCCCACATTCGGGTCGGCACCCCCGCCGATGATGTCGAGTCGCGGCCAAGCCGTCGCGAAATTCGCGCAAAGAGAGACGATGCCTCAGTGGGGTGCGGAAGCGATGGAGTGCGACGTTGGCGGAAGCCCGGCGGCGTTACGATCGGCTGTCGGCGCACCCGCTGGAAATCACCCGTCGAACCCCAAAGCCGGTAGCTCCTGGCCGCGCTCGACTCCCCGACGTCGACCGCCTCGGCGAGGCGGTCCCGCCTCGGCCCACGACCACCACCCGCCGCCGATCGGCGCCCCTGGCGGGCCGCAGGCCCAGGCCGGCCCCTTCGACCGGCTCGCCGAGGTGGAGCCCGTCGAACCCAGGCCGGCAGCTTCCCGCCGCGCTCGCCTCCCTCGACGTCGGCCGCACCTTGCCGAGGCCATTCCGGTCGGCAGCTCGGCCGTCGGCGAGACCCTCGGCCACGACCATCCACGCCGCCGCCGATCGGCGCCAGCCGCCGTGGCCCAGGCCGTTACCCGCGCGGAAACTCATGGAAGCTGGGGCTGCGCGGCCAGCGGTAATTGTATTTTCCGCGAGCAACGCGAGCCCGAACTACTAGCTGCAGGGCGACCAACGGGAGCAACCTGCCGTTTTCGTCCCACGAAAACACAGCTAGCTCCCATTGTGGTAATTCAAGGCCCTTCCTGAGGGCCACACCAGCTAACTCTGGGGGCACGGGGTGGAAAACTCAGTCGCCTCTCGCCTGGGAGTCTCGCCACGCAGGACGAAAGGTCCGGAGTCGCCCGCCGCGCTTGACGCTTTACCCTCCCGAAACCGATCAGAACTTGCTTGACTAGAACCGGCTCACAATGAGCAGAATCAGGGAGCCCATTGAAGAGGAAGGAGGAGTCGGCCATTAACCGGCCGGATCTCTGGCCCGGGCGGAGGCTAATGGACGGCCATGAGTGACAAAGGCCCTACTGAGCGGCAGATAGAGATCTTGGTTCTGCTCTCAGTGTCTGAGCGGCGAATACTGCTCAAGCTGAAGGAGAGGCGGGGCTCGTTCGGCTTGTTCGAGGGTGCCCAGCGAATCGGGAACCAGCTGTTCCATCCATCAACCGTGGTTAGCGCTGCCGAAAAGGGCCTCGTGGGTGGTGATCACGTTCATGGGTACTACCTTACGCTCGCGGGCAGGAAGTGCGTGGCGAGCGCTCGTGCGCAACCAGCGGTGGTGAGCCGCGAGGATTTCAGCGGCGTGAAGAGCACTCGAGGCCGCTGTCAGCGGCTTTCCAACGGCGCTGGCGCTTGCCAGCGCCGTCTAGGCCGCTGCGAGCGGCAGGCGAGCGCGCTGGCAGCGCGTTGTTGAGCGGAAGCCACGTCCGCTACTGACCCCTCCCCTCTCGCTGAGGCGCTTGGGTCAGCGCTGGCGAGCGGGTGCGGTCGAAGGCCGCGACGAGCTGCGCCAGGATCTAAGCCTCAGCCGCGGAGCCTCGGAGAGCTAAGCTTGGCGCTGCATGGGAACTTGGGCGACTTCACTCATTCCGACCTCCTTTCAAGCTCTCAGGATCTCGCTTGCCTTCCGACCTCGAGCTTCCCGCGCCGCAGCTCCCACTCTTTGATCAGCGTCCAGATCACCGGTGTCACGATGAGGACGTGGATCAGCGACGAGAGCATGCCGCCCAGCACCGGCGTCGCGATCGGCTTCGCGACCTCGGAGCCGGTCGCCGTGGACCATAGGATCGGCAGGAGCCCGGCGATCACGGTCGAGACGGTCATCAGCTTGGGGCGCAGGCGCAGGACCGCCCCCTCCATCGCCGCGTCGCGGATCGTCTCCCGGCTGAGCGTCCCCGCCGCGGCCTTGCGGTGGAGGGCCTCCTCCAGGTAGACGACCATCACGACCGCCGTCTGCACCGCCGTGCCGAAGAGGGCGATGTAGCCGACCCAGACCGCCACGCTGAGGTGGAATTCGGTCTTCCAGTCGTAGTGCATCGCCGCGGCATGGAGGGCCCAGAGCAGGAGATTGCCGCCGGTGAGCGCGAACGGAATCGCCAGGATCACGTGCGCCGCCTCTTTCGCCGAGCGGTAGGTCAGCCAGAGGAGCGCGAAGATGATCGCGAGGCATGCCGGCACCACGTTCAGAAGACGGTCGCGGGCCCGCGCCTGGTTCTCGTACTGGCCGGCCCATTCGAGGTAATACCCGGCCGGCAGCGCCACCTTGCGGTCGGCCACCCGCTTTGCTTCGTCGACGAAGGAGCCAACATCGCGACCGCGGACGTTGAGGAAGACGCGCTCGCGCGGCAGGCCGTTCTCGGAGGAGATTGTCGCCGGTCCAGGCCGCAGGCGGATCGCCGCCAGCTCGGCCAGCGTCACCTGAGTCATCCCCCCACCGAGCGGCGACCGCACCGGCACCAGCACACGGCGGATCGCCGTGAGGTCGCCCCGCAACTCCCGGGCGTACCGCACCCGGACGGCGAAGCGGTTACGCCCCTCGATCGTGGTGGTCAGATCCATGCCGCCGATCGCGGCCTCGATCACGTCCTCGACATCGCCCACCGTGGCGCCGTAGCGGGCCACGGCGTCGCGGTCGACCTCGATCTCCAGGTAGGGTGTCCCCAGGATCTGCTCGGGATAGACGTCGACCGCCCCTCGCACCTCCCGGACGGCTGCCGCCACCTCACGGGCCTTGCTTTCGAGGACCGCCAGATCGGGCCCGAAGATCTTGATCCCGACCTGGGTGGGGATGCCGGTGGCCAGCATGTCGATGCGGTTGCGGATCGGCTGCTGCCAGATCGTGGTGACGCCCGGCATCCGGCTCTTCTCGGTCATCTCGGAGATCAGCGCGTCCTTCGTCAACCCCGGCCGCCAGTGCTCGCGACCTTTGAGCTCGACTAGGGTCTCGTACATGTTGACGGGAGCGGGATCGAGGGGGCTTTCCACCCGGCCCACCTTGCCGATCACCGTGGCGACTTCAGGAAAGGATCGCAGCACGGCGTCCTGCTGCTTCATGATCTCGACCGCCTGGGAGAGCGAGATCGCGTTGGAGGTCACCGGCATGAACATCAGGGTTCCCTCGTCCAAAGGCGGCATGAATTCCCGGCCCACGCCCGCGGCGACATGGGAATCCAGCCACTGCTGGCCGCTCGCAAGGCGGTCCGCCATCCGTTGCGCACCGCCCGAACCGCCCCCTTCAGCTAACGCCGTCGCCACGAAAGGAAGCTTCACCGGTGCCAGCAGAAGGCCCGCGCCGCCCACGAGCACTAGGGAGAGCAGGAAGACTCCTCCGGCGCCGAGCAGCGTCGTCTTCCGATTCCGGAGCGCCCACCCGAGGATCGGTTCGTAGAGGCGCCGCGCGCCGCGCATCAACGGGTTGCGCTGCTCCGGACGCACCTTGCCCCGGATCAGGAAGGTCGCGAGCACCGGCACCAGGGTCACCGACAGAAACGTGGCCCCGATCATCGCGAAGGTCTTGGTGAAGGCCAGGGGGTGAAATAGTCGACCCTCCTCGCCGGTCAGCGCGAAAACGGGGATGAACGCGAGGACGATGATCACCATCGAAAAGAAGATCGGCCGGCCCACCATCTTCGTGGCGTCGCGCACGGAATCGATCAACGGCCGCGTGCCGCCGTCCCGCTCGATCTGGCGAAAGCAGTTCTCGGTGATCACGATGCCGGCGTCGACCAGGACGCCGATGGCGATCGCGATCCCCATCAGCGACATGATGTTGGAGGTGATTCCGAAGACCCGCATCAGGATGAAGGCGATCAGGACCGCGATCGGCAGCGGCGCGCTGACGATCAGTACCGAGCGGAAGTGCATCAGGAACAGGATGTGGGCCAGCACGACCAGCAAGGTCTCCTCGACCAGCGAGCGCTCGAGCGTGCCCACTGCCCGGCCGATCAGCGCCGAGCGGTCATAGGCGGGCACGATGCGCACCCCCACGGGGAGCCCCCGCTGGACCTCGCGGATCTTCTCCTTGACGCGGGCGATGATCTCCGGAGCGCTCTCGCCGTAGCGCATGGTCACCACGCCGCCCACCACTTCCCGCCCGTTTTTCTCCAGGGCGCCCCGGCGGAAGGCTGGGCCGAGATGGATCGTGCCGAGGCTCGAAAGGTAGACCGGAACGCCACCCGATGCGCTCACCGCGATCTTGCCCAAGTCGTTCAAGCCCCGGATCAAACCGATGCCGCGGACCACGTACTCCATCCCGTTCTGCTCGATCGTCTTGCCACCGACGTTGTTGTTGCTGCGCTGCACGGCGTTCATCACGTCGCGCAGGGAAACTCCGGAGGCCGTCAACTGGTTCGGATCGAGATCGATCTGGTACTCGCGGACGAAGCCGCCGATCGAGGCCACCTCCGCGACCCCGGGCACCGCGTTGAGCTGATAGCGGACGAACCAATCCTGCAGCGCCCTCAGCTCGCCGAGGTCACGTTCCTCCCCTTCCAGCGTGTACCAGAAGACCTGGCCGACGGCCGAGGCGTCCGGCCCCAGCACCGGGGTCACCCCCTTCGGCATCAGCCCCTGGATTAGGTTCATCCGTTCGAGAATGCGCTGGCGGCCGAAGTAGAGATCGGTGCCGTCCTCGAAAATCACGTTGACCATGGAGAAGCCGAACGCCGACGAGGCACGCACCGCCTTGACCCCGGCCAGCCCCTGGAGGTTGACCGTCATCGGATAGGTGACCTGGTCCTCGACCTCCTGCGGCGAGCGTCCCGGCCAGTCGGCGAAGACGATGACCTGCGTCTCCGAGAGGTCGGGGATGGCGTCGACCGGATTGGTGTGGACGGTATAAAGGCCGGCCGCGGCGATGAGGAGGGTCACGCCGAGGACCAGAAACCGGTTGCGCAGCGAAAAATCGATCAGCCGGTCGATCATCGCGGTGTCCCCGCTTTCTCGCTCCCGGAAGGCTTGACCTCGGAGGCTCCGCCCCACTGGATCGACTGGCCGGTGGCGAGCTGCGACTGCGAATCGACCAGGAAGCTGGCCGCCGCTACCACCCGCTCGCCCTCGGCGAGCCCCTGGACGACCTGCACCCGTTCTCCCGCCGGGAACCCGAGCCGCACGTCCCGGCTGGCGAAGCGGCCGGGCGCTACCTGCACGTACACCACCTGCCGTGCTCCGGTGTCCAGGAAGGCGCTCTTCGGGATGGCGAGCCCGTGGCCGAGGTCGACCCGCAACTCGGAGGTGGCGAACATCCCCGGCTTCAGCAGGCCGCCGGGATTCGGCAGCTCGACGCGGACCCCCGCCGTGCGAGTCGCCGGATCGAGAACCGGGTCGATGAAGCGGACGCGGCCCTGGAAGTCGCGCCCCGGGAAGGCGGGGAAGCGGACGACGGCGAGCTGTCCGGTCTTCATCCCGCCCAGCTCCTGCTCGTAGACCCTGGCGGAGAGCCAGAGGCGCGACAGGTCGGCGAGCAGAAACAGATCCTGACCCTCCGTGACGTACTGCCCCTGGACGACCTTTTTCTCCAGCACCGTGCCGCTGACCGGCGAGCGCACCACCAGGTCGACCTCCGGGCGCCGAGTGGTGGCGATGCGGTCGATCTGATCCCCGTCGAGCCCCCAGAGGGCGAGGCGCTGGCGCGAGGCCGCCGCCAGGGACTCGGCGGACTCGACGTAGCCGGCGTCCCCACCGGCCCGCGCCCGCGCCAGGTTTTCGAGGGCGAGCGCGTACTCGCGGCCGGAAGCTACGAGATCGGGGCTGTAGATGGAGTAGATCGGCGCACCCCGGCGGACGGACGCGCCGGTGAAGTCGAGATCGAGGCGGTCGAGGCGGCCGGCCACACGGGCGGCGATGTGGACGAGCTTCGTCTCGTCCGTGCCCAGGGTCCCCTCGGCGCGCACCACGCGGTACAGCGAGGCCTGCTGGACCACGACCGTCGCGACCCCGGCCGCGCTCACCTCCCGCGGGCTCAGCTCGACGGTGACATCGGGCTCGCCTCGCGGCTTCCCGTCCGGCTTTCCGGTTTGCCGCTCAAAGACGGGAACGAGATCCATGCCGCAGTCCGGGGCCTTGCCCGGCTTGTCGGACTTGTAGGCGGGGTGCATGGGGTCCACCCAATAGAGGATCTTCGGATTCGCTTTGTCCGGGCCTGGCAGCGAAGCCACCGGAGCCTTGCCGCAGCCGGTGAGAGCCAGAGCCACGGTCCCGGCGGTCCAGAAGGATCTATTTCTCACCATCGGAGCCTCCTTCGCCGGGGGGCCCCGCGAGCAGCGGCAAGCCGGAAGCCCTCTGCAACGCCGCCAGGGCGCGGCCGGCACCCGCCGCGCGCACCGCGGCTTCCCGCTGATAGAAGGTGAGATTGTTGGCGGCCCGCGCGAGAGTCGAAAAATCGATCTTGCCGACGGCATACGCCTCGCGCACGGCACGGTAGTTGATGTCGGCCTGGGGCAGGATCGAGTCGCGGTAGAGCCGGGCCTGCTCGAGGTTCTTTCCCAGGTCCGCGAACGCCATCTCGATCTCCCCCTGAAGCTGGTTGCGCGCGGTCTCGACGCCGGCGCGGGCCGCGGCGAGCGCCGACTCCTTTTCCGCCCGCCGCTCCGCGAGCCGCCGGCGGTGCGCCCAAGGGAGATTGATCGACGCGCTCACCCCCGCCAGATCCTCGAACTGCTCGCGGTGCCCGTAGTAGCCCATCAGCGTCCAGTCCGGGCGACCCTCCAGACGGGCCAGCTCCAGCTCCTGCTCGGCGCGGTGGACCTCCGCCTGCGCCGCCCTCACCGCGGGGCTCCTTTCGGAGGCACGCCGCGTCAGCTCGGCGGCGTCCGGCACCCAGGAACCCGGCCCCACCGGTCCGCTCGGCTCGATTGACGGTATTGGCGACACCGGCGCGCCGGCGGGGAGCCCCTGGAGCGTGTTGAAGCGGGCGGCCTGCGCCCGCCGCTCCGCCCGGAGGGAGGAGAGCTGCTCCTCGAGGCTCGTGGTCTCCAGGTTGGCCTGCAGGACGTCCGCCTGGCCGGCCTTGCCGACCTTGTAGCCCTCGGTGGCCGAGGCCGCGGCATCCTCCAGCCTGCGGCGGGCATCCTCCAGCAGAGCGAGGCCGCGGTCGATCGCCGCCAGTTGGAAGAAGGCGTCGGCGGTGTCGGCGGCGATCTCGACCGCCTCGCGCTCCCGCATCGCCGCGGTCCCTTCGACATCCGCCTGCGCGGCGGCACGCTCGGCGGCGCGCTTGCCTCGCCCGGGGAGGCGCTGCCGGGCGGTCAGCATCTCCATCGTGAAGTCATCCCGGGTAAGGGAGGGATGGGAGACCGGCGCATCCTTGAGGCCGAGCTCGACTTCCGGATCGGGAAGCGCCGCCGCTTGCGGCACCCGGTGCCGGGCCTCCTCGGCGCGAGCCTCGGCCTCCAGAACCCGCGGGTTCCGCTCGGTCGCGCGGCGGACCGCCGCCGTCAGAACCTCGCGCCATCCGGTCTCAGGCGGAGGAGCTTGCGCCGCTCCCGTTGCGGCGTGCAGAAACAGAAAAGCGGCAAGAATCGAACGAGACATCGCGTTCCTCCAGATCAAAGGGGCTCGGAGCCGCAGCCGAAAGGCCACGGCGGGACACACTTTTCCCGGGGAACGCTTAGATCAGGAAGACGTCGAAGAGGGTGAAGAAGCCGACGCCCTGGAGGATCGCGGGAGCGGCGGCGATCTCCCGGGACAGACCGGCGAAAGCGGCTGTCGCCGTCGCGGGAACGGCGAGCGCCAGGCCCACCGGAGCGGCGACGAGGACGAGCGCGGGCGCCACCGGCGCGTGAGACACCTGTCCGCCCTTTGTTCCGCAGCACTCCCGCCCCATCGCCTTGCAGGCCACTCGCTCCGCGCCGCTCATCGGGCAGGCGGACGAGAAGCAGACGGGCGTGCCAAGGAAGGCGATCAGGAGGGTGACGACGGTGAGCGCGGCGAAGGCGCGCGGGAGGCTCTTCACGCTTCCAGTCTAACATCGTCGGTGCAGGTCGGGCCGAAGGTGGCCTTTATCCATGGGGAGGAGAGGGAGGACGATGAACGAACACCCGCACGATCCCACCGTCTACACCTGCCCTATGCACCCCCAGATCGTGCGCGACGCTCCCGGAAGCTGCCCGATCAGCGGCATGGCGCTCGAACCGCGGACGGCCACGGCTGGCGAGGAGGAAAACCCCGAGCTGCGGCAGATGACCCGCCGCTTCTGGGTCGGCGTCGCCCTCACGATCCCTCTGCTGCTTCTCGCGATGTCGACGATGCTCCCGCTCGGCGCCAAGCTCGCGCCGGCCGGCCGCCCAGATCGTCCGGATGGTGGGAGAGGCTCAGCGCAGCCGCGCTCCGATCCAGCGGCTCCGGCCACACCACCATCCAGACCGAGATCGAGAACCTTGACGCGAGCGAGCCCCCTTTCTGAAGAGGAGATGCCTTGAAAAAAGAGACTTCCCGGCACTACAAGATCCGCGGCATGGACTGCGCCGAGGAGGTGGCGGTCCTCAAGCGCGAGGTGGGTCCCCGGGTGGGCGGCGAGGACCGCCTCTCGTTCGACATCCTGAAGGCCAGGATGTCGGTCGCGGCGGCGGCTGAGGAGGTGCCGGAACGCGAGATCCTGAAAGCCGTCGAGCGCACCGGCATGCGGGCGCAGGTCTGGCGGGAGGCCTCGGAGGAGGCGGAGCCCCAGGGCGTCTGGCAGCGCCGCGGGCGGACGATCTTGTCGTCGGCGAGCGGCTTCGCGATCCTCGCCGGCTTCGCCGTGCATGCCGTCCTGGCAGGAGGGATCTCCCCGGCCCTGGGCTCCGAAGGGATGGGTGCCGCCCACTTCGTTCCCTGGGCCGCGCGGGCCTTCTATTTGCTGTCGATCCTCGCCGGACTCTGGACTGTGGCGCCCAAGGCTTGGTTCGCCCTGCGCCGCCTGCGTCCGGACATGAACCTGCTGATGGTCGTCGCCGTACTGGGCGCGGTGGCCATCGGCGAGTGGTTGGAAGGCGCCACGGTGGCGTTCCTCTTCGCCCTCTCCCTGGCCCTCGAATCCTGGAGCGTGGGGCGCGCCCGGCGAGCCGTGGCCGCCCTGATGGACCTCTCGCCCGAGATGGCCCGCCTCCAGGAGGACGGCCGCGAGGAAGAAGTGCCGGCGGGCCAGGTGGAGGTCGGCTCCCGTTTCGTGGTCCGGCCGGGCGAGCGCCTGCCGCTCGACGGCCGCGTGACGGACGGCGCCAGCGAGGTCAACCAGGCGCCGATCACCGGCGAGAGCGCGCCGGTCCGGAAGCGAGCGGGGGACGAGGTGTACGCCGGCACGATCAACGGCGACGGCGCCCTGGTCGTCGAGTCCACCCGGGGAGCCGACGATACGACTCTGGCCCACATCATCCGCATGGTCGAGGAGGGACAGTCGCGCCGCGCTCCCTCCGAGCAGTGGGTCGAGCGCTTCGCCCGGATCTATACCCCGGCGGTGATGGGCTTGGCGCTCGCGGTCCTCCTCGTGCCGCCGCTGCTCTTCGGCGGCGCCTGGGACGGCTGGCTCTACCGGGCTCTCGTGCTGCTCGTCATCGCCTGCCCCTGCGCCCTGGTGATCTCGACCCCGGTCAGCATCGTGGCCGCGCTGGCCTCCGCGGCCCGGAATGGCGTGCTGGTCAAGGGCGGGCTGTTCATCGAGATTCCGGCCCGCCTCCAGGCCGTGGCGCTCGACAAGACAGGGACGCTCACCTGGGGACGGCCCACCGTCGTCGAAGTCGTCTGCTTCCCCGGACACGACGAGCGGGAGCTCCTCGAACGGGTGGGCGCCCTGGAGGCGAGGAGCGAGCACCCCCTCGCCCGCGCCATCCTGGCTTACGCCAAAGACCGCGGCGTGGAAATCTGGCCGGCCGAGGACTTCCAGATCCTCCAGGGCCGGGGGGCGACCGGTCGCTTCGGAGATCGCGAGTACTGGCTGGGCTCCCACCGCTACCTGGAAGAGCACGCGCAGGAGACGCCCGAGATCCACGACCGCCTCGAAGGGATGTCCCAGGCCGGCTGCACCGCGGTGGTGGTGGGAACCGGCGATCATGTCTGCGGCCTGATCGCCGTCGCCGACGCGGTGCGAGAGGAGTCGAGGAGTGTGGTGCGGGCCCTGCACGACGCCGGAATTCGCCACGTCGTCATGCTGACCGGAGACAACCGCGGGACGGCCGAGGCCATCGCCCGGGAGACCGGCGTCGACGAGGTGAGGGCCGAGCTTCTGCCGGCCGAGAAGGTGGCAGCCGTCGACCAACTCGTCGCGCGCTATGGCCAAGTGGCGATGATCGGCGACGGCGTCAACGACGCGCCGGCCATGGCTCGGGCGACCCTCTCCATTGCTATGGGAGCGGCGGGGAGCGACGCCGCGATCGAGACCGCGGACATCGCCTTGATGGCGGACGATCTGTCGAAGCTCCCCTGGCTGATCCGCCACTCCCACCGGACCCTGCGGGTGATCCGCCAGAACATCGGCTTCTCCCTCCTCGTCAAGGCCCTGTTCGTCGTCCTGACTTTCGCCGACCACGCCTCGCTCTGGGCGGCGATTGCCGCGGACATGGGAGCTTCCCTGCTGGTCATCTCCAACGGTCTGCGCCTCCTCCGAGGAGATCAAACATCAGATCGACCTTCCAGCTAGCAGACGGGTGCGTGCTTCTGGTCTGATCTGATAGGTGTCTCAGAATTCGGTTGGGCAACCCCGCCGGGAAAACCCGCTCCCTCGGAGGGACGGCAGCGGGTTGGGGACGATCAATCGGTCGGCGAAGACTCCGTGCGCAGCATCTGGTAGAGGATGGCCCCGAGGAGTGCTCCGAGAATCGGTCCCACCCAGTAGATCCAGTGCGAGGGCCAGGACCCCGCGGCGAGCGCAGGACCGAAGGAACGCGCCGGGTTCATCGAAGCTCCCGTGATGGGCCCGCCCCAGAGCGCGTCCAGCGCGACCGTGCCCCCGATCGCGACGGCCGCAAGCTCGCCCACCGCCCGGGTATCCGTGGCGACCGAAACGATGACGAGCATGAGGACAGCGTCAGGAGGACCTCGATCCCGAGCGCCCGTAGCGGGCTCCCGACCGGCGCCGTCGCGCCGAGCGCCGCCGCGTCGAGCCCGAAGAAGGCGCGGAGCGTGAGGGCGCCGCCCACGGCGCCCAGGAGCTGCCCCAGGAGATAGGGCGGCACGTCCCGCCAGGAGAAGTGTCGGGTCACCGCGAAGGCCAGGGTAACCGCCGGGTTGAAGTGCGCCCCGGACAGGTGCCCCAGGGCTGCGATCATTACCATGATCACGAGGCCGAAGCTCGCGGCCACGCCGCCGTGACCCAGGGCGCCGGTCGCGTGATCCACGAGAATTGGGAGTGGTCATTGGTGTGCTGCGAGCGGAGCTCCTCAGGGATCTTCCAGGTTACAGATCGGGGGTCTCTACCAATGCTCGTTCCGGCCTAAAGGCAACGCTCAGGCCCGGCGACAGGAGCGTTTGGAGGCAGAA
This sequence comes from Thermoanaerobaculia bacterium, assembly GCA_036271335.1. GTDB lineage: Bacteria > Acidobacteriota > Thermoanaerobaculia > Multivoradales > UBA5704 > DATARR01. The sequence continues at coordinate 28,802 of DATBAW010000164.1, forward strand.
GGTCTTGGCCTTGGCCCGCTTCGGCGAACGGCGTTCGCCGGGCCAATCATGAAAGGCGGCGAGCTGAGCGGCCCCAATTGCTCTGGCGGGTCGCTACCAGCGCCTGTCAGGGCCGCTTGGAGTGAAAGGCGAGCGCGCCGGGCGGGCGCTCGGCCGCTGCGAGCGGCCCCCAACTGCATTGGCGGGTCGCTGCCAGCGCCCGTCTGGGCCGCTTGGAGCGAAGGGCGAGCGCTGGCAATGCTAAGGTGAGCGGGAAGCACGTCCGCTGACGCGCCCTTCGGGTTGAGAGGAACTGGATGCGCTCACCGCCGGCCTAGATCGGCTCCATCGAGGTCAGGAAGAGCCGCTGGCACTATCCTCCTGGAAGAGAATGGCCTTCCCGCATCTGGAGAGGACGCAAGGGCGGGAGTTGATCCAAGGATCTCAGCGCTCCATGGATTCAGGTGGCGCCTAGAGGGAACGAGCTGAAAGGGCCCGGCCGCTCGGGGGAAGCGCTGCAAACGCCCAACTACAACGAGGAACCTGTGACAAGAGGCCAAATCGCCAACGTCGAACCGTCCTCGGTGACCGTGGCGCACGGCGGGCGGCGCTGGCCTTCCGGCGGCGCCAGTGGGGAGGGAAGCGGGCGCGCCGCCCTTTCAGGCGCCCGCCTGTACGGGGGAGGGGTCCGGGGAACCCGAAGCGGGTTCCCGGGCCCAGCGAAAGACTGGCCCGTGCTCGTCCATCTCCGTCAGTTCTGCAACTCTCTCCTCACCTGGGCGGCACGGCGAAGCGCGGCTTCGACCACTATGCGGCTCGACCTGACCCTCCTGGAGGCTGCACTTCTGGCGGTGACGCCCGCTCTTCTGCCGATGCCGCGAACGTGGCGCTCTCCACCTGCTGCCGCGTTGCGATCCTGCGAGCCGATTCAGTCCAAGAGTCACGATCAAGCACGTCGAGGGCGTCAGGATCATCCCCGCCTGCGCGAGGAACGGCGCGGATCATCCCCGCCTGCCGGGGAACGGCATGCGACCAGGGCGTTGTCGTCGGTGGTGCACGGATGATCCCCGCCCGCGCGGGGAACTGCGGCGCTCTCCGCGCATCAGGCGCCCAAGGTGCGGATCATCCCAGCTCGCGCGGGGAACGGTATTAAAGTGCCAAGCAGGCTCATCGTTTCAGCGGGATCATCCCCGCCCGCGGGGAACGGCAGCTCACAACCTCCAGGCCGAGTCGATCCCCGGATTATACCTGCCCGCGCTGGTAACGGGGGATTCGATCGCGTCGTAGATCGCCCCTTCAACGGATCATCCCTGGGAACGGTCCTGCTTCCGGATGATGAGGTCCGCTTGGAGCGGATCATCCACGCCTTGTCGGTCAGACCCGAATTGATCATGCCCGCCCGAGCGGGGAACGGCAGGTTGTCCGTGATCGCAGCTCGATCGTCGCGAATGATCTCCGTCAGCGTGGGGAAAGGGCTCGACGAGGAGGCAGTCGACACCGCCGACGGGGATGTGGACGCGGGCGCCGTTCTTGTCCACCAGGGCAAAGGCGCCGTCATGGACGTCGAGGCGACCCTTTTCCTGGAAGGTCAAGGAACGGCGTTCCCGCAGTTGGAGAGGACGCAGGGGCGGGAGTTGATCCAAGGCTCTCAGCGTTCCATGGATTCAATGGATTCAGTTGTCAGAGAACACGCTTTCAGGCCGCCGCCCGGCGGATCAGGAACAAGCCGCAGCCGAACCCCTTGGCGGCGCCGAGGCCCTGATGCAGCGTGTGGAGAAAAACGTCGGCGTCGGTGACGGTGAGGAGCCCGTGAAAATCGCAGGTGGCGAAGCGGACATCCTCTCCTCTGGGTTTCTTGAAGGTATGAACTTCGTAGCTGTCCACCAGCACCTCTCCGGGCTCGACGTCGAAGCCGCGGGCTTCGGCGCGGCGGACGAGCCATGCGGCGCCGTGTTCCTGCGCCAGTTGGGCGTCGGTGGGCCAATCGACTTTGGAAAGGCCGGAGGCCCGCAGGCTCCGCTTGGCTTCCATCACCACGTCGTGACGCTTGCGATCGCGAGTGACGACGGGGTTCGCGCGCAGTGAGAAGCGCAGCCGCTCGCCAGCGCGGAGGATCGGGTTTAGCTCGCGCGTCTGTGCCTCCCAGGGCTCCAGCATGGGGCGCGGCGGCCGGTCCGAGAGAGTCCAGAGCAGAGGACGACCGGAATCCCAATCGACCCGATAAAGGAAGTCTCGCCGCCGGTCGGCATGATCGGCGAACAGGCTCCAGATGGCTTGGTGAAGCCGGTAGGGACTGGCGAGCATCGGTCCCAAGTCGTGGGACGACACCGCTTCAGGAGAAAGGTGAATCCGGCTCAGAAGCATTGGAATCCTCCGGAGAAGCGTGACGGTCCACGGCCTGAAATTCTTCCGTGCGGGTGCGAAAGATCCTGCGGGCTGAGGAGACGGGGTCGTCGCGGCGGATGGCGCGGCTCTCCGCGGCCTTCGGGCCCAGGCCGGAGTCGCCTTCCCAGAAGAGGCCGAGCGGCGAGCCGGGAAGCTGCGCCGGGAAGGCGCGGTAGCGATCGCCGGGGACCTTCAGCTCAGGGGCGGGTTGGGACTCCAGCGCAACGCGAGCGCTGTCCGCCTCCACCACGCGAGCGCCGAGGGGCAGGGCCAGCGGGCAGGACTTGCGCCCGAGATAGAGGGTGAAGACCGGCCGCTTCAGGGCCGCCTCGAGTCGCCCCAGCGGGAAGGCGACCTGATCGCCTTCGTGCCAGGCCGCTACATCGTAGAGGGCGTCGCAACGATAGTCCCGATAGGAGAGGATCGTTCCCAGATCGAATCGGCGTTCGCGCAGCTGGTCGGCCCGGGTAAGCGCCATCCGGCCCCGCCGGGGTGTCGCCACCTGGATGGTGTGGTAGTCCCGCGCCGGCACTCCCGCACGCTCCACGAAGATGGCAAAGCGCAGAGTGGCACCGAGGGCGGAGAGGAAGTCGTCGTCCCCCCGCCGCAAGCCGAGGGCGGCGGCGAGGAGGCCAAGGAGCGCCGAGCGGGTTGGATGCAGGGCCGTGGGGCGGACCTCACCCACCGCGATCTCCCCCCAACTCGCCAGCGGGCCGTAAAGACGGAATAGGAGGAAGCTTCGCATCGGCTCAGAGCTCCGCCGACAGCGGCTCGGCGACAAAGCGTAGCAGGTCGTCGAAGCGGCCACTTCCCTCGGCGGCGTTCACCTCGCAGGCCTCGTCCACGATGGCTCCGTAGACGGCGTCAAAGCTCTTCCGCGCCTCGCCCAGGCGGTGGACGGCGTCACTCAGAAAGTCGCCACTCTGGACCGGCTTGAGGAAGGCGACGGAGAGTGAGCGCGGCTGCTGCCTCCCCTTCTCGGCCAGTACGTAAGAGGCGTAGGCACGGGAGCCGAAGCTCGCCTGCTTGCCGCTCGGCGGCACCTTGGCGGCGGCTTCGACCAGCGAGCGGAGAGCCCTGGCGGCCAGTTCCTCGTCCCCTCCGAGATTTTCCACCAGGAGGTCGCGGTCGATGCAAACGTAGAGGTAGAAGAGGCCGGCCGCGAACTCGGATTCACCGATGTGTCCCGCGCCGCGGTCCTCCTCGCCAGTGTTCAGATCGTCCACGGCGCTGAAGTAGTCGTCCTCCACCTCTGTCGCGTGGACGGTGATGGCGTGGGCGACCTGGGCGGCGGCCTCGACGTTGTAGTCCGGCGCGTCGGCCAGCATGCGCCCGAAGAGGGATATGTCCACCCCTCGGTGTTCCTTCTTGAGCAGCTTCAGCTCGTTGTCGGCCGGCTCGCGATTCTCTGCCACTAGCACGGCAACGAGGGCGTCGATGGCGGCGCGCTCCTCGGGGCTGAAGTGGGCGAGTTGCTCGATCTCAACCTTGGCGCCGGTCCCTTCTTTGCCCTTCTTGACGGATTTCGGCTTACCGAAAACGCCGGCGATCTTCTCGGCGGCGGCGCGGGCTGTTTTGTCGGCGACACCGCCGGCCTTGAGGGCTTTGAAGACCTCCGTGCCCATTGCCTTGGTACGCGTGCCGAGATGGCCGGCGAGGGCCTGCTGGAAGAGATCGGAGGTCCGCCACGCTCGCTTGAGGCTCTGGGAGGAAACCCGCAGGCGCCGGGTGCCGCCGAGGATGGCCGTCTTGGGACGCCCGAGATCGTCGCGGTTGAGGTTGGACGGCGGATACGAGGTCAACAGGTGAAGTTGGATGAATTGAGTCATGAGTCTCCTTGAGCTCGGGGTCAGGAGAGAGCGGTTCGGTAATAGTCATAGGCCCAGCGCTGGCGCAGATCGGGATCGACCTCCCAGTCAACCACTGCGTCTGCGAGACTAAGGAGATCAACCTTGCCACCAAGAAGATGAATCACTCGGGCGAGTTGGGAGTACCGGTCGTCCAGGCTGGAGGTGGTCAGCAGGCGGCGGAAGCGCTGCTCGCTGACCGCCGGGCCGGCGGAGCTCTTGCGGGCTCCGGCGGTTCCCATCTGCAGGGCGAGCGGCTGGTCCGCTGTGTGCTCCCGGACCCGCGCGGCGAGGGCGGCGAGGGCGGCGAGGTTGCGGCGGACCTGCGGATCGTCCACTCGAAAGCTGGGGCGGAGCCGCGCAAGGAGCCGATGGAAGGCGGGCTCGAACGCGACCTCATCCGGGCTCGCGGCGCGGCGCAGCCGGGCTCGCGAGCCCTTGTCGTTCGCGAGCCCATCCCGCCATTCGAGGAGGGCCTTTCCTCGCTCCTCGTGATCGGCATGGGAGAAGCTGGGTTTCATCGGGCATCTCCGGGTTCGGCTGGCGTTCCGGCGTTTTTCTTTCGAGTCCTCTTGAGAGGCAGGCCAAGAAGCCTTTGCAGCTTGACGCTCCGGAAGAACCCCTGGAGCCCGTTCCAGGCGAGCGCAACCCTTTTGGGATCGGTCGCCGCGAAGGAGCCGACGACGGTGACGGTATGGAACGCGGCGTTGGCGGTGCTCCAGAGCACGCTCAGCCAATGTCTCCGCACGACGACGGTCTCTTCCTTCGCTTCCAGCTGGCGGCGAATCCGCCGGAGGTGCTCGTAGAACGGAGCTTCGGTTTCCTGCCAGAAGCGGACGCCCAGGTCGGCGGGATCGTGCGCCATGTCCTTGGGCCGGTCGGTGAGCGCCCGTTTGGCGGCGAAGACCAGGGCGCCAGCCGCTTCGGCTGCGGACGAGATCAGGCGTTGGGCGTCCAACTCGAAGTCCTCGCGGTGCTCGGCGGGAACGAGATGGAGGGGCATCCGGCCGTCCAGCCAGGCGCGGGCCTTCATATTGTCCATGTCGTAACCGAACGCCCAGAGCTTGTAATCGGCTCGATCCCGCCGGCTTTTATCTCCTGTGAATGCTGCGACGGTCACCGCGGGGCGGATCTGGCGATCTGGATCGTTCTGTACAAACCCGAGCCAGTTTCGGTAGGAGAGGCCGGCAGGGCTGCCATGCAGAGGAAGGTATTCAGCATCAGTCTTGCGATACGGGGTGAGCGGATGATTCCAGGCTCCGGTGTAGTTCACCCCGAGGTTGCGATTGAGGAAAGCGCGGACGAGCGGGCGCGCTGAGCTGCCGCATAGGCTGCAGGACGCGCCTTCCGGCTCCGCGGCACGGTCATCCGGTAGCAGCCGGATGCGGCGCGGCATCGCCCAGTACAGCTGGAGCGGGTGGACATCCGCCAGCGTGGTCTGGAGGCCGGCCTCTTTGCCGCTGGTGCGGGTGGGAGCCAGCCAGGGGAAGCGGTCCTCGGGCCGGTTCCTTCCTTCAGAGTCGTCGTCGAGGCCGGGGGGAAGCAGCACGTTCAGCCACAAGGTCTTCCAAAGACTCTCCGGATGGACCACGAGCGTAGTGAGTGGGCCGCCACCACGGATCCCTGTGCGGTGACCCTGGCCGCCGCTGGGAGCGTTGATTTGCAGAGACAAAAGCGCCATCGCCGCGCAGGCGGGACAGGCCGCCTCGATCCGGCCTCCCTTGATGAAGTGGTCCCGGCCCTGGCTTAGAGTGTTCTCGCCGGGAGCCCCGATCAGCAACCGCTCGATTCTCTCCTCGCCGGGATCGTTCTCCTCGAGCGTCAGATCCTGGAGGAACCTTGGGCCGTCCCCGAACAACTCGAAGGCGAAGGCTAGAGGCTGAAACGCATCGCGCAGGTTTTCCGGCGACGGAGGCGAATCGAAACGCTGGCGCCAATCGTGGGACCGTTCGGGATCATCCGAGGCCGTCTGGAGCAGGCCGATCAGGAACTGCGCCAGGGCGCCATCAAAGTCCGGACGGACGGAGGCGAAGGCGGTGAAAGGGTCCTCTTTGTGGTGGTCCGTGATTTGCCAGGGCGCCACGGTTTCCCCGGCACCGCTCCGACGGCGAAGGGGGAGCCAGGGGTCGTGAAGGAGGTTCATCGACTTACACCTCAAAGAATTGCGTCGACTCTTTCGATCTCACCGGCTTGGGGATCACACCGGAAGAGATCCTGAAGGCGGCCGATGCAACCTCCGGCGCCCCGGAGTTGCTGGCGGCTCAAGCAGCGCAGGGCCTCCGACCCTGACTTCATCCCTGATCTAGCGCGCGCCTTGCACCGCTCCCACCATGCGTCGCTCTCGGGCGCGAAGTCGCACAGCAGCTCTCTGCCGCTCGACGGAGTTTCTCAATAAACGTTGGCCCCCACCCCTTCATCCCCGATCCACGCCGGAGCCCAGGTGACGGTACTCCTTCCCTACGACCTCTATCTCCGCGATCTCCCGAATTCTTCACCCCGAGGCCGTCCGGACGGAGGCCGCTCAAGTGGAAGGGGGGACCCAGGCCATGGCCTTCCGTGACTCGGCCACCTCGCGTGTCAAGACATCCAAGAAGACGTCTACCTCGTCCGGCCGGTTGGTGATGCCGAAGCTTACCCTTAATGAGGCGAGCGCCTCTTGGCGCGAGACTCCCAAGGCGAGCACCGTTTTGCTCGGCTCGGTGCTCCCCGAAGAGCAGGCCGAGCCGGTCGAGACGGCGAAACCGGCGCGGTCAAGTCGAATCAACAGCGACTCCCCCATGACGCCGGGGAACGCTATGTGGGAAGTGTGGGGTAGGCGCGGCGAGCCCTGGCAATGCAGGATAGCGCCTGGAACCCGGCGCAGCAGCTCCTCCTCGAAACGGTCCCGCAGGCCGGCGAGGAAGGCGTGTCGCAAGTCGATCTCCTCCTGTGCCAAGGCCGCGGCAGCGCCGAAGCCGACGATCGCCGCCACGTTCTCGGTTCCCGCCCGCCGCCATCCCTCCTGAGCGCCGCCGATCAGATATCCGGACAGCTCGGCGCCCGGCCGGACCCAGATCGCCGCCGCTCCCTGCGGGCCGTTGAACTTGTGAGCGCCGAGCACGAGGTAATCGACGCCGAGGGCTGGGGCGTTCACAGGGATCTTGCCCACGGCCTGCACGGCGTCGCAGAGCACTGGCACTCCTTGTTTCCGGCACGTACCGGCGACCGTTGCGACCGGTTGCAGGGTGCCCAACTCATTGTTGGCGAGCATCAGGGCAACCAGCCGGGTGTCCGACCGCAGGGCGCGGACAACCTCCTCCAGCGGCACCACGCCGTCCTCTCGGGGCGTAACCCATGTGACTGCCATTCCCTCACCGGCGAGCCGTGACGCCGCTTCGCGCACGGAAGGGTGTTCTATGGCGGAAACCGCCAAGTGGCCGCGCCGCTCCGCTTGCCGTGCGATGTGGAAGATCACAGCGTTGTTGGCCTCGGTCCCTGAGGCCGTGAACACGATTTCCTGCGCTCGCCCCCCTACCAGCGAGGCCACCTGGTTGCGGGCATTCTCTACGGCGTCGCGTGATTGCTGTCCGAAGCCGTGGTGGGAGGAAGGATTGCCATGCAGGCCGCCGCCTAACCAGGGAAGCATCGCATCGCGCACACGAGGGTGGAGGGGCGTGGTGGCGTTGTGATCCAGATAGATAGGAGTCCGCATGGCGAATAAGCCCACCCTCTAACCAGCAGCCTGAACTACCCTATCGAGCGCCTGAGCTCGGGCGACGCCATCGGTGATCACCTTAGCGAAATAGCGGCTCATCGTTCCTGTGACCTGCGGAGCAATCTTTGCGGGATCGAGCGCGGCGTTGGAAGACAGGCCGATGAAGGCCGCCAGCCCCCCGCTGTCGAGCAGTGGGCGGACCCAGGCCAGCGGCTCGCTGCCGATGTCGGTCACCGCGACGCGCAGGATCTTCCCCGCGGAATCGAAGGCGACCGCCACACCTACCGGGCCGTGCATCGAAGGAATCCACAACAGCACGATCCGGCCAAGTAGGCCCCCCTGGTCGTCGCGGCCGACGTACAGCTTGGCCTCCTCTGCGGATGGCGTCCAGCCGGTCGCGTTCTTGACGGTGGCGAGCTCGGTGGCGCTCAAGGCCAGTTGTAGCTCCAGGAACTTCGTGGCCGCCGGCAGGCTCTGCCGGATGAATTCGCCTTTTTTCAACAGCTCGACGTTGGGGGTGACGTGGGCGAAAACGGGAAGGGCGGCGAGCATCATGGCTGCTGCCACGGCAAGCTTACGCATGATAGAGCTCCTTTCTTGACCGTTGAAACCAGCACTGCGAGAGGGTGAGCCAGAGGACGATAAGGTAGGCGAGAGCCATCGCGGACCCGCCGCCGACCGTGACCGTCCCGAAGAAGCCTCCCAGGCTCGGAGCGAGGTGGGCTCCCCAGAGGCCCAGAAAATCGAGCGCTGGGGCCGCGAAGGCGAGGGTGACGAGCCAGGATCTCGTGGCCGAGGAGAGCGCGAGCCCGAAGATAACGAGCGAGAGCGCGCCCGCGGTCAACGAGTAGACCGGGATGTGGACATGCGTGTCCTGGACCAGGAGGTCGCGGCCGATCGTGTGCTTCGGCCGGTCGAGGCTATCGGGGTCGATCGGAGTCTCCCGGCTCATCGAGCACATCTCACATCGCATACCGACCGCATGGTGCACCTCGGGCGCCACCGTGGCGGCGACGCCGTCGGGCGTGAAAGAGGAGAAGTTCTTCACCTCCCAGGCGCCGAAGAAGTTGGCCGCGCCGAGAAGGAGAAGGAAGAAGGTCACCGCGAGGCGAGCTTCTAGGGGACCGTTGGAGAGCTTGCCCATACCTCCTCCTAAAACAGAAAGACCGTCTGCAGGGTCGCCGACGAGTTTCCTCGTCCGCCCACTCCGATCGTCCGCGTGGCGAAAACCGGCGCGGTCGAACGGTCGTAACGAAGGTCGAGCCGCAGGGCGAGTTCCGGCAGGCGCAGCGTGGTGCGCTCAAGATAGTGGAAGATTCCGAAGAAGCCGCCACCGAACAAGAGTTGCGGGGAGACGGTGACCGACTTGAGTACCTGCGGCGTGCCGGTGCGTGAGCCGTCGCGGTCGTCGAGGTAGTCCAGCCGCACCGTCCCGGCCCAGCGCGGGCCGAAGCGGGCATGGGTAAAGAGGCTCTGTGCGAACCATCCCGCGCTGCCACCGTCCGGGGCGCTGTGTGACTCGCGCCCCAAGACCGTCTCGCCGCCGACAACCCACTGCTCGCCGGGTTGCAGTAGGAGCGTTCCTACTATGGTAGTCCGCGGGTCGACGCTGGTGTTATCCTTCTCGGCTCCCTGGATTACTCCGAGGCCCACATGCGCGGTGAGCGAGGGGCTCCAGAGGCCATAGAGGGCCACAGTCTTGGCCTTGTTGTTGTCGGTGTCCACGTCCCAGCCGTTGGCGACGATCGCCCAGCCTTCAAAGGTGGGCGCGAAGGCTTCATGAACCGCGAGCCCGGTGAATTTGACCGGCCTCGCGAAAGAGAAGGTGAAGGACGGGGTAGCCTGGAAATTTAGCGGCGCGTCGTCGCGCTCGATTGCTATGGGCGAGTCGAACTTGCCGACGGTGACATCGACGCCGGACGACGCCGAAGCCCAGCGCAACTGCAGATTGTCGATGTCGGTCTCGATGTCGTTCGTCGTCCCCTGGTCGGCGAGGAAGGGCGACCGCGGCTCACGGGCCGTCGTCAGTTGGGCGAAGACGGAGATCTGGTCCGAGAACGACTTGAAGAGCGACAACGCGAGAGCGTCGTCGGAGAACGAATTGTCGTGAGTTGTGGCGTCCAGGTTGTAGGACGCGACGCCGAAGCCGCTGATCACCAGTTGGCGGCCCGGTTCCTCACCGAGTTGCAGGATAGGCGAGCCGCCCGAGAGCGAGTCCGGTGATACCGGAGTTTCGGCCGGCCTAGTCTGAGCGCCGGTCACGGATGCGGCAAGGAGAAGGCCTCCAGCCACAAAGGCGATACAATTTTCACGCACCTCTACCTCCCTGAGGAAAGTGGTTAAGGAAGGAGGGACCCCGGGTCCGGGGTCAGGCGCGGGGGGGGCGCTCGGGAAGCGCCAGCGGGAGGCGTCGACCGCTTGCGGTCAGGGAGCCCGCAAGGGCTCCGGCGAGCGCGGGAGGGGCTAGGTAAGGCAAGGCCGGCAGGGTGGAGTTCGGCAGGCTCACCAAGTCGGCGGCCGCCGTTCCCTCCCCATTGCAACTGGAGATCGAGCAGGTCTTCGCGGATGCACAGGAAGGCTGATGCACCGAAGCCAACCGGCAGCAGGCCATTCCGCATAACTGCCGGACGGGTGCTCGCAACGGGCCCGCCAGGGCCAGGGCGATAAGCCCGAGCAAGAGCACTGAAATGGACCTCATTGACCCAAGACTAGCACGAAAGGGGAGAGGCCCTGCTATACTCGAACCAACGGTTGGTCCCGTAAGAGGGCCGAAAGGAGCGGAATAATGCAGCGGAAAGTCGTATTGACTCTAGTCGCCTTCCTGGCGCTCGCCATGGCGGCCTTCGCGGTCGAGACGTCCACGGAGAAGGTGACCCTCAAGATCGAAGGCATGGATTGCGGCAAGTGCGCCGAGAAGATCGAGACGGCGCTCAAGGCCGTTCCTGGTGTCAAGGATGCTCACGTCAGTCTGCTTAAAGAGACGGCCGACGTGGAGGTCAACAAGGGCGTGACGGTGGCGAGCCTGTCGGATGCCGTCAACAAGGCTGGTTACGCCGTGGCCGGTCAGAAAGCCGCTCCCGCCCACAAGGTGGGGGATTGCGGCAAGAAGTGCCCGATGATGAACAAGCCCCCGGCAGACAAGCAGCCCGGTTAGGTCGTCGTCTGCCTTCCACATGGGTTGCAAGGGCCGGGAAACCGCCTGCTCAGGGCGGGTGTTTTTTCCGGCTCTTTCCCTTGCTACTTGCCGCTTCCTCCCTCCCCGAATGGCCCGACAGCCGCGATGGACGTGACCTCATCCGGCCGCTTGAGCCGATAGGTCAGCTCACGGGAGACCGTGAACAGCTCCTGCGGACGGCCTTGGCCGACGACCCGGCCTCGCTCTAGCACGAGCAACTCGTCGCAGAGCGCAAAGACCTCCTCAAGATTGTGGGTCACATAGACCATCGGCACCTTGAACTCGTCTCGGATCCGCTGGAGATACTCGACGACGCGGGCCTTGAGATCGAAGTCGAGCCCCGTCATCGGCTCGTCGAGCAGAAGGAGACGAGGAGAGGAGAGGAGCGCCCGCGCCAGCGCGACCCGCTGCTTCTCGCCCCCCGAAAGCCGGCCGATACCGCGATCGAGGAACTGTTGAATCTCCAGCACGGCCGCGACGTTCTCGATAGTGAGCTCGCGGTCGGCGTCGTGCCCGGCGTGCCCGTGACAGCCATAGAGGAGGTTCTGGCGCACCGAGTAATGCGGAAACAGGGCTCCGTCCTGGGGCACGTAGCCGATGCGTCTGGCGCGCGTCGGGACCTCGCGGCGAGTGGCCGTATCGGTAAGCACCTGGCCGTCGAGCGAAATGAACGCCGACGGCGCCCGGCGCAGCCCGGCGAGCAGGTCGAGCAGCGAGGTCTTGCCAGCGCCCGAGGGGCCGAAAAGCGCCACCACGCTCTGGGTGATCTCGGCGTCCACCTCGAGCTCGAAGTGGGCCAGCGGGAGACGGATGCGCTGGAGGACGAGCTTCATTCGGTCCGCGCATTATGGCGCAGCAGCCATTCGCTGCCCCAGACGGCCAGGAAGGCGATGGCGACCGAGACGCCGAGGAGTCGGAAGGCATCCCCATCGTGGCCGAGCTGCACCATCTGGTAAATCGCGAGGGAGAGGGTCGAAGTCCTGCCAGGAATGTTCCCGGCTACGAGGATGGTAGCGCCAAACTCTCCTAGGGCGCGGGCGAAGGAGAGCAGGATTCCTCCTAGGACGCCGCGGGCGGCGAGCGGCAGAGTAATGGTGAAGAACACCCTTGCTTCGCTAGCGCCGAGCGTCCGGCCGATCTGTTCGAGTCGTGGGTTGACGCCCTCGAAGGCCACCCGCGCCGTCCGGACAAGCAGCGGACAGGACATCACCGCCATCGCCACCACGACGCCGCGCCAAGTGAAGACAATGTCGAAATTCAGCCGGTCGTGGAGGAAGCTGCCGAATGCTCCTCGGCGGCTGAGGAGCCGCAACAGGATCAGGCCGGTCGCTACCGGGGGCATGACCAGCGGAAGCGCAACCAGCGTTTCGAGCAGCGGCTTACCGGGCCACCGATGGCGCGCAAGGAGCCAGGCGAGCAGTAGCCCGGGCGGCAGGATGAGGAGCGTCCCCATCCCGGCCACGCGGACGGTGAACCCGATGATCCACCACTCCTCGGCCGTCATCTTTTCATCGGGCCTGGTTCCCGGGCCGAATCAGGAAACCGTATTTGCGGAAAATCTCGAGGCCTGCCGGAGATTCGAGGTAGGCCACGAGCCTTCGCGCGGCCCCGACCTTGGCAGAGCCGCTCAACACCGCGACTGGGTAGGAGATAGCCGGTCCCTCGGCGGCGGGGATCTCGACCGCCACCTTGACCATCTTAGAGACGCTGGCGTCGGTCTTGAAGACGATCCCTGCCTCGACATTGCCCGATTCCACGGCGGCCAGGGCCGCACGGACGTTTTCAGTGGGCACGAGCTTCTTTACCACGCGATCCCAGACGTGGATCTTGCGTAGGTATTCCTGGGCATAGATGCCGGCCGGCACCGTCTGGGGCTCGCAGAGCGAGATCGCCTTCACTTGGCCGCCGGCGAGATCCTGGGCGGAGGCGATCTTCAGCCGGCTGTCCGTCGGCACTACGATCACCAGGGTGTTCGAGAGCAGGCTCCTGCGCGTCCCCTTGAGAACGAACCCGCGCTGCTCGAGCTCGTTCATCTTCGCCTCGTCGGCGGAGAGGAAGACGTCAGCAGGCGCCCGCTCTTCGATCTGACGGGCCAGTGCGCTCGAGGCCCCGAGGTTGAGCGAGATCTTGACGCCGGTGGCTTTCTTATAGGCGATAGCGATCTGCTGCATGGCGTCTGTGAGGCTGGCGGCTGCGTAGACGTTGAGCTCCACGCTCGGCACGGCCGTCGCGCCTCCGACTCCGAGCGCCAGAACGGCGGCTCCGGACAGGACCAGTACAGCCGCAATCCAAACCCGTTTGGACAAAGTGAGACCACCCTTTCTGGCGCTCAATGATTGAACGGCGGAGAGTCTATGATGGAATGGAGGCGCACGGCAACCATCCCTTCTAGTGCCGTCAAACGATTTATTATGCAATGCTGTAGAACCCGCAGTCCGCTGCCTGGGGTTGACGATGCTCTGTGACAGCGTCTACTGTTACCGCTCTGTATAAAACCTCTCGATGCGACCTCTCGGCACAAGGCGGGCGCCGCTCGGGACGATTGACTGAAGGCGGGGAACTAGGAGATGACCAGGACGGACGAATTCGGCCTCACCGAGCTCGATCACGAGATTTACGCCCGGCAGCTCCGGCTCCCGGGCTTCGGTCCGGAGGAACAGGGCCGGCTCAAGCGCGCCAGTGTGCTGGTTTCGCGCGTCGGCGGCCTGGGTGGCACATCGGCCATGGCGCTGGCCCGGGCCGGCGTCGGCCGCCTAATCCTGGCTCACGACGGGGTGGTCGAGCCGGAGAACCTCAACCGCATGCACTTGGCCTTCCGCGAGGATCTGGGCCGCCCCCGGGTCGAAGCCTTTCGGGACACGCTCAAGCGGATCAACCCGGACCTCGAGGTGGTCGTCACGGCCGAGAACATCAGCGACCGTAACGCCGTCGCCCTGTTCGAGCAGGCGGACGTGGTCATCGACGGCGCGCCGCTCTTCGAGGAGCGCCAGGCGATGAATCGCGAGGCCGTCCGTCGCGGCAAGCCACTGGTGATGGCCGCCATGTTTGCGCTCGAGGGGTATCTGACCGTCATCGAGCCCGGGTCGACCCCCTGCCTGACCTGCCTCTACCCCGAGATGCCGCCACAGTGGACGATCGACAGTTTCGCCGTCATCGCCTGCAGCTCGATGGTGGTGGCGACGCTCGCCGCCATGGAAGCCATCAAGCTGCTCACGGGCTACGGCGAGGTGCTGCGCAACCGACTGCTCTACTTCGACCTCACGGACAACAGCTTCCGCAAACTCAAGGTGAGCCGCCGACCGGATTGCCCCGTCTGCGGGCACCTGCCCTGGCCGGAAGTTCCCGCCGCGACCGAGTTTCGTTGATAATGGACCCCAGCGCACCGCCGCGTCCGAGCGGGCGGCCCTGGATCAGATCCGACTGAGGAGACTCTGATGCCCTCGATCTTCATTCCGACGATGATGCGCAAGTACACCGATGACGAACGCTCGGTCGAAGTGGCTGGGAACTCGGTTGCCGAGGCGCTCCAGGCGCTGGAAGCGCGCTATCCGAGAGCCTCCAGCCAGCTCTACGACGAAAAGGGTGAGCTCAAATCGTTCATCGCCATCTTCGTCAACGACACGGACATCCGGCTCCTCTCCGGTAAGGAGACCCCGTTGCGGGAGAGCGATGAGGTTCACATCATTCCGGCGATCGCGGGAGGCTAAGATGGCGAGAAACGCTCGGTCCTTAGTCCCCGGCGCTTTCCTGATGGCACTGCTTGGCCTCCTAGTTGGCACCGTCGGCACCGTCCACGCGCAGGCACCCGACACCGCAGCCAGCGCAAAGGCCCGTTCCCTGCCTGCGGACGAGGTCTCGTCGCTCTTGGCGGGTGAAGGAATGGGGCAGGCAAGCGCCGCCGAGTTCAACCACTACCCTGGACCGCGCCACCTGCTTGATGTCGCCGATCAGATTGGCCTTTCGGCGGGTCAGAAGGATGCCATTCGCCAGATCTACCTCGAGACGATCGACCAGGCGAGGAAGACAGGGAGCAAGATGGTCGACAAGGAGGCCGAGCTGAGCGCGGCGTTCGCCCAGGGGAAGATCACCGAGGACCGGTTGCGCGCCCTGGTGGCGGAGATTGCGGAGCTCCATGGCCAGTTGCGGCTCATCCACCTCGCTGCGCACCTCAAGACGAGGCCGTTGCTATCCGCGGAGCAGGTCACAAAGTACGAGAAGCTTCGCGGCTATACTGAGAATTGAGCAAGGGGGAACCGTCGAGATGGAAGGCCTGCTGCAGGATCTGGCATACAGTTTCCGCTCTCTGCGGAAGAACTTGCGCTTCACCTCGATCGCCGTGCTCACGCTGGCATGCGGCATCGGAATCACCACAGCCATGTTCAGCTTCGTCAACGGGATCTGGCTGCGTGGCTACCCTTACCGCGACCCTCAGCGGCTAGTCGTGCTTCGTGGAACGAATCCGACGCGCGGTCTGGCGGACGACGGTCTGTCGCTGCCGGACGCCTATGACTTCCGCAAGCAGAGCCGGGATTTCGAGGACGTCGCCTTCTTCTGGACCGACCGGGTCAGCTTAGTCGGCAAGGGAGATCCGGTGCGCGTCAAGGGCGCCGGCGTCTCGGCCAACCTCTTCAACGTCCTCGGCGTCCGGCCGTTCCACGGCCGAGCCTTCACGCCGGAGGAGGACAAGCCGGGGGCCCGCAAAGTAGTGCTCTTGAGCTATGGCCTCTGGAAGCGGCTGTTCAACGGCGATCCCAAGGCCGTCGGCCAGTCCCTCCGCGTGGAAGGTGATCCGGCCACGGTGATCGGCGTGTTGCCGCTACGGGCACAGTACCCTGATACCGACGCGGCCGAGATCTTCTATCCGCTGGCTCTCGATCCGGACAACATGCCGCGGCAGGGGCGTCCGTTCAGCGGCGTAGCCCGCCTCAAGCCCGGCGTAAGCGCGCGGCAGGCGCAGACCGGAATGACCGCGATCGCCAAGCAACTAGAGCAGGCATACCCGAAGTCGAACTCCGGTTGGGGGGTCACGGTGTCGCCGCTCCAGGAGTATCAGACGCGAGGGTTGCAGCCGTTCATCCTGCTCTGGGGAGCTGTCGGCTTCCTCTGGCTGATCTCCTGCACCAACATGGCGAACTTGCTGCTTCAGCGCGCCGCCACCCGTTCGCGGGAGTTCGCTCTACGTGTGGCCATCGGCGCTGGCCGCCAGCGACTGATCCAGCAGGTGCTGACGGAGAGCCTGCTGCTGGCACTGACTGGCAGCGCCTTGGGCTTGCTGCTGACGTTTGGCCTAAACAAGCTGGTCGTCAGCTTCATCCCTCTCGACTTGCGCGGTAACCTAAGCTTCCCTATCGACTTGCGGGTAGTCGCCTTCGTGCTCGGCATCGCCTGCCTGACGGCGGTGATGTTCGGTCTAGTGCCGGCGCTCCAGGCCTCGCGCCCCAACCTCGTCGGCGCGATCAAGGAGAGCGCGGCCCAGGCTTCGAGCGGCGTGGGGCACAGCCGTTTCCGTAATTTCCTGGTGATGGTCGAGATTGCGCTTTCGCTGCTGCTGCTCGTGGGCGCCATCTTGATGACCCAGAGCTTCCGGAAGCTGTTGGAGGTCGATCCGGGCTTCCGGCCGGCGAAGACGCTGGTCGTCAATATGACATTGCCCGACGCCCAGTACCCAATGCCCCCCCAGAAGGCCGGCTTTTACGACGAGGCTCTCCGCCGGCTCAATGGCGTTCCAGGGGTCGTCGCCGCCGGCTTCGGCTCGCTGCCGCCGCTCGCCACCGGACACACGACCTCTGTCCAGACCGCCCTCCAGAGCCCCGACCAGGCGAGCGCCAACCCAGCCGTCGGGTTCCAGTTCATCACCGGCGCCAACTACTTCCGGGCGGTCGGAATCCCCTTTATCGCCGGCCGGTCGCTCAACGAGAACCCGCCGCCCGGCGCTCCCGCCGAGGTGGTGGTGAGCAACAAGCTGGCGAAGCACTTCTGGCCGGACAAGAGTCCTTTGGGTGAAAAACTGCAGGTTTCCCTGATGCGCTCAAAGGCGTGGATGACGGTCGTTGGGGTCGTCGGCGATGTCCGGCGGGAGGGACTCGACGCCGATGCGGGATTCGACATGTACCTGCCGTACCGGCAGCGGCCCATGGGGGATATGAACCTGTTCCTGCGGACGGCCGGCACGCCGACGGGCGTCGTGCCGTCTCTGAGGCGGGAGATCCATGGCATCGATCCGAACCTCCCTCTAGATGATGTCAGGACCATGGACGGCATGGTCGAGGACTCGATTTGGCTGAAGCGGGTGGCGAGTTTGCTGTTCGGCCTGTTCGCCGTGGCCGCCTTGGCGCTGGCCGCGGTCGGCATCTACGGTCTGATCGCCTATTCGGTGGTCCAGCGGACGGTAGAGATCGGAGTCCGCATGGCCCTGGGCGCCGATCGCGACCGCATCGTACGGCTGGTCCTGCGCCAGGGCCTGACCACCGCTCTGCTTGGCGTGGTGGTCGGGCTCTTCGGAGCCTGGGCCTTGAGCCGGATCCTCGCTCGCTTCCTGTTCGAGGTGAGCCCGACGGACTTCGCCATATACGTCCTCGCCGCCCTCGGCGTCCTGGTGCTCGCCCTGGTGGCGAGCGGCTTCCCGGCCCTGCGGGCGGCCCGGCTCGATCCGCTGCGAGCGCTGCGGCAGGGATGAGAGGCAGCGAGGCAGACGGGAAGGCCCGATCGGTGGTACCCTAGAGGTAATGAGAGATTATATCGATCTTGTCCTACCCATTCCGGGTAGAACATTGCAGAGGAGGTTTCTTTATGAAACTTAATTTCGTGGTTGAGAAGCTGGAGAACCGTCTCGAGATGCAGGTGATCGCCGCTCCGATCAGCACCAACGCCTGCGCGGCGGCCTGCTCGCAGACCAAGTTCAGCACGGCGGCCTGCGCTCTGCAGCCGATGTTCCGCTAGGTAAAGACGGTTGGTCTCCAACCGGTCTCCAACCCCCCTCGCCGCTGGCGAGGGGGGTATGTTCACGGTAGGGAACTTATGACACCAGCGAACGAGCCCACCAACGCTTTCCCCCAGCTCCGCGCCGACCTCCGGATCAGCCATTTCCACGCTGGGGACGCAGACCCCGCGCCGCGCTATCTGGTGGAGGCGGGAGATAGCTGCTTCGTGGTCAATCAGGCGGTCCACGACCTGCTGGTCGCCTTCCGTGACGAGCCCGAGAGCCTTGAGGATCTCGCGCAATCGTTCAGGCGTATCAGTGGCCATGACGTTCCGGCCGCCACTCTGCGTGAAATCCTCAACGAGCGGGTTCCCGCAGTGGTCTTCAGCGGTGCCGCGGAGCCTCCGCGGCCGACGCCGTTCCTGCTCCACTTCCAGCTTTTGCCGGCCCGGCTGCTGCGCTCGTTCACCGACAAGCTGCGGTGGCTCTATTCGGCTCCCCTGGCTGTCCTGGCAGTCCTCGGTTTCTGCGCCATCGAGTATCTGACCTTCAAGGCTTCCGTCCCGCAGATGAAGGTGGTACTGCCCTGGTCGCAATTGGCGGTGCTCTATCTGCTGGTAATTCTTTGCGGGCTCTTCCACGAGCTCGGCCACGCCACAGCCTGCGCCCGTTTCGGCGCCCCTCACGGCGGCGTTGGGTTTGGGTTGTACTTGGTCTTTCCTGCCTTCTATGCCGACGTCACCAAGGCCTGGAGGCTGCCGCCGCGACAGAGGGCCATTGTCGATCTAGGCGGTCTGTACTTCGAGGCGTTCCTGGTCATCCTCATCGGAGCTCTGGCGCACTTCACCGGCAACGCTCTCTGGTATCAGTTGTTCTGGATCGTGACCTTCCTGATGGCCTTCACCTTGAACCCGGTGTTCAAGCTGGACGGTTACTGGCTGCTCGTCGACCTTAGCGGCCTGCGCAACCTCCACCGCCGGGTGGGGCAGTCCCTCGTGGCCTTCTTCCGGAAGCTGACGGGTAAACCGGGCCCGCCACTGGAGCCGCTCGGCCGTTCCCGTTCGGTGATCCTTGGCCTCTACATGCTACTGAGTGCGGCCTTCTGCCTCCTCATCGTGTTCCTGACCGTGGTCACGGTCTACACGACGTCGATGCGCTACCCTCTGATCCTCGGCCGGGCCTTGCGCGGCATGTCCGCTGCCGGCACTGCCGGCCATTGGGGAATTGCCCTGCTGACGTTCGCCGGACTGATTCGGGACAGCATCTGGCAGATCATGGTCGGCGGGATGCTGCTGCGGATGATTTATGTCCTGGTGGCCTGGGCGGTCGGCCGTGTGCGCGCCCATGCGGCGCGACCGGGCCTCGAGCCCCGCGAGGCGTCGGGCGCCTGACTCTCGCTGCCGGGCCCTGGCGGGTTCCGACGGCTCGGGAGCCCCTAGTCGCGATGCGGACCTTTCGGAAGCCGGCCGGGGGCTCACAAGCCATTCCCTCCCTCCCCGCTCTACTGCGGTACTTCTTCACCCTTGGCTCCTTGGGGTTCGGCGGCCCCATCGCGCTTGCCAACCATATCCGGCGCGACCTGGTCGAGAACCGAGGTTGGTTCACGGAAGAGGAATACGACGACGGATTGGCGATCGCCGCCGCCTGTCCTGGGCCGCTAGTATTTCAGCTAGCGATCTATTGCGGGTTCCTGCGCTTCGGCGTACTGGGCGGGATCAGCGTCGCCTTCGTCTTCGCGCTGACCCCGTTCTTGGTCGTCGTCACGATTGCCCATTTCTATTCGCGGTTCGCCGCCACCTGGCAGCTACGAGGGGTGTTCTATGGCATCGCTCCGGTCGTAGTAGCCCTAATCCTCCGCGCCTGCTGGCACCTCGGTAGCAAGACCTTGCGCCGTGATCCCGCGGCCTGGATCTTCTTCGTCACCACCCTGGGGTTGACGGTGCTCCTCCAGCGCGAGCTCACCGCGACCTTCCTCGTCGCCGGCATCCTGGGGATGTTTGTCTTCCCACCGGCCCGTCCGCCGAGTCGGGCGGATCGGCCACCGCCGGATCGGCCTGTGGAGGAGACCGCTCTGCCGGCCGCAGTGGCCGCCCTTCCCTGGGCTGGCATCAACGCCAAGCTGTTCTTCTTCTTCTTCAAGGCCGGGCTCTTCATGTTTGGCAGCGGCCTGGTTATCATCCCGTTCCTCAAGACCTATGTCGTGGACCAGTATCACTGGGCCACGAACCGCCAATTCCTCGATGCGGTGGCCATCGGCCTGATCTCCCCCGGGCCGGTGGCGGTCGCTGCCACGTTCATCTCGTATCTCATGAGCGGCTTTTCTGGCGCGGTCGCAGCGACTGTAGGGATGTTCTCCCCCTCGGTTCTGTTCACCGTCATCGCTGCGCCGATCCTGTTGCGCTACCGGGAGAACCCCCGGCTGCAGGGTTTCATCCAGGGGGTCAAGGTGGCGGTGGTCGGGGTGCTCGTCGGGACGACCTTTCTGGTGGGGAGAACCGCCATCGGCGATCTGTTCACGGTAATCCTGGCGGTGGGGACGTTGGCCCTGCTCGCCCGCTGGGAGAAAATCCCCGAGCCGCTAGTGGTCGCCGCCGGAGCACTGATCGGCTTGGCGGCCTATCCATGGATTCGTCCCGAGTGGCTGCTGCGTTGATCCTGCCAAAGATTCAATCAAATTGAACTTGGATATGTTACGATGTGCTTGTTCTGGCCATGATGGCTAGGACAGGACAAAGGAGGTTTCGTATGAAGCCCGAGCTCAATTTCGTGGTGGAGAAGCTGGAGACCCGTCTGGAGATGCAGGTGATTGCCGCGCCGATCAGCACCAACGCCTGCGCTGGCGCCTGTCTCGTCTCCCCGGTCCAGAGCAGCTGCGCCCTGCAGCCGATGTTCCGCTAGGTAAAGACGGCATCCTCCATTCCTCCCCACCGCCCGGTGGGGAGGTCTCTATTTGGCGAGCCGGCTACTGGCTCCTTCTTCGCTGCCTGCCGACCTGCTAGACTCTGTCGTCGAAACCGTTCCTCTTGAGGTACGTCCGCATGCTTCGAAAGCTGCTCGTTGCCGCTCTGCTAGTCTCGACCCTCCCCGCTGCCGCCCAGGACCTCAAGTCCTTCGAGGCGAAGACGACGGTCCATGTGCTCCCGAACGGCTGGACCTTCATCCTCGTCGAGCGCCACGAGGCCCCGGTGTTCTCCTTCTCGACGCATGCCAACGTCGGCTCGGCCCGCGAGGTGACGGGGATCACCGGGCTCGCCCACATGTTCGAGCACATGGCCTTCAAGGGGACCGAGACCATTGGTACCACCAACTACACCGAGGAGAAGAAGGCCATCGCGGCGCTGGAGATGGCCTACCAGGACTATCAGGCCGAGCGCTTATCGCCCCGTGCCGATGCCGCTAAGGTCGAGGCGCTGTTCAAGACCTTCAAGGCCAGGCAGGCCGAGGCGGACAAGTTCGTGGTCACCAACGAGTTCCCGGACATCGTCAACCGGGAGGGGGGCATCTTCCTAAATGCCTTCACCAACATGGACGAGACCGTTTTTTTCTACAGCCTGCCCGCCAACAAGACCGAGCTCTGGGCTTATCTAGAATCGGAGCGCTTTCTCCGGCCCGTGTTCCGCGAGTTCTACGAGGAACGCGATGTGGTGCGCGAGGAGCGGCGCCAGAGCGTCGAGGGGCAGCCGATCGGGCGCATGCTCGAGCAGTTCCAGGGGACCGCCTTCCTTGCTCACCCTTATCATCATCGCCCGTTCGGCTACGAGAGCGACATCCAGTCGTTCACGCTGACCGACGCTGAGAATTTCTTTCACGAGTACTACGTGCCCGCCAATCTCGTCACCGCGGTGGTTGGAGACATCCACCCTCAAGAGCTGATCCCCCTGATCGACCGTTACTTCGGCCGCATTCCGGCGCGCCCCGTGCCGCCTCCCCTGCGCACCATCGAGCCACCGCAGACGGGCGAGAAGACCGTGGTGCTGGAGGATCTATCTCAGCCGATCTATTTGGAGGGATACCACAAGCCGGCCGACACCGATCCGGCCCAGGCGGCCTTCGAGGCGATCGACGACATCCTCTCGATCGGGCGCACCTCGCGTCTCTACCGATCGCTGGTGCGTGACGAGCGGTTGGCCGTTCAGGTGACTTCGCTCAACGGCTTTCCGGGCAACGATTACCCAAACCTCTATGGGATCCTGGTCGTCCCCGGCTTCGGGGTCACCGACGAGCAGGTGCGGACCGCCCTGCACCGCGAGCTCGATCGACTGCGGAACGAGGACGTGACCGACGAGGAGCTCAGCCGCTTCAAGACACGGGCCAGGGCGAGGGTCGTACGAGCCCTTCAGGACAACCAAGGGCTCGCAAATCGGCTCACCCATAACCAAGCCCTTTTCGGCGACTGGCGCCAGCTGTTCCGAACCATCGACAGCTACGACCGGGTCACCAAGGCGGACATCCGGAAGGCCGCCAATCAGGCTTTCCGCAGCGAGAACCGGACCGTCGTCATGTTGGTCACCAAGCAGGCTCCTGCGGCCGTTCCGGCCGGGACTCCCGGCGCGCGCTGAGCCGGTCCGACGAGAGGAGATTTCAGGGAAATGCGTACCGACCGCTGTGCCACCAGATCGATCTTGGCCGTCTTCGCCGCCCTGTCGAGCGCCGTCATGCTTCCTGCCATCGCCGCGGGACAGGCAACGAGCCTCAGCCAGCTTCACTTTCCCGCTCTACCGCCGCAGCAGATCCTACAAGCGCAGAGGATCGTGCTCAAGAACGGCATGGTGGTGATGCTGTTCGAGGACCACGAGCTGCCGCTCGTCGAAGGGGTGGCCCTGATCCACACCGGTTCCCGCCTCGAGGCGACCGAGAAGTCGGGGCTCGCCGAGATTACCGGCACCCTTCTGCTCACCGGCGGCACCGAGCGGATGACGGCAGCAGAGCTCGATGACTTCCTCGACAGCAAGGCGGCTCACATCGAGACTACGATCGACGAAGATTTTGGCCGGGCCACCATGGATTCGCTTAAGGGGGACTTCCCCGAGGTGCTCAAGGTTTTCGCTGACGTCCTGCGCCGTCCGGCCTTCGCCGAGGACCAGCTCCAGGTCGTCAAGAACCTGGCCACGGGCGGGGTGGCGAGGCAGAACGACAGCCAGCGTGACATCCTCTTCCGCGAGTTCAAGCGGGCCGTTTACGGCAAGGACTCCCCCTACAGCAGGTTCCCCACTTTCGCCAGCATCGCGGGGGTCCGACGGCAGGATGTCGTCGCTTGGCACCGGGCCTACTTCCAGCCCAATCGCGTTGTGCTGGGATTGGTCGGCGACTTCCGGCGTGAGGAGGCCGTGAAGCTGGTCGAGGCGGCGTTCGGCGACTGGCCTGCAGGGCCGGCGAGGAAGGACCCGGAGGTCTCCTACCGGCGACAGCCAGCACCCGGGGTCTATTATGTCGAGAAGAACGATGTCACGCAGTCGGCCATTGTCATGGGCGGGCTGGGGATCGTCAACCGCAATCCCGACTACTACGCCCTGGAGGTCATGAACCGGGTGATGGCGGGAAGCTTCTCCGCTCGCCTGTTCTCCAGCATCCGGACGGGTAAGAGCCTGAGCTACATGGTCTTTGGCGAGGTGGGAGGGGAGTGGGACCACGCTGGGATCACCCAGTTGTTCATGAACACCAAGACGCAGTCAACCGGCGAAGGAATCGAGGCCCTGCTGGAGCAGGCCAAGGACATGGTGGCGAGGCCGCCGACCGACGCCGAGGTCGCCAAGACGAAGCAGGCTATCCGCAACTCCTTCATCTTCGAGCACGATTCGAAACGCAAAATCCTGGAGCAGGAAGTATTTTGCGAATACTATGGTTATCCGCTCGACTGGTTGGATCGCTACCTCCATGGCATCGAGGCGGTGACTCCGGAGCAGGTACGCGTGGTCGCCGCTAAGTATCTTCACCCGGAGCAGTTCACGATTGTCGTCGTCGGTCCCTCCAAGGGGCTCGACAAGCCGCTTTCGACCTTCGGTCCGGTGACACCGATCGACATCACGATTCCGCCGCCACCCGTGGCCCAGCCCTGAGCGGGATGGGCCGGATCAGACGTGCCGGTAGGCGTCCTGCCGCTGGCGGATGGAGTGCACGGTGATCTCCAACGCCTCCTCGTCGACCTCGTAGACGATCCGATAGTCTCCCAACCGGATGCGGTATAGGCGTTCCGTGCCCGACAACTTGCTGTGCTGGTGCGGGAATGGATCGGCGGGAAGCTCGTCCAGGAGGTGGAGGACGCGCTGGACGATGGCCTTGGGGAGCTTGCGGAGATCCTTCTCAGCGGCTGGCTTAAGGCAGAGTTTATAGGAGTCCATCCCTCTTCAGCCGCTCCTTGACCTCTTCCAGGGAGACCGCCGCCTCGGCACGTCCCTCGGCGACCACCGCCAAAGTCTGGAGGTCTTCGAGGAGCTGCTTGTACTTCTCGAGGGGTACCAGTACGTCGACGACAAAGCCATCCGCAGAGGGTAAGGGATCTTTCATGACGATCACTCCAATTCGGAGAGTTTAACAGGATTGCCCGGCTGGCGGCCGTGAGGTACAGAAGAAACCTGCTCGGCCACCCACTCGAAGACAGTGCGAGAACCGGGTGCTACCCCCGACGGCGGGAAGGTGTTGCGGTTTGATACGGCCGAGCGGCTCTGTCGCTCGATCGGATTGCGGATCATCCTGAGCTTGAGAGAGGAACCACAGATCGAATAAGCGACGCCACCCAGGTTTGAGCTCGAAACCACCACGACGGGTCGCGCCGATGGCGCTGGCGAAGCTGGTCCCTTTCCGCATCTACCTGGAGGGCCCACGCAATCCGACACCGATCGGCCCTGGGCATTTCTTCCGCGACCTTCCGGAACTCCTCACAGGATGGCTTCGCGACCCTGACCTTTACTCCTCCGGCCTCTAACGCGGGCTTCTGAAGGCTCCCAACGCGCCGTCAGAGCCCGCAGTCTGCTCGTGCCCGCGACGGACCTGGTATGAGGGACCTGGTTGGAGAAGGATTTCACCATCATGGTGCCCTGTCCTGGAGCACCCTGTTGCCTTCCTTCTCCCGGCTCGCCAACCCAAAGATTTCCGGCTACGAGGTTCACAAGCGTCTCGCCACAACCCGGCTTCGATTGCTACGATGAGATGGCGTCAAACGCGTCTTTGGTGACTTGTCTGCCCCATGCCCTTGGTCTGGGCATGTAGAAACAGGATGAAGTTATGACACAGCAGTACTAGAAACCGACCTGCAACCGGGCGATGAGCTTGTCCTGCGAATCCTGGCGTCCGACCTTGACGCGCAGGTAGTCGAGCATCACCTTCAGGTCGTTCCCCCGGATGTAGTAGTTGAGGCCCAGAGTCGTGGCGTCGGTCTGGTCGTTCTTCACGCTGTCGTTGGGATCGAAGGTCTCCTGCTTGGCGAGGATCTGGAATTTCTTCGGGACGATGAAGAACGCCGCCAGCACGTAGCCCCCCTTGGCCTTGAACTGGGGCTTGGGGATGTCGTTGTCCGGCTCGTAGCGCGTGTTCAGGTACTCCCCCCAGATCTCCAGGCGTCCGCTGACGAACTGGGCGTCCGCTCCCTGGCCGCGCCGCTTGCCGGTGAAGATGCCGTCGCGGTCCGCCGTGGTGGGGGTCGAGTCGATCCCCAGGTCCGAGGTGAGCGCGAGCGCCGTGTCCTCGGCGGTGAAGCCGTTGGCGGCGATCGAGAAGCTCGCCGGGGCGTCCATCAGCTGGCCGCGCCAGGGGGTCACCACGACGCGTCCGACCCAGTCGAACTTGTTGTTGTCGTTGAAGCTGTTGTTGGCGCCGTTGCCGTTGAAGGCGCCCACCGAATAAGAGAGGTGCTTGTCCAAAAGGTCGCCCGCGAGCCCGAGGCCGACCTGGCGATTGAGCGTCAGGCGGTCGTTGGCCAGCGAGCGCTCGATCGTCAGCAGGCGGGCGTCCGCGTAGAGCTGCTCGAAGCCGAACGGCGTCTTGAACTGGCCCACCTTGACGTTGAGGAAAGAGAAGTGGTTCCAGTTGATGTAGCCGTCCGTGAGCTGCGCCCGCTCGGCGCTGGTATTGTTGAGGTTGTTGGAGAGGTCCATCTCGAGACGGAAATCGAAGTCCTCGAGGAACTTGCCGGTGGCGTTCAGCCGCGCACGCCGGAGATAGAAACGTTCGTTGTCGTTGGCGAAACGGGCATCGCCCTTGTCGCCGCCGTCGAACTGGCCCTGGATCAGGCCGCCGATCAGCAGCGTCGGCTCCGAGCCGGCCGGCCGGACCACGATCGAGCCGGGATCATCCACCGGGGCCGCCATCGGCGCCGCCGTGGTCTCCGTTGTCTCCGTGGTATCCACCGTGGCCGCCTGGACGGAAGCGGTCGCCACGAGGCAAAGGCCGAAAATCAGCGCGGGAACCTTCCAAACACGCTCTTGCTTGCAGGGTCTCAACGTCTCCTCCCTTTCCAAAATGAAGCGCCGGGAAGCCTAGCAGGGGCAATATGTCGTGTCAAACGTAACAAAACCGTTCGAACGGGTGACAGAAGGTTACAAAGACGCGGTGCGCTGAGCCCCTAAGGGGCGACAGGCCCTCCGGCTTCCTGGCGGTTCCGTCGGCTGCGCCCACGCCTGGACGCTATCGCCCTCCGCGTAAGGCCGTTAGCCCTCGGCCTGGGCTCGATGGCCCTTCGCGCTGCAAGCGGAAGGCGAGCGCGCTGGCAACGCTTCGTGAGCGAAAGCCACGTCCGCTGAGGACCCTCCCCCTCGCTTGGGTCAGCGCGCTGGCGAGCGACCGCAAGGGCGAAGAGGACTGCAAGCCCCAAGGGCGGCGTGGCCGCGGAGACATCCGAGCGTGCCCCAACGGCCGCGAGTTTCCGCGGGAAACTCGTCTGGAGCGGCCCGAGCGGCTTGCCGAGGCTGGTCGTTCGGCCTCCGGGGATGACACGGGTTACAGCCGTCGATGGTGATGAGCGCCGGAAGACGCCCGAGTGGTGGGCGTCTTCCGTGGCGGTGACCTACTCGTCCTGCTCGGGCTTCATCTCCACCTGGATGAACACACCCTCAGCACTGCCGAATCTTCGTGCGACGAGGCGGCGAAATTCCGCCATCGCCTGGAGGCGGCAGAGGGCCATACGTTCCTCCTGGTGCCGAATCCCATCGACCGTGAAGGTACCAATGAAGCTCCTGGGTGCCTCTCCCTCGGAGAATTCGAGAGCCACCCGCCGAGCCTCCGGGTCCTCTGGAAGGCCGAGGAGGAAGGCGTGTCGCGAGTCGCCGACGCTCCACAGAGCGGCCGCGATCCGGAGCTTCAACGCGGACAGGCCATCCAAGGCCAGGCGAAACCCCTCGGGGCTGGTCTTGTCCAGGCCCTCAAACTCGTCGAAGAAGTCGAGGACCCTCTCGAGGATCCGGTCGTGACCCGGCAAGGGGTGATGGGGCGGAATCAGAGCTCGGGCTTCCTTCATGGTGGGTGTCTCCTTTCATTGTGGCAGTCCATAACGAGACGCCAGGACCCGAGGGGAAAAGAGGTCGGCCGGAAGGACGTGCGGAGCACGCCCGCAGGGCTGCCTTGCGGCCGGCCGCCCCTCGGGTATAAAGCGGCGAAGCCATGGACTGCCACAATGAAATGAGACACCTACAGTTGAAGGCCTGTTCTTCGAGCAGGCCCTTGACGGCGAACAACCCCGCTAGCCCAAAGACAGAGAGAAGGCGGCCTCGCCAGCTTCTGGATATCGAGGCGCAGACCTCAGAGCTGGAGATCGGCAAACGGCGACTGAGATTGGGCTTTGAGCGGTGCTCGATGAATCGAATCCAGTCGAAGGACTACGAGGCGAATCTGCTCTTCGCTGAGACGGCCCTGCTGCTCGCGAAGCGTCTGTTGAAGCAGGAGCACGGCGGAATGTGCGTAGCGGTGTAAAGCGTTCTGGGCGGAAAGGAAGGGTAAGGCGAAGCCGAGCTCGCGGTGGACGTCATCAAATCGTCCCTGAGCCACGTAGCTCAGGGCCAGTTCAATCGAGAGCCGACAGACTTCGTACCCACGATTCGCTTGAATAAAGAATTCACGCGCCCTTCTCAAGAGGACAATCGCTTCGTCATCGATCCGAAGGCCGCTCAGGATTTGACCTTCCAACCAGACGACTCTCATCTGGTCATCTTCAGGAAATCCCTGCAACCAGGAGGCTCCGAGTCTTCGGCGTACGCGAAGCAAAGCCTGGTAGGCTTTGTGAGGCTGTCGGCTGTGGAGATAGCTTAAGACCTTGTTGACCGCTGCAAACCTGAGGAAAAGGCTGTCGGGCTCGGCAATGCGGAGCGATTCATCCAGCAATTCGTCGGCCTGCTCAAAGTTTTCGTTATAAAGGTATGCGAGGGCCGCCGCGATGAGGATTCTCTGGAGAGAGTATTGATCCCCCCAGCGGCGAACCTTCGTCAGGGCCCTTCTCAAGAGATCTGCCGCAGCTTCATAATTGCCACAATCCCTCTCGAGGGTACCCAGGAGCTCTTGGTAGCGAGCCAATTCGAGGGGATCGCCTGGTCCGTTGCTTTCGAGCTCCTGTTCCGCTTGCGAGAAAGACCGATAGGCGCCATCCGGATCACCCAGAATCCGCAGAAAATTTCCTCGCTCCATCAGTGCGCGGGCGCGAATGACAGAGACCAGCCGAGATGAGTCCTCCTGAGTCCAAATGAGCAGATCGTCAGTAATCCGCAAGCCTTCTTCGGGATTGAAAAGACGAAGCGAATAGGCCCTTTCGGCAAAGCGATGAAGAATCGCAACCCTTCTCAATTCAGAGGAATTGGCGAGTAGCATCGCAATCCGAGGTTTCGTAGGATTCTCGGCCAGACATGAGTCTGCGAAGTTGAGCTCGGCTTCGAAGCCGACCCTGAGATCCTCAAGGCGGCTCCAGACCGATTCAGAGATGGCTTCTGGATCAGCGTCTTCGCTTTTCTGCGACCACGCTTGCCCGTCCGGATCTCCGCCAGGCCCCGTCTCCTCCCACTCCCTCAAGCTGGAGTACCTACGCCCGATCGAAGCCGGATGCCTGGAATTGGTGGCGGTTTGCACCAACCGCAAGAAAAGACGTGAAGACTTCGTTGGAGTAGAGGGGTCCATGCGGCGCTAGTATACGCAGATCTATGGCTTTTAGTGCATGCAGCAGAGGCTACCCAATCCGCCGGCCCGGAATGTATATAAATTAAATCTGTTCGGAACTTGACAGATTATCGGTTACGAAGAAAAAGGCAGAGTAGGGCGAGGATCTAATTCGTGACACCGGCCAGGCTGCGGAATTTCTTCAGGCGGGAAAAATATTCCGAGCGAAGAGGACCTTCCAGATCCCAGCCAAAGATACTAATGGCGACTAGCTCAGGTCCGACTCGTGCAGGTGCGGAGCTTTGCACTGGCCGCCAAGCGACAGCGACTAAGTCCGGCCGTTGGGATCCAACTCCGGTCCGCCGTCCGGCTGTACAGAGGGTTGCGACAGACCCGGGACATTTCCAGGGGTCGGCGTGAGGCTCTTGTCCTGCGGTGAATAGAGGTGAAGTAGCGCCAGCATGATGAGGCCGATCAGGTCCATGGACTCTCCTCTTGTTCTCAAACACGGTTCAGTGGGAACAGGCCCTTCTCAATCTTAGGGTGATCCAGCTGACGCAAGGGGGACAAAGCCCAAGGTGCAATCTGGGTAGTACTGAGCGGGATTCATAGAGTCGCCTCGCCGGACGAAGTCACGGGTAGGCCGGGGCTCCCGGCGCAGCCGGGAGCCCCGGGATGCGCCCCGCTCGCTGCGTAGAGTCCCTTCGGACGAAACATGGCCGAGCAAAGCTGAGCGAGCGAAGCGGCCAAGAGAGGCCGGCGCTCGAGGGCCGGCCCTGAAGGGTCCCGAGCCAAGGGTGGCCGGGACCCCGAAGGTCAGGCTGAAATCGCTTCGAGAGCGTCGTCCTCGTCGGTCGAGAGGTCTTCTGGAAGGACCCAGGGAAGGGCACTCTTCACCGGTGCCGGCACTGGCGGCTCTGCGTCAAGAACCTCGGGCTCGTAGTCCGGAAACTTGGCCCATGCCTTGGGCTCGGGCAGCTCCTTCGCCACGGTCCGGTAGAGGTCGGCGTAGTTTTCTCCGATGAGCCTCAAGGCTGCCAGGACTTCCCGGTGGAGCCTGCCAGCGTCATCAGGACCGCAGTACTGAAGGCGGCTGGCGAGGACAGGCTGGAGCTGCTCCTTCCAAGTCTCGGCCGCGGCCTCTTCGGGAGCGAGGTCGCAAAACTTTCCGAAGGCTTCCCAGGGATCTGAAGGGGAGCCGAAATGAAACACCCCCTTGCGGCTCTGGTTTGTGCCGAAGACGCGGGCAAGGGCGATGAGAACCTGGACAGGGAGAATCTTGCCAGCGCACGCCGCAAGGAGCTCCCGCGTCAGCTCGGCCATGCGGGCGATTCGGCGGTTCATGTGCTTCGTCCGACGGTCGCTAAGGGCGTCGGCCTGGATGGCGGTGGTCTCCGGAGTCGAGGGCTGCGAGGGCGAGGCGTCGGGCTGATGTGGCCGTGGAATCGACATCGGGTATGTGGGCTTGATCCAGACGAGACGACCCATCTGGGGCCCATTGGCCAACATTGCCGGCTTCGCGCCTTCGGCGCCCTTCTTGACCTTCTCGTAAGCGTGAGCCGGCAGCAGACCGTTGCCGCGCCAGCTCGGGGGGATCTCCTCGCGAGGCACGGTCTCGGGAGAGACGAGGAGGAGATCGGGATGATCGGCGCGAAGCTTCGCCGCGGCGCGTTCGGCCGACCTGTGGCACTTCTCGATCCAGCACGTGCGGTTCAAGCAACGGGCATTCTTGATCGTCGTTGGTACGGCGTCCTGGTGCTCGGCGAAGAGAAGAGGTGCGGCCAGAGTGGTCAGAGGACAATTCGTGCAAGCTCCGGCCGAAGGGTGGAGGGTGTCGTCATCGAGGGGGAAGGGAGCTCGGCCGAGACTCCGGGTGAGGTCTCCCAGATAGCGGCGCAGGTCGGGGACGGTGATGTTGGGGTCTATCCCCTGGGAGTTGAAGTTGCTGAGAATCTCGTCCTGGACCTCCTGCGCCAGCTTGGCGATTTCTTCGAGGTGCGCGGCGGTCCAGGCTCGCAGTAGGTTGTCCGACTCAGCGAACATCTCCTTCCACGCCGTCGAGAGGTTGCTGTGAAGGCGGGCGCGACATGCGACCCAAGCCGGCGTCTGACCGAGCCGGGCAGCGACGGCGAAAGGGTCTCCTCGATAGAGCATCAGCAGCGTGTGGACCCCATCGGCTTCTTCGAGCGCATGGAGGTTCCTGCGCCGGAGATTCTCTTCGACCGTGATCTCCGCGGCCTCGGTCGCGCTGAGCTCGCGAACGATGGCGAGAATGTAGGAAGGGGCGGGTCCGATCGCATCGAGGGCGGAGAGGTCAAGGCGCGAAGCTCGGACGCGTCGCTCGCCGGCGACCAGCTCGTAGCCCACTTCGATGGGGCGAACGAGGACGGGCTGGATCACCCCCTTGGCGCGAATCGAGCGCGCAAGATCGAGCAGATCCGGATCTTCGGTGTCGAGGACCTGAAAGCGGCGAGGTTGGTACAGGCTGGGACTGATATCCCGCAAAGCAATCTGCTGGATCTCCGGATTGGGCGGCGGTGGTGGCAACTCGGTTGGTGCTGTGAGCTTCGATACAGATGCGGCCTTCGGGTAGTTCCTCGCCATTAGACAGCTCCTTTCGTTCTTGGGACCGTTCATGGCGACCTGTGGACCCGAAGGAAGAGGCCGGCCGGCAAGGCCGCGCGGAGCGCGCCCGGAGGGCCTGGCCTTGCGGCCGGCCGGCCCTCGGGTACAAGAGCGGGGCG
This sequence comes from Thermoanaerobaculia bacterium, assembly GCA_036271335.1. Classification (GTDB taxonomy): domain Bacteria; phylum Acidobacteriota; class Thermoanaerobaculia; order Multivoradales; family UBA5704; genus DATARR01. Next base: position 60,615 of record DATBAW010000164.1, read on the forward strand.
CATGAACGGTCCCAAGAACGGAAGGAGCGGCACTTGGCGGAGGCCTCGGAGAATCGCCTCGGGACACTCTGGTTGACGCTCGGAGGAACGGGCTATGCGCTCTTTAGCGCTCGGAGCGGCGCTCACCTGCGCTCCCGCTGACCCTGAGCGAGGGGATGACTCGCTGGTCAGCGCCTGAAGATTTGTGGGAGCGGATTGGAGCGAACGCTGCCCCGCTGAGGCAGCGCAGCCGGTCCGCTGACCCAGCGCGCTCAAGTCCATTCACTGCGCTGTTGAGTGCCGCTTGGGACCGGGGAGGAGACCGGAGTCAACCTGATCCTCACAGGATCGTTCGCGAGAACGATGAGAGTCTGGAGGGATTCCAGATCGGAGCCCTATTGCGTGGACGACTCAGGCGCCCCTCGGCGGACCAGCCCTTCGGATCTCCGCCCTTGCTGGCCTGTTTTCCGCAGACCAGCGGCCCCCTACTACTGGGATCTACAAACTACAGGAAAAGAAGCTATAGGGAATGCGTTAGTGATTATGCGCGGCGAGCGTTAGCGATTATGCGTGGCGGATGCCGTCCAAGAGGGGGCGGGCGTTAGCGATTATGCGTGGAAAAATCCCGTTTTCCGCAGACTTTCCCGCAGATGGGTTCTCAAAGCCGACCCAGGGTCTAGGCCGGGAAGAAGCTAGGTGTCTGGTCGTCTAGGGACGTGGGGCGCGGCGGGCGAGAGAGCCAAGGCATCCGCTGATTCAGAAACCCGGGCGGCGGGATAGAGCCGGAGGACGGATCTGAGCTGCCGAAGGAAGTGGTAGCGAAACATCCGCAGCTCGGTGTATCCAGCTCCAAACTGGAGCGCGAGGGCAGGCCAGGGGATCTCGGTTCGCCGACGGAGATAGGACGCTCGATAGGTGAGCCAGCAGTAGATGTCCAGGGCCAGCGGCGACCGGAGGGCGCGTAGGACCCGCAGATCGATCGGTACGGGCCGCTCGACCACGGCGGCGAAGAAATCCGAAGACAGCTCGACGAAGCTGCCGAAGAGGTCGGACTGTTCAGCAGCCGCCGGCTGCCACCAGAGCGATACGCGGGACGCGATGAGGAACCCGGCGTCCTCAAACCGGCCGGGCGCGGAGTAGGAGCATCGGATGGTACTCGAGAAGAGGCGTCGGACCTGGTCTCGGAGCCGGTTGATGGTCCCCCAGCGCCCGCCGGTCGGAATCAGGCCGAGATCGCGCATGAAAGTCGAGAGATTGGCCCCTAGCTCGATGCGACGCGAGCGAGTCCGGACCGCTTCGGTTGCCAGCCAGCAAAGGAGGACGCGGGGGCACTTTCCCCAGGGGAGGCCGATCCGCGGCGGTGCCATCACCAGGAGGTGGAAGTCGCCGTTGGAGCGTTCGAAGGTGGAGACGCCCTGGCCCGGGTCCTTGTGAGGCAACGTGGCCTGGACCAGGAGGCGGGCCATGTAACCGAGGGCACCGGCCTCAAGCGCCTCCTGCTGCGAGATCGCCAGGGCTTCGCGGGCGATCCGCTCGCGATCGGTCCGCCGGACGGGTCGCTGCCGCTCGGCCAATCTAGGCGGACCAAGAAGTCCGGCGGGGCACGCCCGACGGCGTTACGAGCTGGGGCAAGGGATTCAGCACTTCGTGCCGGAGGAGGGCGGGGGGATCTAGACCGATTGGGCTCACCCCTGTTGCTCCTGACGAGCCAAGATTCCTTCGCACCACGCATCGACAACTCCCTTCGGCCATCCGATACGGCCCTTGGAGATCTGTACCGAGGCAGGGAAGGTTCCCTCAGCCATCTTCCGGTAGATCGTGGCTCGGGATAGGCTGGTGATGGCCTCGACCTCGCCCATCGCATAGAAGCGGCGCAGGACTCTGTTTTTGCGGTCAATCTCTCGGGACATAGCTTTCCCCTTCGAGGCCGGTCTTGGCATCGATGAGCGCCGGAGCCTTCGCTCTGGCGCTGTATAGTTACTATGAGAGTAACTTTACGACAAAAAGAGAGGGTTCGCAACACGTTGCGACGTTGGAAACCGTCGTCCAGTTCCGGCATGACGACTTCGAGAGACTCACGGAGAAGGGCGCGCTGGTGGCCCAAGGTGGTGCAGCAGCGACGCTGGGAGCTCCTCGCGAGAGGGGATGCGCTATCCTGAGATCGCCTGAAGAACTTCCCACAGACTGGTGTGAGCGCGGTCACCCGGTGGTTACCTTTCGCCCAGGACAGGAGCTACTAAAGCTTGTTGAATCAGAGACTTCCGAAACCGTCCCCTCCCTCTCCCGGTGAGGGAGGGCGGGAGGGGACGGGAGAAGGGGGCCGGAGTGATGAGGGTCTAGACAAGCCGCTCCGTCTCTGGCACAATGCTGCTCCTTTCCCTCGGGCGTCCTCCCGGGACGTCCACGCCGGGCTCCCTATTGAGGCGGTCAGCAGCGGAAGAGCGGAAGCCGCCAACAAAGGGGCTTTACAGCGGCTTGGGGGAGGATGTAGGATCGCGCGGTTTGACCGTTGGGAATGGCTCCGGCATCGGCCGCGGTCGATTCCACGGGTGTCTCAAGCCCACGTGGCTCAGGGGTAGAGCACTTCCTTGGTAAGGAAGGGGTCACCGGTTCAAATCCGGTCGTGGGCTCCATAATTTCCGGCCTCGTTGCGCTAGGCAAGGGCCGCAGAAAGCGGGCCGGTCTCCAGGGCCGTCGGGCCGGGGATCGGCAGACTGATACCGACAACAAAATTACCCGTCTTCAGGAGGCATCGGATAGCGCCATGGGCAAGGAGAAGTTCAACCGTTCGAAGCCGCACGTCAACGTCGGCACCATCGGTCACGTCGATCACGGCAAGACGACCCTGACGGCGGCGATCACACGCGTATTGGCCTCGAAGGGTCTGGCGAGCTTCGTGGCCTTCGATCAGATCGACAAGGCTCCCGAGGAGCGCGAGCGCGGCATCACGATCGCGACCGCCCACGTGGAGTACTCGAGCGAGAAGCGCCACTATGCGCACGTCGACTGCCCCGGCCACGCCGACTATGTGAAGAACATGATCACCGGGGCGGCGCAGATGGACGGCGCGATCCTGGTGGTGTCCGCCGCCGACGGCCCGATGCCGCAGACGCGTGAGCACATCCTGCTGGCCCGCCAGGTCGGCGTGCCGTCGATGGTGGTGTTCATGAACAAGTGCGACATGGTCGAC
>DATBAW010000165.1:0-5838 GCA_036271335.1 Thermoanaerobaculia bacterium
TGGCCGGTCAGCGAGGTCATCAGCTGGCCGCGCATGGCCGCGATCTTCTCGCGCAGGTCCTTCTTGGCCGCGGCCCGGCGGTTGGGGAGGATGAAGAAGCCGAGCACGGCGATCGTGCCGGCGGCGAGAATGCCGGTGAAGTCCGCCGCGGCGGTGACCGCCAGATGGGTGAGGAGGGCGCCGAGGCCGATCGCTCCCACTTCGGTCAGGGCGGTGCTGGCGACCGCCATCTGGACCGATTCGGCGAGCCGGCTCCCCTCGCGCTCGCGGTCGTAGGTCTCGACCGAGCGCTGGGCGGCGCGGCCGACGCTGTCGAGCAGGCGGGTGCGGTCGAAGTCGAAGCCGCGGCCGACCTGGCCGACGATGCGGTCGGCGTGCTGCTGCCGCCGCAGCGCCAGGTGCTCGGTCACCGCCTGCCACTGCCGCAGCTCCGAGCTGACCAGCCAGTCGATGATCTCGGTCACCCGTTTCTCGATCCGCGCCGGCAGGTCGGAGACCACCGTGCGCTCGAAGTCGGCCTTCATCTTCGACTTGTTGAGGAGGTCGACGACGCGGGCGATCCGCATGGTGTCGTCGAAGAAGCTCATGCCCCGGTTCTCGAACTCGTTGAGGACGTTGTCGACGTCGGCGAGGCGGAAGCGGAACTCGCGCTGCATGTCCTCCTTGAACAGGGCCATCTGGCGCTCGATGTCCTCGATCGCCGCGAAGTCCTCCTGGAGCAGGCCGAGGCGCCCCGCGGTGATCTCCAGGTAGCGCTGCGAGAGGTGCTCGGCGACGCCCAGCGGGTTCATCAGCTTGAGCCGCACCCGCTCCTTCTCGTCGAGGGTGTCGACGATGTAGCGCTCCAGCGCCTCGAAGCGGCTGGTGGCGAGGAGCGCGGCGTCGCCGGCCGTCTTGGCGCGCAGGGCGACGCGGGCGGCCACCGGGAAGATCTCCGGCGCGAAGCCGAGCAGGGTGCGGGCGTTCTCGGCGACGAAGGCGAGCACGCGGTCGACGTCCTCAGGGGTCTCCAGGATGTCGATCTTGTTGACCACGATGACGATCTTCTTCCCCCAGTCGCGGATGCCCTGGAGGAAGCCGCGCTCGCTCTCGGTGAACGGGCGGTCGGCCGAGGTGACGAAGAGCACCATGTCCGACCGCGGCACGAACTCGCGGGTTATCGCCTCGTGCTCGCGGTGGATGGCGTTGGTGCCCGGGGTGTCGACGATGTTGATGTCCTGCAGCATCTCGACCGGCGCGGTGATCACGTCGAGCGCCGCCTCCACGGGCGTGCGGGCCACGGCGCCACCATATTTGATGACGTGCACGTGGGTGGTCGTCGGGGTGACCCCCTCCTCGAGGATCTTGCTCCCCAGCAGGGCGTTGATGAAAGCGCTCTTGCCCGCGTTGAACTCGCCGGCGACCACCAGCAGAAACAGCTCATCGAGCTGGACGGCCGACCGCTGGAGGGTCGCCTGATCCTCGGCCGAGGCGTCGAACCGCACCAGGGCCTGCCGCAGATCGCCGAGCAACCGGCGGTTTTCCGCCAGCAGCTCGTCTTGCGTTTGATTGAGGATTCGCCGCAGCATGGGGAGACGTCCGCAGGGAACGTTAGCACGGGCTGTGCCACGACTACGCCTGGATCCTGGTACACCCTCCTGGGACCGCCGGCGTCCCGCCGGCTCTAATCAGCTTTTTTAAAACAGAAGAGAAAAGCGGAGTTAGAGCCGGCGGGACGCCGGCGGTCCCAGGAGGGTGTGCCCTTCGGAGTGGGCCTTGATAGACTTCGCGCGCCCCAGGAGTTCCCGAATGCCCACCGTCAAGAACATCCCCACCGTCGACCTGAGCGACTCCACCTCGCGCGGCGCTGCGGCGCGGTCGCGTCTGATCGAGACGGTCGGCGGGGGGCTCTGCGAGCTCGGATTCCTCAACGTCGAGGGGCATGGGATCGACCCGGCTCTGATCCGCGAGACCTACGCGCTCTGGCAGGGCTTCTTCGCCCTGCCCGAAAAGGTGAAGCGGCGATATGCCGGCGTGGAGGGGGGAGCCCGTGGGTACACGCCGTTCGGCGTCGAGCACGCCAAGGACCACCCACTGCCTGACCTCAAGGAGTTCTGGCACGTCGGCCAGGAACCGCCCGCGGGACATCCATATTTGCAGGAGTATCCGGCCAACGTCTGGCCGGCGGAGATCCCGGAGATCCAGGAGCCGACGCTGCGCCTCTACCGCGGCCTGGAGCGGATCGCGGAGGATCTGCTGCGCGCCCTGGCCGAATATTTCGACCTGCCGCGCGAGACCTTCGCCTCGATGATGACGGTGGGGAACAGCATCCTGCGCGTCCTTCACTATCCGCCGGTCCAGCCGGAGCAGGCCCCCGCCGTACGCGCCGCCGCGCACGAGGACATCAACCTGATCACCCTCCTCTGCGAGGCGACCGATTCGGGGCTCGAGATCCTCACCCGCGAGGGCGACTGGCTGCCGGTCGAGGCCGGCCCGGGGCAGATCGTGGTGGACGCCGGCGACATGCTTTCGCGCTTCACCAACGAGGTCGTCCCCGCCACCACCCACCGGGTGGTCAATCCGGCGGCGAGCGCGGCGCGCGACCGCTACTCGATGCCCTTCTTCGTCCATCCCTACTCGGGCTGCGACCTGACGATCCCCGAGCGCTTCGTCACCCCGGACCGCCCGCCGAAGCATCCACCGATCACCGCCGGCCAATTCCTGGAGCAGCGGCTCCGGGAGATCGGACTCAAAGCATGACGACCTACCAGAAGCTCATCGACGATTGGCTCCAGGGGAAGGTGGAGGGCGCGCCCGCCGCCACGCTGATCGGTTTCCGCCTGACCGGGTTTGAGAACGGCGTCACCCGCTTCGAGCTCGAGGCCGGACCCCAGCACCACAACCCGATGGGCGGCGTCCACGGCGGCATCTTCTGCGACCTGGCCGACATCGCGATGGGAACGGCGATGGCCGCGACCCTGGAGGAGGGCGAAGGCTTCGCCACCTTGCAGCTCAACGCGAGCTTCCTCCGCCCGGTGCGGGAGGGGCTGCTGGTCGCCACCGGTCGCATCGTGTATCGGGGGAGGACCGTCGGTCACGCCGAGGCCGAGATCGTGGACGCGGCAGGCAAGACGGTGGCGCGGTTCACCAGCGTGTGCACGGTGATTCGGCGGGGATAAGATGGCGCCGTTCGATCCCTGGAGGAGCCCTGATGCGTTCTATTCTCCGTAACCGCTGCGTCGCGGCGGCCGTCGTGGCCCTTGTTTTCCTGGCTGGTCTCCTGGCGGCCCCCCATGCCCTGCTTGCCGCCAAACGGCCGATCACCGAGACCGACCTCTTCAAGTTCGTCTGGACCGCGGATCCGCAGATCTCGCCGGACGGCCGGCAGGTGGTCTACGTCCGCGTCATCGTCAACGAGAAGAAAGAGGGCTACGACACCGCCCTCTGGATCGCGCCGGCCGACGGCAGCGAGCCGCCGCGTCCGTTCACCAGCGGCCCGTCCGATTCCAGCCCGAAGTGGTCGCCGGACGGCTCGCGGCTCGCCTTCGTCCGGTCGGTCAGGAAGGACGGCAAGGGCCAGCCGCCGCAGATCTATGTCATCCCGACGCAGGGCGGCGAGGCGGCCGCGCTGACCGATCTTCCGGATGGGGCCGGAGCGCCGCTCTGGTCGCCGGACAGCCGGACGATCGCCTTCGCGAGCGCGCTGAACGAGAAGGACGTCAAGAAGTGGCGGGCGAAGGCGAAAGCCCGCGCAGGTGCGAAGGACGACGCGAAGGACGAAGAGACAAAGGCCGGGGAAGAGCACGAGAGCGACGTGCGGGTGATCACCAAGGCACGGTACCGCTTCAACGGCGGCGGCTATGACGATCCGAACCGTCCCGCCCACGTCTGGGCGGTGCCGGTGCCGGCGGCCGGCTTCACCACCCCGCCGGAGCCGCGGCAGCTCACCTCGGGGGAGTACCAGGAAGGCGCCGCGTTCTGGTCGCCGGACAGTAAGGTCCTCTACTACGCCTCGCGGCACGACCTGGAGCCCTACTATTCACCGGCGCATATCGACCTCTACGCCCTGCCGGCGCAAGGCGGAGAGAGCCGCCGCATCTGGGGCTTCGACGGATTTCTCCAAGAGGCCGCGCTCTCGCCGGACGGGCGGAGCATCGCCAGCGCCGGGGTCGCCGACGTCAAGCCGGAGCGCTCCTTCAACCAGCCGGACCTCTTCGTGCTGGATCTCGCGGCGGACCCCAAGCCGCGGAACCTGACGGCGAACCTCGACGCGGACGTCGGCGAGGGTCTGGGCTCGGACCAGCACGCGCCCCGTGGCGGCGATCCGCTGCCCGCCGTCTGGAGCGCGGACGGCCATTCCGTGATCGCCGCAGTGGCGGAGCGCGGCCGGACCAACCTGATGCGCTTCGACGCCAAAACGGGCGCGGCCACTCCCATCACCCATGGGGATCAGGAGGTCGTCACCTACTCGGCGTCCGCGGACGGCTCGCGGCTGGCCCTGGTGATCTCGACTCCCACGGTGCTCGGCGACCTCTATTCCCTCGACGTCGCCTCCGGCCGCCTGACGCCGCTCGCGCACCCCAACGAGGAGCTTTTCTCGCAGCTCGACCTCACGCCTCCCGAGGAGATCACCTACAAGAGCTTCGACGGCCGGGAGATCCACGCCTTCGTGCAGAAGCCCGTCGACTATGTGGAAGGGAAGAAGTACCCGCTGATCCTGAACATCCATGGCGGTCCGCACTCGGCGTACGGCTACACCTTCGTCCACGAGATGCAGTGGATGGCGGCCAAGGGGTACGTGGTGCTCTACCCGAACCCGCGCGGGAGCTCGACCTACGGCCAGGAGTTCGGCAACGTCATCCAGTTCAACTTCCCGGGCGACGACGCCAAGGACCTCCTCGCCGGCGTCGACGAGATGGTCAAGCGCGGCATCGCCGATCCCAAGCGGCTGGGGGTGACCGGCGGCAGCGGCGGCGGCATCCTCACCAACTGGATCGTCACGCAGGACCACCGCTTCGCCGCGGCGGCGGCACAGCGCTCGATCGCCGACTGGTCGAGCTTCTTCTACACCGCCGACTTCACCCTTTTCCGCCCCACCTGGTTCCACGGCGCGCCCTGGGAGAACCCGGACGATTTCGCGCGCCTGTCGCCGATCACCTACATTGCGCAGGTGACCACGCCGCTGATGCTGATCGAGGGCGAGGCCGACTACCGGACGCCTCCCGCCTCGGGGGGCGAGGAGATGTTCCGCGCCCTCAAGTACCTCCACAAGCCGACCGTCATGATCCGCTTCCCGGGCGAGAGCCACGAGCTGTCGCGCTCCGGCCAGCCCTGGCACCGCGTCGAGCGGCTGCGGCACATCGTGGCCTGGATGGACAAGTACCTCCAGGGAAAGAAGACCGACGCCTACGATGTAAGGTGAGCCGAAACTCACGGCGACGCTCCGGGAAGGGCGCCGCCGTCTGACGATCTTTGCTATATTGAGCGCCATCGCGTCAACTCGGAAAGGGTCGCACCGTTGTTCAAGTCCCTGCGCCGCCGCTTTCTTCGTCCCCGGAGGGCAGGAGCCGCCCGCCGGTTGGACACCGAGCGGTCGCTGCTCCAGGCCCTGAAGGAGAGCCAGGCGCGGACGGAGCGATTGTTCGAATCCAACATCGTCGGCATTTTCTACGCCGACGAGCAGGCGCGGATCACCGGCGCCAACGACGCCTTCCTCTCCATGGTCGGCCATGGCCGGGACGCTCTCGACGTCGGAGCCTTGAGCTGGATCGAGCTGACGCCCCCCGGCTGGGAGGAGATCGATCAGCGGGCGATGGTCGAGCTGATGGCGACCGGCGCCTGCGCGCCCTACGAGAAGGA
>DATBAW010000166.1:0-25557 GCA_036271335.1 Thermoanaerobaculia bacterium
TCAGGGGAGCGGCGTTCTCCCCGGCAACCCCGATCTCGGCACCGCCCAGAGCTCCCGTCCGTGGACGGCGTCCCAGGCGCTGAAGAAGACGTAGGGGCCGGCGGCCGCGAAGGGGCCCGGGGAGGAGGCGTCCGGTCCGGCGGCGAGGTCCCCGAGCCGCCGGGTGCCGCGCGGCGTGCCGTCGCTCACCCAGGGCTCCAGGCCGGACGTGCCGTCGTCCGCGGCGAAGACGAGAAAGCCGTCCACGGCGGTGAGCGACTGCGGGTACGAACCGCCGGGGCCGGGACGGATGTCCTTGACCGGCCGCGTGCCGGCGGCGGTGCCGTCGCTCTTCCAGAGCTCGGTGCCCAGGACGTCGTTGTCGACCACCAGGAACAGCCGGGTGCCGACGACGGTGAGGCTCCGTCCCCGCGACGGCAAGCCGCCAAAGGCGAGCGGAGCGGCCTGGAGGGTGCCGGCCTCGGTGCCGTCGCTCGACCAGAGGGCGTCCCCGGCGCCGTCGTCGGCGATGAACCAGACCTTGCCGCCGAAAGCCACGAGGTCGTGAGGGGAGGAGCTGTCCGCTCCAGGCCGGAGATCGCGGACCCGCCGGGTCCCCGGCGCCGTGCCGTCCGTGGCCCACAGCTCGCGCCCGTAGGTGCCGTCGTCGGCCGCGAAGAGGAAGGAGGGGGACGTGCCGGCCTGGACCGGCGAGCTGGGATCGGAGTCCCCCTCGGCATCGGGATCCTGAGGCCGGGGATGGATGTCGAGGACCTGGCGGGTCCCCGCCGCGGTGCCGTCGGAAGCCCAGAGCTCGCGGCCGGTGAGACCGTCGTCGGCGGCGAACAGGAAGGCCGAACCGGTCCAGGCGGGAGGTCCGGGCGAGGACGAGCCGGGTACGGGCGGCAGGTCGCCGGTGGGGAAGTAGAAGACTTGCTGGTTGATGTCCGCCACCTGCCGGGTTCCGGCAAGGGTGCCGTCGCTGATCCAGGGCTCGATTCCCGTACCGGTGAAGGCCGAGAGGGAGTCGGAGGCCGAGAACAGCAGCCGGCCATTCTGGACCCCCTGCCCCTGAACGGAGAAGAGGTCGGGCTTGATCAGCTGCGTACCGGGCCGGGTGCCGTCCGTCCGCCAGAGGCCCTGGCACCCCCCGCCATCGTCCAGGCAGGGACCGGTGCTGTCCGCGGCGGCGGCCGTGAAGTAGAGGAACCCGCCGGCCGGAATGAACCCGGCCGGCCAGGGGATCCTCCCCTTGACGACATGGGTGCCCGCGGCGGTGCCGTCGCTGCGCCAGAGGCCGGCCGCTCCCGCTCCCGGGCGGGCCGCGAAGAGGACCTGGGGGCCCAGGGCCGTCAGCGAGGTGACGCCGGCCGAACCGGGATCGATCCCGAGATTCCGCACCAGCGAGGTCCCCGCCGCCGTGCCGTCCGTCCGCCAGAGTTGGGCTCCCTCGGCGGCGGTCTTGAGGACGAACAGGCCGGTGTTGCCGGCCGCCGCTCCCCCATAGGCGTACGGCGAGGCGCAGGCCCGGCTGGCGCCGCAGAGCTCGGCGACCTGCTCCACGCTCTGGCAGGAGGTGGGGTCCAGCCGCCAGAGCTCGGTCGACCCCGTCTCCCGAACGCGGGTATAGAAGACCTGGTCGCCGGCATTCCACAGCTGTACCTGCATGTACCACGTGGCGTCCGTCAGCCGTGTGACGGAAAGGACCGGCCCCTGGCTTCCCAGGGATCGCCAGATGTGCAGCTGTCCCGTCGTCGGATCGCCGGCCACGAAGAGCAGTCCACAGGGAGAGGGCGTGAACTGCGACGGCGAAGCGTCCAGCGTCGTCGAGTAGCCGGCGCCGGCGATCCCCGTATTCGCCTCGGAGCCGTCCGTGGTCCAGACCTGACCCCGGACGTTGGAGTAGTAGACCGCGCCGTTCCACGCCAGATGAGGTCCGACGGGATAGGGCTCTCCCCGGGTGATCTGAAACGTTTCCGCCACCGTGCCGTCGGTCCGCCAGGCGTCGTTGGAGACCCAGAAGACCGCCCGGTCGCCGAGCGAGGTGAGGTTGTAGACCCCCGAGGCGGCCAGCCGCTTCGTTCCCTGCGGCGTGCCGTCGCTGCTCCAGAGCTCGTTTCCGACGTTGCCGGAAGCGTAGAACAGGACTCTGCCCCCCGCCAGCGGGACGAGGTTGAAGATCTGCCGGTTCGCCAGGACCTCCACTGTCCCCGCCCGCGTGCCGTCCGTCATCCATAGGGTCGACGTGACGCCGTCCCGCGCCGCGGTGAAGAACAGCCGGTCGCCGGATGACGCGAGATAGGAGTACCCGAACGGGGCTGCGGAGCAGGGACCGGGGCAGAGATCGGCCAGCAGCAAGGTGCCCGCGGACGTGCCGTCGGTCGACCAGACCTCGGTTCCCCGGACCCCATCGTCCGCCGTGAAGTAGAGGCGCCCCTGATGGACCGTCAGGTTCCGTGGGTTCGATCCCGCCGGACCGGGACGGACGTCGCTCACACGCCAGGTGCCGGCCGCGGTGCCGTCGCTCCGCCAGAGCTCCTGGCCGTGCGCCGGGTCGGCGGCGGCGAAGTAGAGGATGCCGTTGAGCTCCACGCCGTGAGGGTCGGAATACCAAGCGTCGGCAGGAGGAAAGGCATCGCTCTCCACGGGCAACGAGTTGAGGTCGGCCACCAGGAACGGCGGTGGTGGGGTGACCGCGGCGAAGGCCGGAACGGCCGCCAGGGCCGACAGGAGGACGATCAGAGCGACGCGAGGCATGGGGCAGGCCCTTCTGGAGCCGAACGAGCCTCCTGACGTGGTTCTTTCTCCATTATGCGTCGAACCGGGTGGCGGAACGTCAAGGGCTCGCGTTGCAGGTCGCGGCGCAGGTGTCCCAAGCCGATTCTTGGGTTGCCAAGCCGATTCTTGGAAACATCAAGCTGCGTCGGCAATGAACCAGGCCGGGGGGTAAAGTTTTCGCGAGGCTTCCTAATGTACCTAGAATCGGCTTGAATGATTCAAGCTCATTTTCTAATGCACCAAGCTGCCTCTTGGGATCTGCACGAATGAGCACGGACCGGCACGTCCCGAACAGGGACGACCAGGGACGGCGAGAAGGCCCGTGGCCGGTCGTCCGTGTTCGTCTTTGTCCGTCCGTGCTCGTCCCTGCTCCTGGTTTTCTCCCCCGGCCCGCCTGTAGACTCCGCCGCTGACAGGAGGGATGGGCTTATGGGTTTCGAGATGCGAAAGGGGCTCGCCGTGGCCGGTCTGGCGGCGCTGGCGCTGTGCGGGTGCGGCAAGGGGGGCGCCTCCGATATCGAGAAGCAGGCGGCGGCGATGACCGGCGGCGAGCCGGCGCGCGGCAAGGAGGCGATCCAGCGCTATGCCTGCGCGACCTGCCACGTCATTCCGGGCGTCGAGGGGGCGAAGGGGCAGGTGGGACCGTCGCTCGAGGGGATCGGCAGCCGGCCGCAGCTGTCCGCCAAGCTGCCCAACACGCCGCCGAACCTGATCCGCTGGATCCGCGAGCCGCAGGACGTGCTGCCGGGGACCGCGATGCCCGTGCTCGGCGTCACCGAGCAGGACGGCAAGGACATCGCGGCCTATCTCTATACGCTGCGCAAGTGAGCTCTAGGCGCGCCGGATGGCGTGGTAGATCACCAGCACCACGATGGCGCCCAGGACGGCCACCAGCAGGCTGTAGAGGTTGAGGCCGGTGACGCCGGCCTGGCCGAAGGTATTGAACAGCCAGCCGCCGACCACCGCGCCGACGACGCCGAGCACGATGTCGAGGAGGACCCCTTCTCCCGACTTGTTGACGATCTTGCTGGCGATGAAACCGGAGATCAGGCCGAGAACGATCCACGCGAGAATAGACATGAAACTCTCCTTCGTCCAAAGTATGAGTTGCTGTTGATCCCACTCCAAAAAGCTACGGGCTTCGATATACGCAGGAAGCGTGCCCACTCATGGAACCGTTGAGCCTGGTCCTCCTCGCCTGGCTGGCCTTCGCCGATCCGCCCGACCCGGCGCCGCCCGTTCCGCCGGCTGCGCCCCCCTTCGGCTCGACCCTGGTGGTCACCGCGGCGCGGGCGCCGGAGCGGCTGACCGACGCCGTGGCGCCGACCTCCGTGCTCACCCGCGAGGACCTCGCCGGGTCGCCCGGCCTGACCCTCGACGATCAGCTCCGGCAGATCCCCGGCTTCAGTCTCCTCCGGCGGTCGAGCAGCCTCACCTCGCACCCCACGTCGCAGGGGGTCTCGCTGCGCGGCCTGGGCCCCAGCGGCGCCAGCCGGACGCTGGTACTGTTCGACGGCGTGCCGCTCAACGATCCGTTCGGCGGCTGGGTGTACTGGAACCGGCTGCCGCTCTCCGCGCTCGAAGCGGTCGAGGTGGCGCGCGGCTCGCTCTCGCAGCTCTACGGCAGCGCCGCCATGGGGGGCGCGATCCAGCTCCTGCCGCGCCCGCCGCAGCCGGACACCCTGGAGGTCACCGCGCGTGGCGGCAGCTACGGCACCGGCGACCTCGAGGTCTTCGCCGCGGACGCCGCGCAGGACGGCCGCTGGGGCTACACGCTCTCCGGCCGCCTCTTCGACACCGACGGCTTCTACATCCTCCCGCCCGCGGACCGGGGCGCCGTGGACCGGCCGGCGACGGTCGACTTCGGCACCCTGTTCGGCCGCGTCGAGATGGGGCGCTACCACGTCGGGATCAACGCCTTCCACGAGACGCGGGGGAACGGCACGGCGTTGCAGACGAACGACACCAGCCTGCAGACGCTCGACGCCGGCTGGTCCGGCGACCATTGGGAGTGGGACGCCTTCGGGCAGACCCAGCGTTTCCGCAGCACCTTCTCGCGCATCCTCCCGGACCGCTCCCAGGAGTTCCTCACGGCGAGCCAGGACTTCGACGTCAACGGCTTTGGCGGCTCGACCGCCTGGCGCTCCGGCGGCGGCTTGCTCGCCGGGGCGGACGTGCGGCGGACGTCCTGGGACGACCAGGACCAGACCCTGGGCGGGATCTATGCCCAGCAGACCTTCAGCGCCACTCCACGGCTCGATCTGGAGGCGGGAGCGCGGCTCGACCTCTGGGCCAGCCAGACGACGCGGGAGAGCTTCAACCCGCGCCTGGGCGCCCTCTTCCGCGCCTCCGACGAGGTCGCCGTCCGCGCCTCGGCCTACCGGGGGTTCCGGGCGCCGACGCTCAACGAGCTCTACCGCCCCTTCCGGGTCGGCAACGTCGAGACCGACGCCAATCCGGACCTGCGGGAGGAGACGCTGACCGGAGCGGAGATCGGGGTCGATCTCCAGCCGTCGTCCGCCGTCTTCGCGCGCCTGAACGCGTTCCGCAACCGGATCGACGGCGCGGTGGGGAACGTCACCCTGTCGGTCACCCCGCAGCTCATCACCCGCCGGCGCGAGAACCTCGACCGGGTGAACGCGGACGGCCTGGAGGCCGAGCTCCGTCTGCGCCCCCCGTCCTTGCCGCGCTGGGAGCTCCAGGCGTCCTATCTGTATACGGATTCACGGGTCGAGCGCACCGGCCTGCGGGTGCCGCAGGTCCCCCGGAACCAGGGCTCCGTGGGGCTCTCCTTCGCGGGGCCGGTCGTCGTCCTGCTCCAGGAGCGGGGGGCCGGGCGGCAGTTCGACGACGACCTCAACCAGTTCCCCCTCGCCGGCTACCTCGTGACCGACCTCTCCCTGCGCCGGCCGTTCGGCGACAAGGTGGAGCTCTTCCTCTCGGCCGAGAACCTGTTCGACGCGAAGGTCGATACCGCCCGGACACCGGTCGAGACCCTGGGGTCGCCACGGCTGATCCAGCTCGGGATCAAGGTCCGGCGGTAGGTCTCCAGGGGGACAGGCGGGGGGAAAATAGATTCTGGGGGAAATAATAATCCGGCCCCCGGAAAGGCCGCTGGCGCGGCGACCGGTCCAGGGGAGAACCCGGACCGGCCCGGGGACCGGTACGGCCGCGCGCGACCGCGCGGCGCTGCAGGGTCTAGCGGGAGGCGCCCAAACTCCGGGGTCCTGCCCGCGGGCGGGCTGGCCGCCGCCGGAGCGGTGGCCATGACGAAATCATAAACGTCCTGGAGAAGAAGTGCAAACGCACTGCGCGTTTCTGCGCGTGGAGAGTGGTCATTCCG
Organism: Thermoanaerobaculia bacterium; assembly: GCA_036271335.1. Lineage (GTDB taxonomy): Bacteria > Acidobacteriota > Thermoanaerobaculia > Multivoradales > UBA5704 > DATARR01. The sequence continues at coordinate 6,101 of DATBAW010000166.1, forward strand.
TGCGCTGGAGCGCCGGGAACCGGGACGAGGGCGCCAAAAGGGAGCGCTTTTTGCTACCCTCAACGCTGCGATGAGCGCTGCGCACTCCCACGCCGGTCACTCCCATGGGCATTCCCATAGCCATGGCCACGCCCATTCCCATGGCGGCGGCAGCAGCCGGTCGCGGCTGCTCTGGACGCTCGGGCTGATCGTCCTCTATATGGTGGCCGAGGCGGTGGGGGGGTGGCTCACCCACTCGCTGGCGCTGCTGGCGGACGCCGGCCACATGCTCTCGGACGCCGCGGCGCTCGGCCTCTCGGTGTTCGCGATGTCGATGGCGCGCCGGCCGCGCACCTCGAAGCAGACCTACGGCTATCACCGGCTGGAGATCCTGGCCGCGCTCGCCAATGGCGCGACCCTGGTGGCGATCTCGCTGCTGGTGATCCTGGAGGCGGTGGCGCGCTTCGGCCGGCCGGAGCACGTGGACGCCCGCGGCATGATCGGGATCGCCGCCGGCGGCCTGGTGGTGAACCTGCTGTCGCTCTGGATCCTGCACGCGGGGAAGGACGAGAACCTCAACATGCGCGGCGCCTGGCTGCACGTGGCGACCGACGCCCTCGGCACCGTGCAGGCGATCGTGGCCGGCGCCCTGATCCTGGGCTTCGGCTGGCAGTGGGCCGACCCGGTGGCGTCGGTGCTGATCTCGCTCCTGGTGGTCTATTCGGCCTGGTCGCTGCTCAAGGAGGCGACCGGCGTGCTGATGGAGAGCGCGCCGGCGCACATCGACGTCGACGAGGTCCACGGCGCCCTCGCCGACCTCCCCGGGGTGCTCGAGGTGCACGACCTGCACGTCTGGACGATCACCAGCGGCATGGAGTCGATCTCGGCCCACGTGGTGGTCGAGGACCGCCGGTTCGATTGCGAGGTCCTCGGCGTGATCCGCGCCACCCTCCACGAACGCTTCGGCATCCATCACATCACCGTGCAGATGGAGACCGCGGCCTTTGTGGAGCACCCGGCGCCATGCTAAAATCCCGATAAGGAAATCAGTCCTGTAGGTCTTTTTGTTGGCCAAGGTGTCCCCTCTTGGGGCCTTTGGCGATAGGAGCACCCATGCGCAATCTTCTTGCCGCGATCCATGTCTGCTGTCTCGTTTCCCTGCTGGCCGCCCCGGCGCTCCAGGCGAAAGCTCCCTCGAACCAGCTGGTGCGCGTGCCCCAGGACGCCAAGACGCTCGACGTGGCGCTCGGCCGCGTCGCCGACGGCGGAGTGATCGAGATGGCGGCGGGGACCTACGCGTCGCCTTCCAACGGCTTCACGATCAACAACGCCCGCAAGGGGTTCACGGTGCGGGCCGCGGCGGGCGCCCGGGTCCTGATCGACGGCGGCGGCAGCCGCGCCCTCCTGCGCTTCACCAACTCGGCCCTCGCGCGGGGGAAGAAGGTGACCTTCCAGACCCTCTTCTTCCAGAACGGCTACAGCGCGGCTCCCGGCGCGTCGGGGGGGATCACCCTCTCCGCGGCCGAAGCGGTCTTCCAGGGGTGCTCGTTCGTCAACAACCGCGCCGCGGCCGCGATATCGGGGGGCGGGGCGGTGATCGTGCTGGCGGGCTCGAGCGCCACGTTCGTCAACGACGTGTTCCGCGGCAACTCGTCGCCGGTGCGGGGGGGCGCCATCGAGGCCCGGACGTCCACCGTGACGATCCAGGGAGGGAGCTTCACCGCCAACCGGACCAACCTGCCCGGCCACAACCCGGTCTCCTACGGCGGCGCCATCGCCATCATCGACGCCACCCTGAGCATCACCGAGACCCGCTTCGAGGCGAACCAGGCGGGGTGGGTCAGCGGCGCCATCTTCGCCATCGGCAACTGGGACAAGGGATCGAACGTCCTGGTCACCCGTTCGACCTTCCTCAACAACCTGGCCGTGCCCGATCCCTGCTGCGCCAATCCCCAGCCGACCTCCGGCGGCGCGATCCACGCCGAGGATCTGACCACGCTGCGGGTTCATGACTCGCTGTTCGTGGAGAACCAGGCGGATTTCGGCGGTGGCGTCGACAGCTACCGGGCGGACGTCGAGATCGACGGCTCGGTCTTCCAGCGGAACGAGGCGCAGGGGGGCGGCGCGGTGGCGGCCCTCTCCGGGGACAACGCCGACTCCTCGACCGACAACGGCGCGATCAACCGGCGCTCGGCCCGGCTGGTGGTCCACCACAGCCTGCTGCAGGGCGGGGCGGCGACCGCGCCGCTGGGTGGCGGCTGCATCCTGGTCAACGGCGACACCGCCCGGGCCTACGGCGGCGGCTCGGTCGCTCCGGACGGCACGCTCGACCAGAACCGCGCGACGGTGGAGATCCACAACACGCTCTTCTCGGACTGCGACGCCGAGGACGCCGCCGCCGGCGGCTTCGGCGGCGCCTTGAACGGCGCCCTGATCGCCCTCGACCTCGAGGATTCGATGATCGTCGATTCCGACGCCCGCGGCTCTGGCGGAGGGGGCGGCGGCGTGGCACTGACCCAGGATTCCAACGCCCTGATCGTCCGCACGACCTTCGCCAACGACACGGCGGACAAATGGGGGGGCGCCGTATTTCTGGGCGGCTCGAACCTGCTGATGGACTCCTGCCGCTTCTACGGCAACGACATCGAGCCGGGCATTTCCGAGAGCTTGAGCGAATCGCGCGGCACGGCGATCTATTCCATTCCCCGGGTCAATCCGACACGGCCGGCGAACGTCTCCGGTGTGGTGGCCAACTCGGCCTTCGCCGGCAATCTCGGGATCCCCGTCTGGGACGTCGATCCCACGACGGGGCCGACCAACGAGATGCGCTACGACAACGACCGGTTCGAGCCGACCCGCTTCGGCTCTTTCGTCTACGTGAACACGCTGGTGCGGCCCGGCGGGGCGACCGTGGCGGACCTCAACGCCCTCACCGTCTCCCGCGGCACCCGGGGATCGACGCGCAAGAGCGCCAACCCCAACACGCCGGTCGCCAACCTGAGCGAGGGCGCTCTGATCGACGTCCCCTCGCCGAACAGCGTCGGCGCCGGAGCGCCCGCGCCCACGGCGTCGATCCTCGGCTACGCCTGGACGGGGCGCTCGGCGGCGATCGGCAACCTGGGGACGACCACCCAGAAGACCGGGCTGCTCGAAGTGCCGCCCGGCAGCTACACGCTGACGGTGGATCAGGTCGCCGCCGCCACGGTCACGGCGGCGGGCACCTGCACGGCGGGCCCCTCTCTCTGCCTCTCCGGGGACCGCTTCCGCGCCGAGGTGACCTGGCAGAACGGCACGGTGGCCACCGCCGGGCAGGCCGTCTCGCTGTCGGGGGATACGGGGTACTTCTGGTTCTCCGACCCGGGCAGCGTCGAGCTCGCCGTCAAGGTCCTCGACGGCCGCGGCCAGAACGGCAACTTCTGGGTCTTCTACGGCGGGCTCACCAACGTGGCGTATACGCTCACGGTCACCGATTCGTTGACCGGCGCCGTCAAGGTCTACAACAACCTCGCCGGCCGGTTCACCAGCGCGGGCGACGTCAACGCCTTCCCGGCGCCGGCGGGGCGGGCCGCCGCCGTCGCCGTGGCGGAGCCCGAGCCGGAGAGCGATCTCGCGGGCAAGGCCACGGCCTGCGATCCGGCGGGTCTCTGCCTGGGCGGCTCCCGGTTCGCCGTCCAGGTCGCATGGACGGACGCGTCGGGAAAGACCAACGCCGGGCACGCCACCGCGATCTCGGACGGCTCCGGCTACTTCTGGTTCACCTCGCCGGCCGATGGCGAGGTGGCCGTCAAAGTGCTCGACGGCCGGAGCCTGAACGGCAACTTCTGGGTCTTCTACGGGTCGCTGACGAATCTGGGCTACACGTTGACCGTGACCGACACCCAGACCGGCGTGAGCCGGAGCTACGTCAACGCCCCCGGCAAGTTCACCAGCCGGGGGGATACGGCGGCGTTTCCGGGTAGCTAGGAGTCGCCGCTAGAAGGGGAGCCGCTTCCCCTCGATCTCCAGCAGCCGCGACTTCGCCTCGAGGCCGCCGCCGAAGCCGGTGAGCGAGCCGTCCGAGCCGATCACCCGGTGGCAGGGGACGACGATCGGGATCGGGTTGGCGCCGTTGGCCCGTCCCACGGCGCGGGCGGCGCCGGGGCGGCCGATCGCCTGCGCGATCTCGCCGTAGCTGCGGGTCTCGCCGAAGGGGATCCGCCGCAGCTGCTCCCAGACCGAGAGCTCGAACTCCGTCCCCTTGGGGGCGAGGGTGAGGTCGAAGTCCTGGCGCTGGCCCGCGAAGTACTCCGCGAGCTGGCCGCGCAGCGCCGCGGTGTGGGTGCCGTCGTCCTCGACGACCTCGATCCCCTGCTCGCGCAGGCGGAGCAGGAAGTGGGGCCATTCGCGGGCGTTGCGGCCGTCGCGGCCGTTCTGGAACTCGATGCGGACCACCGCGCCCATCGGGTCGACGACGCAGAACAGGGGGCCGCAGGGGCTATCGAGAGTGGCGGTGTACCAGGTGGTCATGGGTTACTCCTTCAGAGATTGCCAGAGGTGGAAGGTGGCCCAGCTCCGGTAGGGAGCGAAGACCTGCATCAGCTCCCGGGTGGCGGTGGCGTCCGGCCGGGCCGGGAGGCCGAAGAACTTTTCGAGCCCGTGCACCAGGCCGGCGTCGCCGACCGGCAGGCAGTCCTCGAAACCGAAGCAGCGCATCATCAGGTAGTTCGCCGACCAGGGGCCGAGCCCGCGCACGGCCAGCAGCTCGGACTCCATGCGCACGGCCGAGCCGGCTCCCAGGAGGTCGAGCGCCAGCTCGCCGGCGACCACCTGGCGGGCGGCGCCGATCAGGTATTCGGCCTTGCGGCGCGAGAACTGCTCCGCCATCAGCGCCTCGACCTCCAGGTTGGCCACCGCCTCGGCCGTCGGCGGGGCATAGAGACCGCTCCCCGCCGGGGTGCCGGTGCGGCGGACGAGCCGCTCGCGCAGGGTGAAGGCGAACGCCAGCGTGATCTGCTGGCCGACGATCACCCAGCCGAGGGCGTCGAAGGGGTCGGGGACCTGCGGGAGGCGCAGCCCTCGTCGCCCCCGGATCAGCGGCGCCAGCTCAGGGTTGGCGGCGACCCGGCGCTCGAACGGGCCGGGGTCGCGATGGAGGCCGAGCAGGCGCAGGAGATGGGCGTGGGCGCGCGCCGCCGCGTCCGCCGGCAGCGGCCCGGGAGCCTCCAGGGACGCGGTCACGGCGCCGGCGCCGATCTCGGCGCGGAGCACGGCGGGCGCGCCGCCCAGGCGCAGGCCGGTGGCCAGGGTGCGCCCCTGGACGCGGATCGTCAGGCTGCCATCGTCCCGCCCCAGGTACCCGAGGGCGTGGCCGGTCGAGTAGGAGGCGGGAAGGGCGATCCGGAACGCCGAGGCGCCGAGGAGCCGGCGGTATTCGGCCGGAGTCATCGCCGCCAGCCGGCGGAAGTTCGCGTTGAAGGTGGACAGCTCCTCGTAACCCACCTCGAACGCCACGTCGGCGATCGAGCGGTCGGTCGTCAGGAGCAGCCGCTGGGCGGCCGCCACCCGGGCCCGGCCGAGGATCTGGGCGGGCGTGGCGTGGAAGTGGAGCCGGAACAGCTCGTGGAGCTTCGAGGAGCCGAGCCCCGAGGCCCGTTCGAGCCCCTCGACGCCGGCGAAGGCCGCGGGCTCCCGCCGCGCCCGCTCGGCCAGCGCTTCGACGATCTCCTGGTCCGGGTCGTGCCGGCCGTAGAAATCGTCCGGCCGGCAGCGCTTGCAGGGGCGCAGGCCGGCCTGCAGCGCCGCCTCCGGGTTGTCAAAAAAGCGCACGTTTTCCGGCTTCGGCTTGCGCGCCCGGCAGGAAGGCAGACAATAGATGCCGGTGGTGAGCACGCCGGTGAGAAAACGCCCGTTGTACGCGGGGTCGCTCGCCAGCATACGGTCGATCATGCGTTCGCGTGCCAGTGCCATGACGTCAATATAGCCGCCCCGGCGGCATCGATCCACCGGATTCCTCCGCCGGAATTCTGCCGGCGGCACGGTTCACGCACCTGACGGCACGATGGTCCAGCTCGCCGGCATGGTCAAGGCGGTCGCCACGGGCCACGCCTATCACGCCGATCCGGGCGAGCACGCCAAGGTCGAGCTGGCCGGCGCCAAGGCGCGCTGATCGATCCGATCGATTTTCGTCGGTTTCGTCGATGAGGGGTTGACAAGGATTTTCCGTTCTGGCATCCTTCGCCCCCTCACGAGGAACCGATGATGAAACTACGAGCTTTCCCCACAGAGTCGCTCCGCCGCGGATTCGAGAATCCGCGGAAGGAGATCGCACCCTAGGAAGGCTTTGCCAAAAGCCGCTTTCGATCGAAAGCCTTCCAGGGTACGGCCCTGGGAGGCTTTTTCGCTTTCAGGGCCCCAGTAAAGATTTTGAGATCCGGGCCAGCAACCCGGTCAGGACCGGAAACCGTTCGGCTCCGGCGGTGCACGCGCCTCGCGCGAGCGATGGGAGAGCGTGTATTCCGCGCTCGGACTCTGAACCGGACGGGGGAAGGTCATCGCATGAATAGCTCAATGGAAGAGCACCGAACCTTTGGGATTCGGGGGTTGCGGGTTCGATTCCCGCTTCGCGCACCAAGGCGCCTGAACAGCGCTTTTATTCGCAGCAAGGTTTTCCGGAAGGCGGGCGCCGTACCCTCCGCCGGCCGGCCGTGGTTGTGAGCCGCGGACCGGCACCATGCGAAGGCGCCCTGCAATCCGCGGATTCCGGCGCCGCTCAAACGCCGCAACGCCCGGTGAGGCGACCTGACGACATTTTCGATCAGGTTTCCCCGCCTGGACGCCAGGGCGGAGCCGGCGGCGCCTCAAGCGGGTTCCGCGCCGGAGGTGTGGCGAGGTCGTCGCTCCGCCTTCCGGGGACCGTTTTCAGTCAGCGTTTTCAGTCAGCGTTTTCAGTCAGGAGGTGTGAAATGTTTTTTCCGATCCGCTGGGTCCATATCCGCGAGCACGAACGCGGTCTGCTGTTCGAGCGCGGCACGTTCGCGCGGCTGCTCCTGCCGGGGAGCCATCTGGTGACCGATCTGCGCGGTCACAAGGCGCTGCAAAAGGTTTCGGTCCGCGAGGTCTCGTTCGCTCACCCCGATCTGGAGGTGATCGTCCGCGCCGGCGCTCTCGCGGGCCAGGCGCTGGTGCTCGATCTCAAGGATCACGAGCGGGCTCTCGTCTGGGTCGACGGCCGCATCGAATCGGTGCGCGGCCCGGGGCTGTACGCGCTGTGGACGGCCTTTCACGAGGTCCGCGCCGAGGTGATCGACGCCCGGCCGGTGCGTTTCGAGCGTCCGGATCTGCCGCTGATCCTGGCCGCCCGCGGCGCCCGCGAGCTGCTGGAGACGGCGGCCGTCACGGCCGGCTGGGTCGGCCTGGTCTTCCAGGACGGCCGTCACGTGGCGACCCTGCCGCCCGGCGTCCACGCCTTCTGGCGGGGCGAGGGGCAGGTGCGGGTGATGCCGGTCGACCTGCGCGAGCGGGTGGCCGATATCGCGGGGCAGGAGATCATGACCGCCGACAAGGTGACGCTGCGGCTCAACGCTCTGGTCGCCTACCGGGTCGTCGATCCCGTCAAGGCGGTGACCGAGATCGAGGATGCCGCGCAGGGGCTCTACCGGCAGGCGCAGCTGGCCTTGCGGGCGCTGGTGGGGACCCGCGAGCTCGACGCGCTGCTGGCCGACAAGGACGCGGTGGCCCGCGAGCTCCTGGGCACCCTGCGGGCCGAAGCGGCGGCGTTCGGCCTGGAGGTCAAGACGGCGGGCATCCGCGACCTCATCCTGCCGGGCGAGATGAAGGAGATCCTCAACCGGGTGACCGAGGCCCGCAAGGCCGCCGAGGCCACCCTGGTGACCCGGCGCGAGGAGACGGCGGCCATCCGCTCGCAGGCGAACACGGCGCGTCTCTTCGAGGCGAGCCCGACCCTGATGCGGCTGCGCGAGCTGGAGGTCCTGGAGAGGGTGGCCGGCAAGGCCAACCTTTCGGTGGTCGTCGGCAGCGGCGGCCTGGCCGAGCGGGTCGTCAAGCTGCTGTGAGCCCTGGCGCCATTCCATCGTGGGATGGCGCCGTTTTCCTGTCCTGCCGCTACAATCCCCGCCCATGACGGGCGATCCGCGCGCTTTCACCTTCATCGACACCGACGCCGGCCTGGCCGCGGCGGCCCGCACCTGGGCCGAGGCGCCGGTGCTGGGGCTCGACACCGAGTTCGTGCGCACCAACACCTTCTATCACCGCCTGGGATTGATCCAGGTCTCGGCCGGCCCGGCCTCCTGGCTCGTCGACCCCCTGGCGGCGCGCGATCTTTCGCCTCTCGCCGCGGTCTTCCGCTCGCCCGGCGTCAAGGTGATCCACTCGGCCAGCGAGGACATCGAGGTGTTCTACCGCGCCCTGGGCGTGCTCCCCGAGCCCCTCTTCGACAGCCAGATCGCCGGCGCGCTCGCCGGGGCGGGCGCCTTCCTCAGCTATCAGAAGCTGGTGGCGGCCTATCTGGGCGTCGAGCTCGCCAAGGAGGAGACCCGCACCGACTGGATGGCGCGCCCTCTCTCGCCCGGCCAGCTCGCCTACGCCGCCGAGGACGTCGCTTATCTCGCCCCGCTCTACGAACGGCTGACGGCCGAGCTGGAGGGCCTCGGGCGCCTCTCCTGGGTGTTCGAGGATTCGGCGGCGCTGCTCGACACCTCGCGCTTTCAGGAGGACGACGAGGCCGCTTACCTCCGCATCAAGGGGGCCGGCCGGCTCGATCGCCGGCAGCTCGGCGCTCTCCAGACGCTGGCCGCCTGGCGCGAGAAGGAGGCCCGGCAGCGCGATCTGCCCCGCAACTTCGTGCTCAAGGAGGCGCTGCTCCTCGACCTCGCCAGCCGCCGTCCGAAGCTGCCGAAGGATCTCCCGCGCCTCGCCGCCTTCGACGCCCGGCAGGCGGCGCGGGACGGCGCGACCTGGTTCGAGCTGCTGGAGCAGGCCGAGGCGCGGCCGGAGTCGGAGCTGCCGCCGCGCCTCGCGGGCAAGCCCTTCTCGCCGGCCGCGCGCGAGGTCGAGGCTCGCCTGCGGGACAAGGTCCGCGAAAGGGCGACGGAGCTCAACGTCCCCCCCGAGATCCTGGCGCCGCGCCGCACCCTCGACGCCCTTCTCCGCCTCACCGTCGGCAGGCCGGATCCCCACCTTCCCGAGGAGCTTCAGGGGTGGCGCCGCGAGGCGATCGGCGAGGATCTGCTGCGCGAAGCGCTGGCCGAAGAGAGAACCCAGCCGTGAAATTCCGGAAATCCAGAGGGACATACCGCTTTGGCGGAATTCAGTGTTGTAGTAGGCTCAGGCTATGACAATCGACGATGAGGTGAGGAGAGCCACGAAATTGCTGGAAACGGTGATGCAGGCCTCCGGCTTGACCCGGAAGGACCTGGATCAGAAGCTGGGCGCGGGACCGGGGTACGTCAGCCAGGTCCTGACCGGGCGGATGGAGCTCAAGTTCCGCCACATCCTGGCGGTCCTGCGGGCGCTGGAAGTGGAGCCGAACGTATTCTTCCAGACCCTCTACCCGGAGCACCGTCCCGCCACGGACGCGGTGGTGATGGAGGAGTTTCTCCGCCGCTTCCAGAAGCTCGGCTTCGGCGCTCCCTCGGCGCCGCCGCCAAGCCCGGCGGTCGATCCCCACGAGCTGGAGCAGATGATCCAGAACGCGGTGCGGGCCGCGCTGACGGGTAGGGAGGGCGCGGCTGCCGGCGATCCGGAGCGCCCCCCTGAAAACACGAAACCCCGGGGCGGAAAGCCCCGGGGTGAGGACAGGCCGCCGACGAAGGGTTAGCCGAGCAGACGGTCGCGGCGGTTGGAAGGGTCCTTGATCCGCGACAGCTCGATCGCCGTGGAGCGGAGGAGCGCTTCCGTCGCCTGCTGCTTCTTGAAAGCTTCATGGACGACGAGCAGTGCCGTAATGGCCGCACGGCTCATCCCCTGGGTCCTGAAGATGGTGATCGTCTCCTCGAGCAGGGCCACGATCTCGGGTGTCCGTCCGGCGCGCAGCCAGAGGGCCGACATGTCCAGCGAAACCAGAGCCACGTAGGCCGGAAGCTTGAATTCCTCGAAGGCCGCGCGGGCTTCTCGCAGCTTCTGCTCGGCGTGTGCGCTGTCGTTCAGCGCCGCGGCGATACGACCCTCCAACCAAATGTGCTTGATCTCCTCTTTTTGCTCGAACTGAGTGGAAAAGAGCGGCCGGCTCAAGTTGAAGAGCGTTTCGGCCAGGGCTGCCCGCCTGCATTCGACGAGGGACCAGATCAAGTTGAGGATTCCGGAGGTTGCCAGCTTGGGGTCGCGGCTCGGGTCGATCATCGCCAGGCCCTGGCTCAGGAACCGGCTGCCCTCCTCATCCTCGAGAGCATTGACGGCCATGAACCCCTTGCTGATCAGGGCGCGGCCGATCGAATGCCGATCGCCTTCCCGGTGATGGATCGCATAGACGGCGTCGAACAGCACCCGCGCTTCCTTGAGGCGGCTCTGGTCGATATAGAGGGAAGCCGTCAGGTCCATCAGGTGCGCGAGGAGTAGGGGAGAGCCCGTCCCTTGAGTGGCCCGATCCAGGCCGCGGGCGAGCTCCGCCTCGGCGCCCGTGAAGTCGTCGCTGACCCGCCGCGCATTGCCGAGCTCGCCCAGCGCGTAGGCTTGAAGATCGGCCAACGCGGCCCTGCCGCCATGGGAGGGATTGAGCCGGTCGGCCATCACGACGGCCAGCGTGGCGGTCAGCAGCAGGGTCTCCGGATCGCTGTAACGGAGCGCCCTGCAGCTCTCGATGAGATTCTCGCAACGGCTCCAGGCGGCGGAGTCATCAACGGTTTCCGCTGCCGGAACGGGAACGACCTTGAAGGCTGAGGCCGGGTGCTCCGGCGTTCCGACTTTCGCCTGGGCTGTGGACGCGGCATACCGACGGGCCGTGGCAAGCGCCTTGAAGAGGGGAAAATCGTACTCGCTGCCAGCCTCTTGAGGCGGTTCCACCGTGCTCCGGCCGAACATCGCTGAAACCGTCGGTTCCATCCTCGTCTGACAGAGAGGGCAACCTCGCATCAGATGGGCGAGAACCGGAGCCGCCTGCCGGGAGGAAACCTCTCCGAGAAGAAAGCGCTCCAACTCTTCAGGGCTGGGATGACGATCGTCCAGAGATCCTACAGCCATTGGAACCTCCCCAAGAAAACACATGTGGCACTATTGTCGCATAGTTTACGTCAATGCGGCACTTACCGGACACCGGCGCACCCGCAGCGGGTGAGCTTTCAAGAATGTCCATTGGGATCCGAGCCATAGGAAGCGTTCGGCGACTCCACGATCGGGTTGACGATGGCGGGGGGCACGACGCTCGTCGACTTGGCGACGGAGCTTGCCTGGGGACGGGTGGCCGTCGAGCCTGGGCCGAGACCCAGCCAGGCGAGGAATTGATCGCGGAGACTGAGACTGATCGGAGAGGTCGCGGGAGATGTATTGCGATGAGAGCGGGCGGCCGCTGGCATGGGCAGGCAGAAGGCCGCGAGCAGGGCGAGGACGGCCGTCAGGCGCCGTGCGACAGTGAATCGAGACATCGAAATCCCTCCTGAATCGGACGGCGCTGGCGCCGCCTCGGTGATCTCAAGTAACGACTTTCGGAATCCTGGCGGACAAGGGTAACACCGTCCCGAATCGTCGGAAAGGCCCTCATCCATTCAGAGTGCCGCGATTGGGGAAAAAGGAGCCGCCCGGACCGCGGAAGTTTCCACCACGGACGCAAAGACACGGCTTCGCGGCCGGCGGCAGGTTCCGCTCAGCCGGTAAATTTGTAGCCCAGGCGGTGGACGGTCACGATGTGGCGAGGGTCCGAGGGGTTGTCCTCGACCTTCTTGCGCAGCTTGGCGATGTGCATGTCGACCGTGCGGGTGAAGGGGATGGAGTTGTAGTCCCAGACGGCGTCGAGGAGCTTCTCGCGGTGGATGACCTCGCCGCGGTGCTGGATGAAGAAGGCGAGGAGCTGGAACTCGCGCGGCGAGAGATCGATCAGCTCGCCCCCCCGGCTCGCCTCGTGGCGCCGGAAGTCGACGCAGATGTCGCCGAAGCGGTAGGTCTCCGGCGGCGCCAGCGGCGTGGACGGCCGGGCGCGGCGGAGCACCGCCTCGGCCCGGGCCAGCAGCTCCATGAAGCCGAAGGGCTTGGTGATGTAGTCGTCGGCGCCGAGCTTCAGCCCCAGGACCTTGTCGATCTCCTGGCCGCGCGCGGTCAGCATGATGATCGGCACGGCGCTGCCACCCCCGCGCAGGTGCTTGCAGATGTCGAGGCCGGTCATCTTCGGCAGCATCACGTCGAGCAGGATGAGGTCGGGGGGCTCGGCGGTGGCCATCTGCAGGCCGGCCTCGCCGTCCTTGGCCACCGTCACCGAGTACCCTTCATATTGGAAGCCGTCGCGCAGGGCGATCGACATCGCCTCGTCGTCCTCGACGATCAGGACGTGGGCGGTGCTCTGGGTGGTGCCGGTGGTCGTGTTCATCATTCCTTTCAGAGTCAGGCCTCGGAGGGGCGGTCGACCGGAGCCACCGGCGCGACCGGCGCGAGGGGGGCGGGCGGCGGCGCCTCGATCGGCAGGTGGATGGAAAAGGTGCTCCCCTCGTCCGGACCGCTCTCGACGCTGACCCGGCCGTGGTGGGCCTCGACGATGTGCCGCACGATGGCGAGGCCGAGGCCGCTCCCCTTGACGTCGTGGACGAGGCCGGTGCTGACGCGGTGGAAGCGGTCGAAGATCTTCCGCTGCTCGCCCCCCGGGATGCCGATCCCCTGGTCGCGGACCGAGATGACCACGAAGCCCTCGTCGCGGCGGAGCGAGACGACGATGTCGCGCGCCTCGCGGGAGTACTTGACGGCGTTGTCGAGCAGGTTCGAGAGCGACTGCGCGATCGCGCCGGAATCGATCCGCGCCGGCGGCAGCGGCGCGTCGGCCCCTTCGAGGTGGATGCGGAAGCCGTCCTGGCGCAGCCGCACCTCGAAGGTCTTGAGGGTGGCGGCGACCACCTCGCGCACGTCGGAGCGCTCGAAGCGGTAGGTCTTGCGCCCCGATTCGATGCTGGCGAAGTCGAGGATGTTGTCGACCAGCTGGGTCAGGCGGCGGCTCTCGGTCTCGATGTAGTCGCCGTACTCGCGCGCCTTCTCGGGACCGCCGAAGCGGCCGAGGCGGAGAAACTCGCCGAACACCCGGATCGAGGCGAGCGGCGTGCGCAGCTCGTGCGAGACGTTGGAGACGAAGTCGTTCTTCATCTGCGACAGCTTCATCTCGCGCAGGGCGATGCGCAGGGCCAGCATCAGGCCGCCGAGCAGCACCGCGGCGAGCGCCGCCGAGAGGAACAGGTTGAGCAGGAAGTTGCGGCGCGCCACCTGCGCCGCGGTGGCGTGGCGGGCGGCGAGCGAGATGTTCCAGTCGGTGAAGACGAAGGCGAAGGGGCGGCGCGCCTCGATCCGCCAGGGGTCGGGATCGACGGTGGGATCGCTCGCGTAGACGGTCCGCCCCTGGCTGTCCTCGACGGCGAAGATCGGCCGCTGCTCGCGGTCGCTCTCGCCGAACTCGGAGAGGGCGTCGCGGATCGCCGCCGGCAGCACGTGGGCGCGGAAGTACCCCTCGTCGATCACCATGCCGGCGAGGCCGACCAGCCGCGAGGAGTCGTCGGTGACGGGGTAGAGGAGGATGCGGTAGTTGGGGTCCTTCTCCTCGACGAAGAGGCGGACGCGCTCGAGCATGCCGTTCTTGTGGTAGAGCGCCTTCCACGGCGCGATGGCGACCGAGATCGCCTGCGCCTCGGGCGACGAGTCGGGCTGATAGAAGGTCGAGAAGGCGGGCGAGAAGAAGAGCGGCTCGTCGGCGCTGCCGTCGCGCAGGTTCATCACGAACAATCGCTTGACCCCCACCACCCCCTTCTTCTTGAACAGGTGGGCGGCGCGGTCGAGGCGGTTCTGGGTGAACACGGCCGGCTGGAGGTCGAGGACCTGGCCGGCGTCGGTGTAGAAGTATTCGACGTTCTTGGCGACGGCTTCGAGGAGGCTGTCGATCTGCGCCTTGTGGGCCCGCTCGGAGAAGCGGTCGAGCTCGCGCAGCCAGCGGTACTGGAAGGCGAGCAGGACGGCGAGCGGCACGAGCACCGCCACGAATCCCGCCCAGAGGGTGTTCCGCTTGTCCAAGACCGTGATCTTCATGACCGGCGGGAAGTCTAGAGCATGTCCGCCGGAGCCCTGGTCACAGTTTACAAATTGGTTACGTGATTTGCGAGGTTTTACCGTGGGTTGAGGACGTTTACCTGTCGCAGCTCATAAGCTTGCGCACGGCAACCTGAGACTTATGCCCGCGGGGTTCCGTCCGCTCCCTCCCAACCCCCCGCGGGCCCCCTTTTTTCAATCCGGCTCCCGGAGGCCGATCTTCACGGCGGCCCGGCCGAGGTAAATCTCGTCGCCGGACTGCAGGCGGACCCCCCGGCGGTCGTGGGCGCTGACGTCGATCGTGCGGCCGCCGCGGTAGATGCGGGTGCCGGAGGCGTTCTGCTCGGCGCGCAGCCAGTAGCCGCCGCCCGCGGCGTCCCAGGCGATGCGGGCGTGCTCGCGCGAGACCGTGGAGTTGACCTCGCCGGCCTCCAGGAAGGCGACGTCGTTGCGGCGGCGGACGCGGCCGTCGGGATCGACCACCTCCTCCAGGCGGCCGAGGTAGACGCGGGGGCCCTCGTGCATGTAGACCCGCTGGGTCGCCGTCCCCTTCAGCACGGTCAGCTCCAGAGTGGGGCGCGGCGCGTCGCCGGCCGGCAGGGGCGTGGCGGCGGTAGCCGCGGCAGCGGCGGCAGCGGCGGGCGGCTCGCGCTTGAGGTACTCGACGTAGAAGCGGCGGTCGGCGAAACGGGGGTGGGCCTCGTCGTCGAAGGCCACCTCGACCTCGACGCCGGAAGGGAGCGCGCAGCCGCGGCCGGCGAGGCGCTCGGCGATCTCGCGCTGGAGATCCCACCCTTCGCGGACCACGGCCTCGAAGCGGACCCGCTCGTCGGGCTCGGGGACCAGCAGGTGGATGCGCAGCAGGTTGTGCGGAAAGATCCGCTTGCCGTCGCCGACCGCCACGACGTGGCTCTCGACGTCGTCGAGGATGGCGCGGCGGATCTCCAGCGGCGAGGTCCCTTTCATCCAGGGCTTCATCAGGTCGCGGATCTTGCCCAGCATCTCGTTCATGGTGCTCCTTGCGCCGGCGGTTTCGGGGCGCCTCCCGAGAGGATACCGAGCTGGGCGGCCGCCTGCACGATCTCGCCGGCGGCCGGCGCGGCGAGGCGGCCACCATAGCCGCCGTGCTCGACGATGACGCCGAAGGCGATCCGCCGCCCCGCCGTCTCGTAGGGCGCGTAGCCGATGAACCAGGAGTGCGACGCCTGGTCCTTGACCTCGGCGGTGCCGGTCTTGCCGGCGATGGCGGGCGCGATGCCGGCGAGGTAGCGCGCCCCGGTCCCCTCGGTCACCACGCGCCGCATGGCGCGGCCGAGCGTCGCCGCCAGCGCCGGCTCCAGCACCCGTACCGGCGGACCGTTGCGGCGGTTGCCCGCGCCGCTCACCCAGCTCCCCTCGGGAGTGGCGCCGGCGGCGGCGATGGTGGCCGCCACGCGCGCCATCTGGAAGGGGGTCGCCACCACCTGCCCCTGGCCGTAGGAGGCCTGGGGGAGGGCGTCCTTGAGCTGCTTCGCCGTGTTCGGGCGCGCCACCGCGATGCCGAGCAATTTGGCGGTGTCGAGCAGCGCGTCGGCGCCCACCGCGTAGGTGCCGAGCTGGGCGAAGTAGGCGTTGCAGGAGACCACGATCCCCTTCTCCAGGTTCACCTCGCCGTGCGGCACCTTGTCGGTGGGATCGTCGCGGATCGCCTTGCCCCAGCCGTTGACATAGTTGCCGACCCGGCCGCCCGACAGCAGCTTGCAGGTGTAGGGCTGGGTCGCCAGCTGCGGGTTCTTGCGCAGGGCCGCCATGGCGGTGACGATCTTGAACGTCGAGCCGGGGGGATAGATGCCGTAGCGGGCGCGGTCGATCAAGGTCGGCGGGGCGCCGGCCTTACCGGCACTCCCGGCATCATCCGAGATCTGCACCGGCAGTTGCGCCGGCCAGGGGTAGCTCACCGCGGCGAGCAGCTCGCCCGAGGCCGGATCGAGCACCACGGCGGCGCCGCCGGAGCCCCCCTGGGCGGCGTACTTCGCCAGGATATCGGCCGCCTTCAGCTGCAGCCGCACGTCGATGGTCATCCGTAGCGTGCGGTCGCCGGCGAGGATGCGCTGCACCGCCGGATGGTCGGGCTGCCAGCGGTGGCGCAGCAGGGGGATCAGCTCGCCGTAGTCGCGCTGGAGCTCGCGGGTGGTGCGGCCGTCCGGCTGCCTGACGTCGGCGGCGCCGGCGAAGTCGTCGTACCCCTGGAGGAGGATGCTGGAGTCGCGCTCGGCGTAGGAGGTGTTCTTCGCCGCCCAGTTGGTGCGCGAGTTGAGGTCGCCCAGCAGGTGGAAGGTGCGGCCGCCGAAGGGGTAGAAGCGCGCGCCGCGTTCCGCCCGATCCGTGGCCGCCGGCAGGGTCGCGCCCAGGCGCTCCAGCACGGCGCGGTTCTTCTCGATCTGCGCCGGATCGCTGGTGGCGAGCAGCACGCCGTTGCGGTCGACGATGTCGCCGCGGGGAATCCCCTGCGCGATGTCGACGAGGCGCGGGTTGTACTCGAAGCGGCGGTAGCCGTCCCCCTGGAGCGTCAGCGCGCCGCGGGTGAGGTAGCGGTCGGCCTCGACGACCTGCACCAGCGCCGCCTTGACGACGATCGCGGCGAGCACGGCGGCGAACGCCAGGCCCGCCCAGCGCGCGGCGCCCTGGAAGCGGCGCGTAGCCGCCGCCGCTGCCGCCGGAACGGCGCGGGCGCTTCCTGCATGGGAGGAAATGGCGAGGATCATCCCGAAGATCAGGAAGTTGGCGAGCATCGCCGTGCGGCCCGAGCTGAGGAAGGGCGAAACCACGCCGGAGAGCGGCAGCACGCCGAGGATGCCGCCGCCGATCAGCAGGATCTGGAGGGCGATCAGCACCGCCAGGCCCAGGGCGAGGAAGAAGCTGTAGGTGGCGCCGGAGCGGAACGCCGCCCGGAAGCCGCGCCAGACCAGCAGCGCGTAGAGGGCGACGACGGCGATCAGGCCGAGGAAGCCGAGCTGCTCGCCCACCGCCGCCAGCACCAGGTCGGTGTGGATCTCGGGCACCCGCTGCGGCTGCCCCAGGCCGAGGCCGGTGCCGGTCAGCGCGCCGCCCGCCAGCGACCAGAGCCCCTGCGCCAGGTGGTCGCCGCCGCGGATGGCGTTGTCCCACGGCGACAGCCACATGTTGAGGCGGCCGTTGACGGTGACCGGGTAGCCGATCTTGTAGGCTCCGGCGAAGGCGACGGCGAGCAGCGCGGTGCCCACCAGCGCCATCCAGGGCTTGCCCCGGGCCACGCAGTAGAGGGTGAGGAAGAGGAAGGCGAGGATCAGCGCCGGCCCGAGGTCCTTCTGGAGGAAGAAGAAGACCAGCACCAGGCCGATCGCGACCAGCGGCGGCAGCAGGTATTCGAGCTTGGGGATCCGGAGCTTCGCCGGCAGGCCGGCGCGCGTCTCGGCGATCTCGCGCAGGAACTCCCAGCGGTCGCAGAAGTAGCCGGCCAGGAAGAGGATGACGAGGATCTTGATCGCCTCGACCGGCTGCCAGCCGAACAGGTTGACCTTGGCGTCGCTCCCCCCCGGGCCGCTGCCGAAGAGGATCAGGACGACGGAGAGCAGGAAGGCCGCGAACAGGGGGACGAAGGCCATCCGCTTGAGCGGCGAGCGCTCGTAGTCGACCTGCGAGGCGGCGAGCAGAAGAGCGGCGCCGAACAGCACCCCCTCGGCGAAGCCGCGGTAGAGCGGCAGGTCGCGCAGCGGATCGCGGACGGTGACCATCATGGCGAGTCCGAGGCCGGTGAGCAGCAGCAGCGCCGGCAGGATCAGCTCGTCGCCGCCGAACCGCCGCGCCCGGAAAGTGACGTGGACGGCCGCGAAGGCGAGCAGGAAGAGGGCGGTCCAGAGCCAGAACGAAGTACGGAAGTCGGCCGGCGTGCGCACCACCAGCCGCGCCTTGACGACGCGGAGCTGCTGGAGCGAGAAGAGGGAGAGCGTGGTCGCGCCCTGGACCCCCGACTGCCGCCGCGCGTCGAGCCGCTCGCGCAGGCTGGTGAGACGGCGGTCCCCCTCGATCTCGGCGGAGGGGACGCGGATGCGCTCGATCTCGCCGACGTTCGGCAGCTCTCCCTCGTGGGCCCGCTTCCAGATCGCCTCGGCGGCGAACGACCGCTCGGCCGAGCCCGCGAAGACGTCGAGCGCCGCCAGCAGCTGATCGGCGCTGCGCAGGTCGTTCAGGTTCACCAACTCGCCCGAGGCCAGCTTCGGCGCCACGTCCTCGAGCGGCTTCACCATCGCCAGATAGGCGAGGGCGAGGCCGAGGAGGACGACGAGGGCGGCGGCGGCGAGCAGCAGGGCCTCGGTGTTGCGGGCGGCGGCGGTCGGCGCGCCGGGGAGCCCCTGAACGGCGAAGCCGGGGGTGCGGAGGGTGGTGGTCTCCTGCTCGCGGCGGCCGGCGGCGGTGCTACGAGTTACGGCCATGGCCTTGTACCGGTATCTTCATTACCAAACGCCCAGTTCTTCGAGGCGGCTGAGGATGCCGCGCAGCTCCTGCGCGGCGGCGGCCATGTTGGTCTTGGCGTCCGCGAAGTTGCCGGCGTCGCGGTAGAGGCCGATCGTCTGGGTGAAGGCGTCGCGGGCCTGCTGGAGGAGCTCGGTCTCCTGGTCGGTCCCGCGGGCGGCCTGCGACTGCGCCAGCAGCTGCTGGCCTTGAGCATGGTAGCCGTCGGCGAGCATCGCCTTCTCGCGCTTCCCCTGCGGGTAGCCGCGGCGCTCGAGCTCGCCGAGTGACGCTTCCAGCTGCTTGAGGTCGGGCTGCTCGTAGGCGTACACCCGCGCCAGCCCGAGGTAGGGGTCGGGCCATTCGGGAGCGAGCTTGGCCGCGTCCTGGAACTCGTCGATGGCGTCGCGCACCTTCTGCCGCGCGTCGTTCTTCTGCCCGCGCGCCCGCAGCGGCTGCGAGTCGATGCGGTCGATCTGACCCTGGGTGTAGAGCAGCTTCGCCCGCGTCGGACGGTCGTGGTAGTCGAGGTCGACCGCCGCCTGCAGGCGGTCGTGCGCCTTCTGCCACCCCTTCTCGGTGGTGGTCGGATCGTCCCCCCGGTAGCTGTCGAGGATGCGGTCGGACGACTTGAGCAGGGCCTGCCGCAGCTCGTCGTGGACGTCGCCGAGCCCCGAGCCGGGGAGGAGGCCGAACGGCGCCACCTTGCGGTAGCGCCCCCAGAGGTCGTCGAGATCGGGCGAGGTCTGGGTGGCGAGGTCGTGCTGCATCGCCGCCGCCTCGCCGCGCACCCAGACCTGCGAGGCGGC
>DATBAW010000167.1:0-9927 GCA_036271335.1 Thermoanaerobaculia bacterium
CCTCACGCATTCTCTCTGAGCCCAGCTCAGAGACGTAGACTTTGACCAGAGCGCTGGTGTCCAGAAACAGCATCAACGTCGGTCTTCGCTGACCATCTCAGAGGCCAGCTTGCCTCGGTTGGGAACGGTGGGTCCGTTGAACCCCCCGTCCGTCCGCCGAGGCAAGGTCACCAGCCCCCGGGCCTCAAGATCGGCCAAGCGCTGTTGCTCGGTCACCTCCTGGAGCTGGGACAGAGGGATCAGCGCCGCCACGGGCTGACCGTCTCGCAACACAACGATCCGCTCACCACGCTCGGCTCGCTGCAGGTAGCTCGAGAGTTGGTCTTTCAGCACTCGGGTGCTCACGGTAGACATCTTTGCCTCCTGTGGCCATTGTAGCCGCACGTCGGCGACAGGGGCAACGCGCACTCGAGGATCGTGACGGTCCTCCTCAGTTCCCGCCGGCCGGGCCACGACAATACGGCGCTTACCCGTCTGCCCGTCGTAAGGATAAAACGCCTTGCAGAAGGATCTGCGGACCGTTGCAACCATCTGCGGACGGTCGTAACCATCTGCGGACCGTTGCAACCATCTGCGGACCGTCGTAACGATCTGCGGACCGTTGCAACCATCTGCGAGCCGTCGTAACCATCTGCGAGCCGTCGTAACCATCTGCGGACCGTTGCAACCATCTGCGGGCCGTCGCAACCATCCGCGAGCCGTCGTAACGATCTGCGGCCCGTCGTAACGATCTGCGGCCCGTTGCAACCATATGCAGCCCGTCGTAACGATCTGCAGACCGTTGCAACCATCTGCAAGCCGTTGCAAGCTTCCGCCAAGGCGTCATTCCCGCGGAGCCGACACTGCGTCCATCCCGCTCTTGACCGCCGTGGCGGCGAGGATCATCGCGGCTCCCGCGATCGACCAGACGCCCGGCCGTTCGCCGTGGACCAGCCAGGTCCAGATCGGATTGAGCACCGGCTCGAGCAGCAGCAGGAGCGAGGCCTCGAAGGCGCGGACCTTTACCAGGCCACGGATCAGGAGGAGATAGGCGATGCCGATCTGGAAGATCCCCAGATAGCTGACCAGGGCCCAGTCCATCGGCCGGACCGCCACGATCGGCAGGGCGAACGGCAGGCAGAGGAGCGCCGCGAAGACGTTCCCCCAGAACGCTCCCGACGGACCCCACGACTCGCCGCTCCTCCCCAGCGCCCGCAGCCCCATCACCGTCAGCGCCCAGGTGAGGCCGGAGGCGGTCGCCAGCAGGTTGCCGAGCTTCGGGTTCGGCGCCGTGGCCGAGACCGGATCGAAGCCCACGAAGAAGAGGCCGAGCCCCACTGCCAGGGCGATCATGAACACGATGTCGCGGGCCCGGATGCGCTCGCGCAGGAGCCAGGGGCTGAGCAGCAGCACGTAGAGCGGCGCCGTGGATTGCAGATAGATCGCGCTCGCCGAGGTGGTGAGCTTGTTGGCGAGGACGAAGAGGATCAGCGTCGCGGCATAGGCGAGCCCCACCGCCAGCACCTGCAGGGACGGCCGGCGCCGCACCTCCTTCATCAACAGCAGGAGCGCCGCCGCCGCGATGGCCGAGCGGAGGAACGCCACCTGCCATCCCGCGAGATGGACCGCCTTGATCACCGCGCCCCCCGACGAGAAGAGCGCCGCCGCCGCGAGCACCTCCAGGCGCGAGGCGAGGGGGGTGGACTGGGGTGGGGTCTCCATGGACGGCGGTTACAGCGCCGAGGGGCTGATCCCCAGGACCTCGGCGGCCTTGCTCTTGTTGCCGTCGCAGGAGCCGAGGGTGGCGCGGATCAGCCAGCCCTTCACCTCCTCCAGGGAGACGCCGATCTGGAAGGACTTCCGGCTCGACGCGCCGGCGCCGCCGATCCAGGTGGGCGGCAGGCAATCGGGAGTGATCTCGGCGTCGGCCATGATGAAGGACCGATGCACCACGTTCTTGAGCTCCCGCACGTTGCCCGGCCAGGGATAGTCGCGCAGGCGATCGAGCGCCGCGGCGGTCCAGACCTTGGCCGTTCCGTGCCGTTCGTTGAGCTGGCCGAGAAAGAATCCGGCGAGGAGATCGACGTCCCCGCCCCGCTCGCGCAGAGGGGGCATGTGAACGGGAAAGACCATGAGGCGGTAGAGCAGGTCCTCGCGCATCTTGCCTTCCCGTACCGCCTCGTGGGGGTCGCGGTTGGTGGCGGCGATCACCCGCACGTCCACGTTGACCGGCTCGTCGCCGCCGGTGCGCGTCACCTGGCCGGTCTCGAGTACGCGCAGGAGCTTCACCTGCAGCTCGATCGGCATCTCGGTGACCTCGTCCAGGAAGAGGGTGCCCTGGTGGGCGCGCTCGAAGTACCCCCGGTGCCGGCGCTCGGCGCCGGTGAAGCTCCCCTGCTCGTGGCCGAACAGCTCGCTCTCGATCAGGGTGGGCGAGACGGCGCCGCAGTTCAGCGGCAGGAAGGGCGCTTTGGCCCGCCGCGACAGCAGATGGAGGGTCTGGGCGGCCAGGTCCTTGCCGGTGCCGCTCTCGCCGATCAGGAACACGGCGGCGTCGGTCGGCGCCACCCGTTCGAGCATGTCGTACAGAGTCCGCATGACCGGCGAGGAGCCCAGCAGGAGCCCGAGACCGTCGGTCGCGTGGGGCTCGGCGGCAGATCCAGCGACGCCCTCGGCTTTCGGTCCGGACGGCAGGGCGGCGACCGCCACGTCGGCGAGGAGCTCCTTCAGCCGGCCGATGTCGAGGGGCTTGGTCAGATAGTCGCTGACGCCCAGGCGCAGCGCCTGCACGGCGCTCTCGACGTCGGCGTGGCCGGTCATCACCATGACCTTCGCCGAGGCGCCGTTGCCGAGGAGCTCGAGCAGGTCCGTGCCTTTGCCGTCCGGCAGGTAGAGGTCGACCAGCACCACGTCCGGCATCCGGTGGCCGATCAGCGACCGGGCGTCGCGCAGCGTGGAGGCGGCATGGACGGTGAAACCCTGCGCCTGGATCAGCTCGGAGAGAGCGAGCAGGAAGTTGGGATCGTCATCGACCGCAAGCGCGTGCGGCATAGTCACCAGGCCTTGTCATGAGTCTCGGCGTCATCCAGGTAGGGGATAGTACTGCATCCCTCGTGGCCCCGCCGCCCGCGAGGATCTGGGATCGCCGGAACGCTGGCGAGCCCCGCATCCAAAACTGCGAGTCGTGGACGTTGGCTGCGGTCAGCGCCACCGTCAGCAAATACCTTGTCGATCGAAACAAGAGGATGGCGTTTCGAGCTCGGTTTGCTTCATCCGTCGGAGTAGGAGCCGGTTTGTTCGCCCTTTTTTTCGCCGCCACCGTCGCGGAGTCGGTCGCCGCGCGGCTTCAATCGATCTCTCCGGCTCGGCCCAACTTCTCAAGAGGACTAGATGGAGGAGTTCCCAGACCCTAGCCTGTTGCCACTTTTTGGAGCAGCAGGTCATTCCACTTCACAACCCATTTCTGGGGGAGCATCTCTTAAGGGATACCGCTGCGGAGGACGACCCGGTCAAGGCAGCCTCGGTCAGCGATGCCGAGGCTGCCCCTCTTGGGCTTAGCCCTCTCGGGGGGCAGCAACAGGGCGATCCGTTCCCACAGTGTGTCGCTTAAAGAGGGCGCATATCGCCCATACGATAATCTAAGTCCCCGAATTTATTAGAGACCTTTAATTGAAATAACAAAAGCCGTTACATGTGTACTGAAGGAACGTGCCGCATCCAGTCGTGAGAGAGCAGTTACTAACCGCGCAGTGAGTTCCGGATGAGCACCAATCCGACTGAGTACTGCAGGTGCAGATTGGAGCAGAAGCAGCCTTCGCCGCCGGCACTCGGCGCTCGCCGGGCCATTTGGTCGTCGTATCGTCACCCAGACGCGTAAAGATCGCTTTGAACTCTTCGCGAGTGAATTGGAAGAGCGCCTTCCCTTCAAAATCCTGGATTGGTTGTTGTACTGCACTGTCCCAAAGCGCGTCTGTAGGCCGAGTAGTGAAGAAGTCCGGTCGACTGGCGAGTTCGATCGCCTCCTGGATCACGCTGATCTGGCCCGAACTAATACCGGGATGCTCATCTACGTATTTCTGGAAGTGGGCGACCAGGATTTGTGCCTTGATTTTTGGCGAGAGGGCATCAAAAACCGTAGGGCGATAGGCAAGAGGGTAGGCCAGCAATTGGTCGTAAGTCGAGGGTAAGGAAGCCTGGTTGCTGTGAAGCCATGCTTGAAGCTGTGTACACGAGTTATCTTGGGCCACCATTGGCAGTGCCAGTGCGAAGAAGAGAAGTGGAACGATAACGAGGGCCTGCATCAATTTACGCATGATTGTCTCCCTCTGCCTGGAAGTGGGCTTTACACTTAGGGGCCCTGTCCAGATCTAGGCAGCTTGCCGTCATTGGCCGCTGCACGTACTATAGAATACACTTATTATAGATTTTATTGCAAACTTTGACCTGATGCAGCCGGAGCACTCCCGCCTTGCCCTCGTCACCCGCCTGAGCTAGCCTCTCTCCAACGCCTCAAGGAAGGACCGCAAGCGCCCCATGTCTGAGCCGCAGCAAAAGATCTTCGTTCTCGACACCTCGGTCATCCTCCACGACTTCAACGCCCTCCAGAACTTCCAGGAGCACGACGTCGCGATCCCGATCACGGTGCTCGAGGAGCTCGATCAGTTCAAGAAGGGGAACTCGGTCCTCAACCTCCAGGCCCGCGAGTTCATCCGCCAGCTCGACAAGCTCTCCAACCACAACATGCTGCACGAGTGGATCCCGCTCGACGGCCCGGCGCACGGCAAGTTCCGCGTGCTCACCGACGAGGATGGGGGGATCGACGCCAGCGAGATCTTCGGCGCCCGCAAGGCCGACCACCGTATCCTCAACAGCGTGCTCAGCCTGTCGCGCTCGACGCCGGACAAGCGGGTGATCCTGGTCAGCAAGGACATCAACCTCCGGCTCAAGGCGCGCGCCCTCAACCTGCCGGCTGAGGACTACGAGACGGTCAAGATCAAGGACCTCTCCCATCTCCCCAAGGGGAAGGCCGAGGTCGAGGTGGCGGACGGCGCGAGCATCGACCGCCTCTATCAGGACGAGTGGCTGCCGGTGGAGGCCGTGCTCGCCGAGCGCCCCGCCGCCAACCAGTACTACATCCTGCGCAGCGGCTCGAAGTCGGCGCTCGCCTACTACAACTCGGTCACCGACCGCCTGGAGCGGGTGGTCAAGCCGCTCGCCTACGGCATCTCGCCACGCAACGCCGAGCAGACCTTCGCGCTCCACGCCGTGCTCAATCCGGACGTGCTGCTGGTCACCCTCTCCGGCGCCGCCGGCACCGGCAAGACGCTGCTCGCCCTGGCCGGCGCCATGGAGCAGCGGCGCCACTTCCACCAGATCTACCTGGCGCGGCCGATCGTGCCGCTGTCGAACCGCGACATCGGCTTCCTGCCGGGGGACATCCAGTCGAAGATCAACCCCTACATGCAGCCGCTCTGGGACAACCTGGGAATCATCAAGAACCAGTTCGACGAGAAGGAGTCGGAGTACCGCAAGGTGGACGAGATGGTCGAGAGCGAGAAGCTCCACATCGTGCCACTCGCCTACATCCGCGGCCGCAGCCTCTCGAACGTCATCTTCATCGTCGACGAGGCGCAGAACCTCACCCCCCACGAGGTGAAGACGATCATCACCCGCGCCGGCGAGCGCACCAAGATCATCCTCACCGGGGACATCTTCCAGATCGACACCCCCTACCTCGACGCCAGCAGCAACGGCCTCTCCTACCTGATCGACCGCGTGCGGGGAAATCCGCTGTACGCGCACGTGAACCTGGAGAAGGGGGAGCGCTCGGCGCTGGCGAATCTGGCGAGCCAGATGCTGTAGGGCTGCAAAAAAAGACCCTCACCCCTGCCCCTCTCCCAGCCCTCCACCCGCCCCTGCCGGGGAGAGGGGAAAAGGCAAAAAGACGGGGATCTCGCGCGGCTTTTTCTTGTCTTTCTCCCTCCTCTCCCCGGCAGGGGCGGGTGGGGGGCTGGGAGAGGAGGGCCGGGGAGGTGAGGGGCTCTTACTCCGCTTTTCCTACTTCACCGCCGCCGGCGCCACCTCCGCCTTCGGCATCCCCTCCTCGCCGAAATACCAGCGCGGAGCCGCCTTCCAGACCAGCCCGAAATCGTGGGTGGCGGAGCTTAGAATGCGCTCCATGGCCTCGTCGACCGAATCGGTGAACAGGATCCGATCGCAGTCGGCGGGGAGGATCGTCTTCTCCGAGACCATGCCATGACAGAGGAACTCCCGCAGCGGCTGCCAGAATTCGGTCCCCATCAGGATCAGGGGAAAGTTCTTGATCTTGGCGGTCTGGATCAGCGTGGCGCACTCGAAGATCTCGTCCATGGTGCCGAAGCCGCCGGGGAGGACCACGAAGGCGTAGGAGTACTTGACCAGCATCACCTTGCGGACGAAGAAGTAGCGGAACTCGAGCCAGCGGTCGAGGTAGGGGTTGGGCTCCTGCTCCTGGGGGAGGATGATGTTGCAGCCGATCGACGGCGCGCCGACGTCGCGGGCGCCGCGGTTCGCCGCCTCCATGATGCCGGGGCCGCCGCCGGTCATCACCGTGAAGCCGGCGCGGCCGAGCCGCTGCCCCACCTCGCGGGCGAGGGCGTAGTAGCGATGGTCCTCGTGGAACCGGGCCGAGCCGAACACGGTGACGCAGGGCCCCACGAAGTGCAGGCCGCGAAAGCCGCGGAGGAAGTCGGCGCCGATGCGCAGCAGCCGCCGGAATTCGGACGCGCGGGAGTGCGGGCCTTCGAGGAACTCGCCGTCCTCCGCGTGCTCGGTCCCCTTGCCCCAGCGCGGCGGCTCGCCGCTCTGCGCCGCCGCCGTCACCTCGGTCTGTGGGAGGGGTCCGGGATCCTTCTCGGGTCGGGTCTCGTCCATGTCCGGGAGCTTAGCAAAGGGCGGGCCGTCTGCTCGTTCCTCGTCCTCCTCGCGCTCCTCCTCGCCCTCCCCGCCCCCGCCGCCCAGCGCTTCCCCAACGTGGTGATTCTCACCATCGACACCCTGCGCGCCGACCACCTCTCCTCCTACGGCTACCACCGCCCCACGACGCCCAACATCGATCGCCTGCTCGCTTCCGGCGTCCGCTTCACCGACGCGCGCACCGTCGAGCCGTTGACCAATCCAGCCCTCTGCTCGCTGTTCACCTCGCTCTATCCCCACGAGCACGGCGCCACGCGCAACGGGCTGAAGATGCGACCCGGCCTGCCGTCGGTGGCGCGGGCGCTGCGGGCGCGCGGCTACGAGAGCGCCGCGTTCGTCAGCAACTGGCCGCTCAAGGACCGGATCTCCGGCCTCGGCGAGCACTTCGATCTTTACGAGGAGGTCTTCACCCGCAAACGCTGGCTCGGCCTGTTCAAGGACGAGGCGAACGCCGGCGACGTCACCGATGGAGCGCTCGCGTGGCTCGCCCGGCCGCGAAGCCGCCCCTTCCTCCTCTGGGTCCACTACGTCGAGCCGCACGCGCCCTACCGCCTCCATGCGGAGATGGCCCGTCCGCTCGGGCTGGATCTGCGGGGCGAGACCTCCCGCGTCGACCGCTACGACACCGAGATCGCCTTCGCCGACGCCCAGCTCGGCCGCCTGCTCGCGGCCTTCGACCGCGACCCGGACCTCCGCGCCAACACCCTGTTCGTCTTCGCCGGCGACCATGGCGAGAGCCTCGGCGAGCACGGCTACTGGGGGCACGGACGTAACCTCTACGAGCCGACGCTACGCATCCCGCTGGGCCTCGCCTGGACGGGCAGGATCCGTCCCGGCACCACGATCGACGCGCCGGCCCAGATCCTCGACGTCGCTCCCACCCTGCTCGGCCTCGCCGGCCTCCCGGTCCCCGCCGGTTTCCAGGGGTTCGACTGGACGCCGGTCCTCCAGGGCACCACGCCGCCGCGCGGCCGCGTCCTCTGGTTCGAGGCGCACAAAGGCGCCGTGCTCTCCTCCCAGGAAGCGGCGAACGCCCGCCGCAAAGGGCTTCTGGCGGTGGGGATGATCGTGGACGGCCGCAAGCAGATCCTGGCCGGCGGCGCCCAGTCGCTCTTCGAGCTGGCCGCCGATCCGGCCGAGGCTCACGGCCTCGCCGGCGACGACCGTCTCTCGCGGAGCCTGCACGATTGGATGGACCGGGTCCAGAAGGGGCTGGCCGCCTCGGACCGCGTCGGGCCGGCGAAGGTGGCGGCCGAGGACGCGGAGGCGCTGCGGGCGTTGGGGTATACGCAATAGGGCGGATTGGGCTTCTGCTATCTTTCCCTACTTGGAGACCACCACCGTGCCGAACGCGATCAAGCCCATCTTCCTCTTCGCCGACAGCCAGCTCCTCTTCTGGCGCGACGAAACGGGTGCCCGTTTCATGGACCGTGCCCGGGCGCTGATCGACGCCGACGAGCTCGGCCGGCCACCCCGGGGCGCCTATCTCGGCGCTTCCAACGGCGATGTCCCCGAGTTCTTCGACCTGTTCCATGCCGCGATGGCGGAGCTCGGCATTCAGGAGTGCCGGCACGTGCCCGCCGAGCCGTCGCCCGAGGATCTGGAGTTCCTTGACGACGCGGATCTGATCCTGCTCGCCGGCGGCGACGTCTGGTTGGGGTGGACCGCCTTCGAAAAGACCGGTATCAAGGACAAGCTGATGGCGCGCTATTACGCGGGCGCCGTGCTGATCGGCATCTCCGCCGGTGCCATCCAGCTCGGCCTCAAGGGGTGGGACGAGGAGGACGGCACCGTGTTCGACTGCCTGCGCCTGGTGCCCTTCGTGGTCGACGCTCACGACGAGCCCTCCTGGTCGGGCCTCGTCCGCGCGCTGCCCAAGGCCGGTGAGCACGCCCGTGGCTTCGGCATCCCCTCCGGCGGCGGCGCGCTCTACCATCCGGACTACTCGGTCGAGCCGGTCCGCCATCCGCTGACCGAATTCGAGCTCACCGAGAGCGGATCCCGGCAGGCGCTGGTCTTTCCGGGCAGCACGACCGAGGTGAAGCCGGACGAAGCAGGACCGCGGGTGATGAGCCAGGAGGAGCTCCTGGACAGAGTGATGGGCGAATTAGGCCCTCCCGATCCGGAAGACTCCGTCAACTGACCTCCCCTATGAAGCTCTACGCGATCGCGGACCTCCATCTCCGCTACGAGGTGACCCGGAAGGCCCTGCGCGACATCGCGCCGCACCCTTACGACTGGCTGATCCTGGCCGGCGACGTCGGCGAGACCGAGGAGCATCTCCGCTTCGCCCTCGGCATCCTCGCCGACCGCTTCGCCCGCCTGCTCTGGGTGCCTGGGAACCACGACCTGTGGACGATCCCCACCAAGTCGGAGGACCTGCGGGGGCAGGCGAAATACGAACGGCAGGTCGCGATCTGCCGCGAGTATGGCGTGCTGACGCCCGAGGACCCCTACGTGGCCTGGCCGGGCGACGGCGAGCGCTGCATCCTGGCGCCCACGTTCGTCCTCTACGACTACACCTTCCGTCCCGACGAGGTGCCGGTCGAGAAAGCGGTGGAATGGGCGGCCGAGGAGAACCTCCTCTGCTCGGATGAGGTGCTCCTGCATCCCGATCCGTTCCCCTCGCGCGAAGCCTGGTGCCACGAGCGCGTCCGTCTCACCGAGCCGCGGCTGGCCGCGGCGGCCGAGCAGGCGCCGCTGGTGATCATCAACCATTTTCCCCTGCGCCAGGACCTCGCCATCCTGCCGCGCATCCCCCGCTTCTCCATCTGGTGCGGCACCCGCCTCACCCAGGACTGGCACACCCGCTTCCGCGCGCGCGCGGTGGTCTACGGCCACCTCCACATCCGCGCCACCCACCTCCGCGACGGCGTCCGCTTCGAGGAGGTCTCCCTCGGCTACCCGCAGAACTGGGACGCCGCCCGCGGCGCCCGACCGTACCTCCGCCAGATCCTGCCTGATCCCCACGCCAAGCCGGCGGCGGCGAAGCCG
>DATBAW010000168.1:0-19583 GCA_036271335.1 Thermoanaerobaculia bacterium
CCGCCGTGATCGACACGCTGCCGCCCGCTCCTGACGAGTCGGTGTTGCCGGGGTTCGGCCGCTGCTCACCCTGCGACCAGATCTGGCCGTTGAGCACCAACTGACCCACGTTGAGCGTCAGCAGGCCGCCGCCATTGCCGCCATGCCGACCGGTGGCGGCAAGCCGCAGCGAGCCGCCGCCGCCGCCGAGCTGAGGCTGGTACACGCTGTCGTAGATGTCGCCGGCCGGGCCTGCGGTGCTGCCCAGCGCACCCGTTCCGCCGTGGCTGCCGCCCGCGTCAGAAGCCGACGCCGTGATTCCCGCGGGAGCGCCTCCCGGCGAGCTCGCCGTCAGGCCGCCCGCATAGCCCAGGGCGCTCACGTCCAGCACCGCGCCACATTGGAGAGTCAGAGCCCCTGACGTGGTGAGGCTCGTCGTGCCGCCGGAGAGACCCACCACCCTCGCGCCGTTGAGCAGCGTCAGGGAGGCCAGGCTGAGCGGCTGCTGGACCATGAAGGTCCCGGCTCCCAGGACGAGCGACTGGCCGTTGACCGCCGAGGTCAGAGTCTGGGTCCCGGTCAGCAACGATCCCGCCGGCACCGCAAGGGTCAGCGCAGCAAAGCCCACCTCTCCCGAGTAGTCGCGAGCCTCGACACGGAGATTGAAGATGGACCCGGCGGCGGCGTTCGCCGGCGGTGTCCAGGTCAGAACGGCCGGGACGGTGGCCTGGTTGAGGTTGCCGACCGTCTGTACGGTCGTGCCGTTGACCACCAGCGAGTAGCTCTGCACGGCCTGGTCGTCGGTGGCGACGAACGGGATGGTGATCGCGACGCCCGGCGTGACGAGATCGCCGGAATTCACCGCGTTGGTCGGCGTGCCGGCGGCGTGGCAGCTCGCGAGCGTCACCACGGGAGCCGACGGATCGACCGCGGGATCGACGTGGACGGACCGCGTCGCGGTGAGCCGGTTGCCGGAGAGATCGGTCGCCGTGAAAGCGAGCGGGAAATCGGTCCCCTGCGTCACCTCGGGAGCCACCGGGCTAAAGCTGAACGGAGTCGACGTCACCGTCGAGCTCTGGCCGTTGAACAGGAGCTGCACGTCGTGGACGCCCAGGGAGTCCTGCAGGGTCACGGCCGCCGTGAAGGTGCTGCCCGAGGTGTAGGCCGCGCCCACCGCCGGACTGGTGATCTGGATCGTCGGCAGCGTATATCCGGACGTCCAGGCCGAGCCGCTCGCGACCTCCGGCGTGTTGGGCGAGGTCAGCGTCACTTGGTCGCGGGCGATCCCCCGCGCGCCGCCGCGGACGACGACCCGGTTGAAGCGGTAGAGCCCCTGGTAGGAATCGCCGACGTGCACCGCCGCCGACAGCGGCGGGGCCGGCACCTGGAGCGTCAGCGCGGTGCCGTGGTGAGAGTTGCCGGTGATGGTGTAGGGATGGGCGAAGTCGCCGTTGAACACGACGTCGGCAGCGCCCAGGACGTGCCGGAAGTCGGCTTCGTTGTCCGTGAAGCTGTCGGTGGAGACCGCGTCCACGATGCCGCTGCCGACCGGCAGCAGCTCGGTGAGCTGGGTCGAGGCGATCCCCGCATTGTCGAGGATGAGATCGCCGAAGAGCTGGCTGTCCGGCTTGACGAAGACCGTTCCCGCGGCGCCCCAGGTGGTGGCATCGATCGAGGAGATCTTGCCGCCCGGGGCCTGGACACGCGTCACCAATCCGGAATCGATCGTGGCGGCATAGAGCGCGATCCGGCCGCCGCTGCCACCGGCGGCGCCGTAGCCGCTCCCCGACGCCTGGATCGAGCCGGCGCCCCGGATGGCCACGCCGTTGAGGCGGATCGAGCCCCCCGCGCCCCCACCGGCGAAGCCGCCACCGCCGCCGGCGAGGATCGTCCCGTCGACGACCACGTTGCCGCTCGCCGTCACGCGCACCACGCCGCCTCCGGTCGAGCCCCCCGAAGAGCTGGTGGCGCCTCCCCCGGCGCCAGGATCGGCCGGATCGTAGAAGCTGCCGTAGATCGGGCTCGAGCCGTCGAACACGCCGCCGCGACCGCCGTAGCTGCCGCCGACGCCGTCGTCGGCGCCTTCGGTCTGGACGTTGCCATAGCCCCAAGAGCGCTGACCGATGCCGGGAGCTCCCTTGTAGCCGCGGCCGGTGACGTCGATCTTGCCCCCCTGCGCCACGAAGAGGTCGCGCTGGATCGTCAGGTCGAGGTGGTACTCCTGCGTCGGCGACGTCGAGGGATGGATGACGTTCGCCCCGTCGAGCACGACGAGGTCGCGGAAGGTATGCGGGCCGGTCACGACCAGCGTGCCGCCGGCAACGACGACGCTGGTGCCGTCGAGGCTGATGTCGGTGGTGTCGAGGGTCTTGCCGGAGCTGATCACCGTCCCCGGCTGGATCACCCGCACCGGGATCGTCGCCTCGGCGGTCTGCCGCGAGTAGTCGTAGGCGACCGCCCGCAGGTTGAGGATCTGGCCGTCGACCGCGCCGGCCGGCGCGTCCAGGTGGTAGTTGTAGGGGGACGCCGTGAGCACGGTCAGCGGCGTCGCGGCGCCGTCGACGTAGAGCTCCACCCGCTCGACGCCGCGGTCGTCGGTGGCCTGGATCTGGAGGTCGACGCCGATCCCGATGGGCAGCAGCGCACCGGCCCCCGGATAGAGGAAGGCGACGGTCGGGGGCGACGTGGGCGCCAGCGGCTGCACATGCAGGGTCTTCGTCGCCACGGCGAGGTTGCCGGCGGCGTCGGTGGCCTCGGCGCGCAGCTCGAGGTCGGTCGCCGTGGCGACCGAGGGCACGAACGTCGACCACTGGTAGGGGGCCTGGGTGTCGATCGAGCTGTTCGAGCCCAGGCGGAAGAGGATCTGGCTGACGCTCCGGTCGTCGGTGGCCGTCGCCGCGACGGCGATCGGATCGCCGGAGGTGAAGGTCGACGCCGTGGGCAGGGTGATCGCCACCGTCGGCGCGTTGTAGTCCGCGTACTGGAGGGTGGAGATGGCGTCGACGTTGACGGTGCCGAGCACCGTCTTGTCGTCGCCGAAGGTCAGCCGGGCGCCGCCCGCCACGCTGACCGCGTCGAGCTTGTAGACGCCGAAGAAGGCCGCGCCCGGCGTGATCTGCCCCGCCGCTCCGGCCAGCAGGAGCTGCCGCCGGTCCGCGCTCTCGTCGAGGATCAGGTAGTCGGTGCCGCCGGCGGACACCCACAGGCCGACGACGCCGAGGCTGAATGTGGCATTGGCGTCCGCCGGCGTGATCCAGAGATCGGAGCCGGCCGCGGTGACCGCGCCGACCGTGCCGCGACCGATCCTGGGCAGGGCCGTCCAGGCGACCGTCGGCGTGCCCGTGGCACCCTGATTGACGCGGAGGGTGCCGTAGGTCTGCGACGGCAGCCTGGTGAAGACCGTCCCGGGCGCGGCGAAGGTCGCGGTGGAGCGGTCGCAGCTGTAGCGCGGTCCCCCTTGCGCCAGCACCTGGACCGCGGGATCGAAGCCGCTGAAGGCGCCGACGGCGAGGGACACCCGGCCGCCGCCGCCGCTGCCGACGTCGTTGTGGCTGGAGCACGAGCGGGCGAAGCCGCCGGAGGCGTCGATGTGGCCGGCGCCGGTGACCGTCGCCGCCGTGATCCGCACCGAGCCGCCGGCTCCGGAGGCGGTGCCGGCATCGTCGTCGTCCGCGCCGCGGGCGCGGAGGTCGCCTTCGAGGTCGAGCGTGCCGGCCTCGAGCTGGACCACGCCGCCGCCGGCGATCCCGTGGATGCTGTAGTAGGCCCCACCCTCCGAGCCGCCGCCGCCGCCGAGAGCGGGGGCGAAGAGGCTGTCGTAGATCTCGCCGCCGGCGTCGGGACCGTTCCAGCTCAGGCCGGAGCCGCCGTGGCTGCCGCCGCCACCCAGCGTGGAGCCTCGTACGCCGTCGGGCGCCCAGCCGTCGGGGTGGCCGTTGGCGCCGGCCGCGTAACCGAGGCCCGAGACGTCGACGCGGCCGCCGGCCTGCACGGTCAGCGTGCCGCTGGCCTTGAGATGGACCGTCTGGCCCGACACCGGCCGCACGGCGGCACCGGCCAGAACCGTCATCGTCGTCGCCGAGAGGCCGTCGCCGACGCCGGCCGAACCACCGAGAGTCACGTCCCCGGCCGCGATCGGCGTCGCGCTCCAGAGACCGGCCCCATGGCTCAGCTGGACGGCGTCGAAGCGGTACTCGCCCCGATAGCCCGCGGCGCCGCTCACCGTGGCGGCGCCGGCCAGCCGGAGCCGTCCCTGCGAGTCGACCTCCATCGCCTGGAAGCCGGTGCCGAGAGGCGCGCCGGAGGCGTCCTGGAGCGTCACCCAGGTCCCGAGCCACTCCGGCTGGAAGCTCGCCGCCGCGGTCAGCCAGGCGTCTGAACCGGCAGCCTGGAGGCTCACCACGGCCCCCGCCGCGAGCTGCGGCAGCTCGGTCGCCACGCCCACCCGATCGGCCCCGCTCACCTGTCCGGCATCCACGGCCAGACGGCCATAGGTGGCGGTGGAATCGGAGGTGAAGATCGTGCCCGCCGCGCCGTAGTAGTAGGCCTGATTGAGCGTGCCCTCGCAGTCCTTGCGGACGCCCCCGAAGGCCGTCACCTGGTTCGCGGCGACGAAGCCGTCGAAGGTCTGGACGCGGAGCGCCACGCGGCCGCCGCCGCCCGCGCCGCCGCTGCCGCCGCAGCCGTTGGCGTCGCCGCCGGAGACGTCGATGGCGCCGGCCCCGCGCAGGGTTCCCGCCTGGATGGCGACCGCGCCGCCGGCGCCGCCACCGCCCGCCTCGTTGGTGGTGATCCGGGTCTCGCCCGAGGCCAGGATCTGGCCGTCGAGCACCAGCTCGGCGGCGTCGATCGCGACGAGGCCGCCGCCCGCGCCGCCGTTGCTGCCATAGAAGCTGTGGTCGGTGATGGCGCCGCCGCCGCCGGGAATCCCGGGCTGGTAGACGCTGTCGAACACACCTCCGGCGGGACCGGTGTTGCTGGTCCCCGGTCCGCCGGCGCCACCGTGGGAGCCGCCGTTCGCGGGCTGCGAGGGGGCCACCTCGGGCGGTCCGTAGGCCACCGGGTGATGGACCTTCTCGCCGCCGGCATAGCCGAGGTTGCGGACGTCCACGACGGCGCCGGATTCGACCGTCATCCGGGAGGCCACGTGGAAGCGCAGGGTGCCGCCGGTGACGGGATGGACCCGCGCGCCGGCCTTCACCGTCACGTTCGTTGCCGTCACGTCGCCGGTGAGGGCCGTGTCGCCCTGGAGGACGACCTCCTGGCCGGCGACCGGCGTGCTGCCGCTCAGACCCGCGCCGTGGCGCAGGTCGATGCCGTCGAAGCGGTACTCGCCAGTCCAGCTCGCCGCGCCGGTGACCGCGGCGGCACCGGCCAGCCGCGCCCGTCCCTGAGCGTCGATCTCCGCAACCTTGAAGCCACTGCCCACCGACGTGCCCGACGCGTCCTTCAGGTCCATCCAGGCGCCGAGCCACTCCGGCTGGAAAGCCGTCGCGGCGCTCACCCAGGCGTCCGCTCCCGCCACCGACCAGGCGGTGACCGCGCCGCTGCCCAGGGCCGGCAGCTCGGTCGCCGGACCGGTACGATCGACGGAGCCGGCCTGGCCGGCGTCCACGATCAACCGGCCGAAGGTCGAGCTCGCGTCGAAGACGTAGAGGGTGCCCGGGGCACCGTACTTCACCGGCTGGTTGCTGCAACCGGGGTGGGAGCCGCCCCACGCCAGGACTTGCGCGCCGGGGTCGAAGCCGGTGAGGTCGCTGACTCGCAGAGCGACCCGCCCGCCGCCGCCCGCGCCGGACGAGCAGCCGCTGGAATCGCCTCCCGAGACCTCGATCGTGCCGCCGCCGTGCAGCGCCGCGGCCTGGATCGCGACCGTACCGCCCGCGCCGCCGCCCCCCTGCTCGCCCGGGACCGGCCGGGTCTCGCCGCGCGACAGGATGCGTCCGTCGAGCACCAGCTCGCCGGCTTGCAAGGCGAGCATGCCGCCCCCCGCGCCGCCGCTGCTCCCATACTCCTGGTTCACGTGGAAGCCGCCGCCGCCGCCGCCAGAGGCCGGCTGGTAAACGCTGTCGAAGATCCCGCCGGCCGCCCCGGCGATGTCGCCGAGGTCGCCCACCCCGGCGTGGGAGCCGCCGGCATCGCCCTGGGAGGTGGTGACGCCGTCGGGGGCATGGCCCGTCAGGTGCTGCGCGGTGCCGCCCGCGAAACCGAGCTTGAAGCTGTCGATCGTCGCGTCGCAGCCGACCTCGAACCGGCCGTCGACCGCGAGGTCGAGCCGGCTGCTGCCGGCCG
Source organism: Thermoanaerobaculia bacterium (assembly GCA_036271335.1). GTDB lineage: Bacteria > Acidobacteriota > Thermoanaerobaculia > Multivoradales > UBA5704 > DATARR01. The sequence continues at coordinate 6,271 of DATBAW010000168.1, forward strand.
CCGCGGTCACGCGGGCGCCGCGGGTCAGCGTCAGGGCCGCGAGATGCACGGGACCCGACAGCGTGAACGTCCCCTGCGACAGCATCAGCGACTGCCCGTTGAACGAGCTGTCGAGCATCTGGCTCGCCGTCAGGACGGTCGCGGCGTTGACCGTGAGGGGCACCTCCGCGCTGCCGGTGTTGCCGGCGAAATCGGTAGCCTCGATCCGCAGGGTGAAGACGTCGCCGGGATGGGCGGACGCCGGCACCGTCCAGAGCAGGGAGACGTCGATCGCGGCCTGGTCGACCAGCGGCACGGCGGTCACCTCCTGGCCGTTCACGGTCAGGCGGTAGCTGGCGATGCTCTCGTCGTCCGAGGCATGGAAGGGGACCGCGATCTCGAGGCCCGCCGGCACCCCACCCGGCAGGCAGTGGAGCGCCACCTGGGGAGCGTTGGCGTTGGCGTGCGGCGTCACCTGGAGGCTCCGGCTCGCGGTGCCGTGGTTGCCCCATTCGTCGACCGCGTCGATCTGCAGCGAGACCGGGCCCGCGCTGGTGACGATCGGCGCCGGCACCAGCCAGGAGTAGGGGGGCGCGGTCTTGGTCAGGCTCCAATTGCCGAGCCGCAGCGTGACGCCGGACACCGCCGAGAGATCGGTGACGTTGGCGCTCACCGTCAGCCGGTCGCCGGAATGGACCTGCACGCCATCCGCGGCGGGCTGGGTGATGGCGACCGACGGCGCCGTGGCGTCCAGGGCCTGGAACGTCAGGACGAAGGGCACGGGCATCACGTTGCCGACGGTGTCGGCCACCCCCTGACCGGTGAGCTGATAGCGATGGCCGTCCATCAGGGCCGTGACCGGATTCACCGTCACCGAGCGTCCCGTCGGGTCGGGGAAGAACGTCGTGGAGACGCCCGCGTTCGCGGTCAGGTCGGTCAGTTGCAGGGCCGAGCCGGAGAGCGTCGCCGGATCGACCACCTCGCTGAACGTCACCCGCAGCGGCGCATCGAGCGGCACCTGCCGGGCGCCGCTGGCGGGGGTGACGGCGATCACCGCCGGCGGCACCTGGTCCGCCGTCGTGAACGTCGTCTGCGCCGACTGCGCGAGCTCGCGGCCGGCCTTGTCGAAGAGCTGGCCGCGGTCGACGGTGAGGCGGAAGATGGAGGCGTTGGCCAGCGGCTGGCGCGGGGTCGCCTGGACCGCCGTGTCGCCGTCGATCCAGACCGCGTCGGCGCCCACCAGCACGCCGGCCGCCGTCTCGATGCGGACCAGGTTGCCCACCAGGTTGCGGGTGGTGTCCATGGGCTCGCTGAAGCGCACGGTCACGGTGGCGGTGCGCGGCACGTCCACGGCCCCGGGGGCCGGCGTCATGGCGACCACCTGCGGATCGACGGCGTCGAGCACCACCGTGCCGAGGTCGAGGAGCTGGCCGTTGCTCGTCAGGGTGCCGCGCACCTCGCGGGTGCCCGGCCCCAGGTGCTGCTCGAGGACCAGCAGGAAGCTCCCCAGCGGCAGGGAGGGCAGCGTGAACGCCCCGGTGTCGTCGGTATAGAGGGTCAGGGTGCGGCCCGCCGTCTGGATGGCCACCAGCGCCTGGGCCGCCGGAGTGGTCCCGTCCGGCAGCACGACGTGGCCGGTGATCTGCGCGGAATTCTGCAGGGAGACGTTGATCTCGACGATCTGGCCGTCCAGGTTCAACGCGCCGCCGACGGAGCCCTGGAGCCCGGTGGCCGGATCGGTGACGTAGACCGAGAGCTTCCCCTCGCCCACCGACTGGAAGGTGAGCGAGTTGTCGCTGCCGGTGTCGCCCCGGAAGCGCTCGAAACCGCTGAAGTCCCCGTAGTAGGTCTGGTCCCACATATCGATCTGCGCGCCGGGGACCGGATGGCCGAAGCTGTCCAGGACGTTGATCTTCACCGAGCCGATCGGGTGCACGCGGACGTCCACCCGCACCTGGCCTTCGGTGCTGACCGTACCGAACACCTGGCCGCCATGCCCGCCGCCGACCTCCTGGGCGTAGAGCTCGTAGGAGCGTCCCACGATGACTCCCGGGAACGAATAGTTGCTGTCCAGGGTGGCGCCGATGATCTGGCCGTCCTGATAGATCACGGTGTTGGCGTTCGGGAACACGCCGTCCGGCGCGCCGATCGGATTGAGCACGCTGCCGAACAGCGTCGCCTGGGGATCGAGGAAGAGGTCGAGCGTCACCTGCTCGCCTTCGCTGGTGATCTCCCCCCGGCCGGTGGCGCGCCGCCGCCCGACCGGCTCGCGGCCGAAGAGCTGGAAGGTCCCTTGCGGAATCCCCCCGAACTGGTAGGCGCCGTCCGCGTCCGTGCTGCTGTAGGTGGTGAAGCCGACGATCGAATCCGTCTGGAGCCGGATGGTGCCTCCCGGCACGCCCACGGTGGTGCCCGACTCGTAGAGGTGGCCGCCGACGCTGCCGCGCGCTTCGAGCTCGAAGTCCCCCGCCACCACCTGATCGTTGGCGGCCACGACGAGGCTCAGACGCTGGCCGTAACGGCCGGTATGAGGATCGAAAGCGGTCAGGTCGTAGGTTGCCAGCGGCAGCAGCGCGAACTCGAAGCTGCCGTCGGGACCGGCGGTGACGGTGTCGAACAGGCGGCCGCCGCGCAGCAGGTGGATCTCGGACGAGGGGACGGCCGAGCCGTCCACCGGGCTGGTCACGCGGCCGGCGATCTTGCCGGTCGGCTCGAGGGAGATCACGACGCCGGTGACCTGCTGCCCCTCGGCGGTGATCTGGGTGGTGGTCTTGCCCCCCAGACCGCCGAGCGACGGCGCCTTCGCCGACAGGGTGACGGTGCCGGCGAAGATGTTCTGGTAGGCGAAGCTGCCGCCGGCGTCGGCGTTGACGATCAGGTTGCGGTGCGGATAGGAGCCTTCCTGGAGGGTCACCACGGCGCCGGGCACCGGCGTGCCGTCGCTGTCCTCCACCGTCCCCGAGATCGCGCCCTGCTGCGGCAGCACGATCTCGAGGTCGAGCTCCTGCCCCGGCTTGTTGAGCTGCACCCAGGCCTGCGCCTGGCGGAAGATCAGGCCGTCGCTCGCCGTGACGTTGACCGGGAAGGACGCGGCCACCGGCGGCACCAGCTCGAAGGCGAAGCTGCCGTCGGCGCCGGAGGTCACGTCATAGGTGCTGAAGCTCGGATGCACCAGCTTGACCGTCGCGCCCGCGACCGGCGTGACGCCGTCCGGAGCCAGCACCACGCCGCGCACCGTGCCGGTCGAGGTGCCGTTGAAGGTGACGGCCACAGTCTCGGTGCCGTTGCCGGCCACCGTGCCGCGCACCGTCTGGCTGCCGTAGAAGGCGTTGCTGGCGGTGATCACGTAGGGGCCCGCCAGCACGTCGGGGATGTCGAAGGTGCCGTCGTCGCTGGTCTCCAGCGTGTGCGACTCGAGATCGAGCCCCACCAGCTCGAGGCGGACCACCGTCGTCCGATAGGTGATCACCGCCTTCGTGCCCACCGGCGCGGCGCCGCCGTTGTCGACCTTCACCACGCCGTGGATCGCGCCCTTCTTGAACGCGATGGTGACGAACGGCGTGTCGCCGGCGAAGCGGACCGTCGCTCCCACCGCGCCTCCCGCGGCGCCCTTGAAGGCGTGGACGCCGTAGGTGCCGACGCCGAGATCCGAAATCTGGAACTGCCCGGAGCTGTCCGTCGTCGCGGTCCGGAACCAGTTCTGATCGCCGTTCGCGAGGTGGACCGTGGCGCCGCCGGCCGGATTGCCGTCGTAGCCCAGCACGACGCCGGCGATGCCGCTGACGGCGGTGTCCTGGAAGTAGAGATTGCGCTCCACGACCTGCCCCTCGTCGCCGATCGTCACCGGCTGCGACACCTTCACCTGGCGCTGCGTGTCGGCGGCCGAGATGTTGCGCGTGCCGGCGAAGACCCCCTCCAGCCGGTAGTAGCCCTGGGGATTGGTGACCGTCTGGAAGGGCGTGCCCTCGGCCCACACCACGATGCCGAACAGCGGCACGTTGCCCGCTGCGGTCTGGTGGTAGACGTAGCCCTCGACCACGCCCCGCTCGTCGCGCATCACCAGGTTCACGGCGTTGACCTGATCGGGCTTGACGTCGAAATAGACCTGCACCCCCGACTCGCCGGTCACCCCCTCGAAGGTCTCGATCTCGCCGCTGCCCACCGGCACCGGACCGAAGTCGAACGTGCCGTCGGCGGCGCTGTTCTTCACCCCCACCAGGTTGCCGTCGACGTAGAGCGCCACGTAGGCCCCCGAGACCGGCGTCGTGCCGTCCGGACGGTAGATCACGCCGCGCACGTCGCCGGTGGCGACCGGCTGGTCGGGCCGGCGCAGGATCACCAGGTCGTGATTCACCACGCTGCCGGCGTCCGGGAGCTCGATGGTGGTCACCGTGAACCGCCCCTGGCCGTCGGTCGCCGAGAGGGTGGTCGTGCCCACCGGCACGTTGGTCAACGAATAGTTGCCGTTGGCGTCGAGGCTGGCCGCCCGCCCCTGGCGGAAGACCGGGCTGTCGGCGATCACCCGCGCGCCGGCCGGCACCGTGCCGTCGTCATAGGTGACCCGGCCGTTGATCGTGCCACGGCCGAGCATCACCACGTCGAGCTGCACCTGCTGGCCGATCAGCCGCACCCGTCCCGTCGCCGTGCCGCTCTCCTGCGAGATCGGATCGGTCGCCTTGAGCTGATAGACGTCGCTGCAATCGGTCTGGCGGACGTAGTCGAAAAGGAAATTGCCGCCGGCGTCCGCCTGCACCGCCGCGGTCTTGTGCGTGCTGCAGGTGTCGGCGCAGAAGAGGCAGAGGTCGCTCTCCCGCAACTCGACCAGCGCGAAGGGGGCCGGATTGCCGTCCGAGCCATAGACCCTCCCCGCGACCAGGATGCCGGGATCGGTGGCCGTGGTCCGCACCCGCAGCGTGGTGGAGGACGCGGCCGCGCCCGACAGGTCCGTCACCCCGCTCACCGTCATCTCCTGCTGCGCATAGGGCGACAGCGGATTGTTGAACACCACCCGCACGATCCGCGTGTTGCGCAGGCCGGCAAAAGGATTGGAGACGGTGCTGCCGGCGCCGTCGGTCACGTCCATCTCGGCCTGCACCGAGCCGCCGTTCGAGACCTTGCCCGGAATCGTGAACTTGCGCGGATCGCCCGGCACCAGCGCGGCGGGATCGACGTCGCTGGTGAAGAGGACGTCCACCACGTGTCCCGTAGGATCGACGCTGGCGTTCTGCACCGCGGCGAGGGCCTGGAAGGGGCGCCGCTGCAGCACCTCGACGCTCCCGGAGATCTGCGCGTCGACGATGCCGTCCCCCTGGGTGTCGACGGCCAGGGTGAACGTCGAGTCGGTGGCGAGGAACTCGACCGTGGCCGACCCGCCGGCGGCGAGCGGCACGCTGGCCCAGCGCACCATCCGCAACGATCCGTCGGCGGCGGGCACCAGCAGATGCAGGCCCGCGGTCACGGCGGCGGCGGCCTGGATGCGCGCGCGGTAGCCGCCCGGCTCCGGCACCGCCAGCAGCGCCATCTGGGCGTTGCCAAGATTATTGCCGAGGTTGAAGACGTCGCCGAACGGCAGCTCGCGGAGCCGCTCCGCGTCATTGCCGTCCCCCTTCAGCCGCTGGCCGCCGGTACGGCTGGCCACTTCCAGGGTCACCCCCGAGCCGGTGGCGAGCGCGCCCTCCATCGTCGCCAGATAGCCCGTGGTGCTGGCGAAACGGTCGAAAGCCTCCTGCGGCGAATGCTGGGCCGCCTCCACGGCGAAGATCGTGCCCAGAGAGACGCCGACCTGAGCCCCCTTCTGCGTCGTGCGCCGCAGCAGATCCCAGTCCCAGTCGGCATCGCGGGCGCCCGTCCACTCGGACGCGAACTGGGCGGCGCTGTCGAACATCTCCTCGCCGAGCGAGACCTGGCTCCCCGCCTCCGCGAACTCGAAGACGCGCTGGTCCACCAGCGACCGCGAGACCTGCGGCAGGTCGGGCCGCAGGAGCGACGGCGGCGCGGTCGCCAGCGAGAAGCCGAGGCCGACCAGGCTGAGCCCGCTGCGCAGCAGGTCCGGCGGCAGCGAGCTCGTCGAGTCCGGCAGGATGATCGCGTTCGGCGACAGCGGGATGCCGTTCTCGCCCACCCCCATCGTGAGGTCGAACACCGCCGTGACCGACGACGAGTCGCTGCGCGCGGCCGTGGCGGTGACCCGGCCGGTGCGCAGCGACTTGAGCTGGAACTCGACGAGCTCCGCGTCCCCGGGCTGCACGGTCACCGTCTTCTCGCTCTCCCCCACCACCTGCACGCCGGAGAGCTTCTCGGCCGGCAGCCGGACCGTCAGCTGGTTGGCCGGCGTGTTGCCGGTGTTGGTGACCGTGAGGAGCAGCGTGTACGCCTCGTCCGTCCGCACCACGTCGGGATGCGTGATGGTGACGTTGAGGGTGGGGTCGCGCACCAGCACCGCCCCCTGCGCCTGGCCGGTCACCCGCCGGATCTGGTTGCCGGGCAGCCCCTCCAGGATGCCGTCGAGATCGAAGCGCACGATGTGCGTCCCCTCCGTCAGCCCCTCGACGTCCACCTCCGCCTGTCCGGTCGCCTGCGCCACCAGGAACGTGATGTCGTCCGCCGTGCCCAGAATGCCGTCCGGCCCCGGCACGCGCACCGGGATCGGCACGCCGAGCGGCGTGGGCGGAGCCGTCTTGGCCTGGCGCAGGCCGGGCGGCAGGGTGACCCTGGCCGTCAGGTCGCGGATGGTGAGAGGGTCGCCGGCCGGCGCGCCGTTCTGCGCCATCAGCACCACCGAGAAGAACTGGTGCAGCAGGCTGATGTTGGTCGGGAAGAGGATCACGCCGGGGATCGGCAGCACGTCCGGCTTGGCGCAATCGCCCTCCGGGTCCGTGCACCCTCCGTTCGTGGTGTCCCCGGGCGTCGACGCGAACTGGAGCTGGAAGGGGGCCATCTGCGGCGGCTCGAAATGGGCCGACGAGGAACGCCAGGGGGAGGCCTCGAAGTTCGACCCCTGCCAGAGGACCGCCTGCTCGCTTCCGCCCTGGCTGTAGATCAGCACCGGCACGTTGTAGTTGACCGTCTCGCCGGCCACCGCGAAGGCGAAGGTGAAACTGAAGGCCTGGAAGCTGCTGTCGTCGACGACGATGCCGTAGCTGCGGATCTCGTCCAGGGTCAGCGCGCGCGAGGTGACGCGGGTGATCAGCACCTGGGTGACCAGCACCGCCGATGAACGGGGTGCAGCGTAAGCCAGCAGCGCGCTCCCCTGCATCAGACGGATGTTGTCGAGCCGGTACTCCCCCTGCTGGCGCAGGCTTGGAATGTGGAACGGCTGGTTCGGAGTCGTCTCCAGCACCAGGACGCCGTCGATCTCGGGGCCGGTGAAGTCGGCGAGCACCCGCAGATCGGCGGGGATCACGCCGCGGCTCGCGTCGTAGCCTTCGAGATGGGTCTCGACGATGGTGGGCGTGTCGAACGGCACCGTCTGGCTCTCCGGAGAGACGGTCAACTGGCTCCCGGCGATGACCAGCTGGGCGTTCCCGAGGTCGCCGGCCGCCGCCAAGGCGGGCCAGGCCAGCAGGATCCCCAGCAGCACCAGCAGACGGCTCAGGCTTCGATGTCCCATCATCTCGACTCTCCACACGAAGAGCGGCTGGCCCTTCGACAAGAAACGGCTTCGGTCCGAACCCGGAATCGCGGCGGTCCCCGGAATGACCGGAGGCCACGGTTCGTTTCCGGGCGGCTCGGCGGATACGACTTGATGCACTATATGCATCATTCTGGTCGAACGCAACCCCTCTTCTGTAGATTGATGCTACAGAATCCACACAACTATGATTTTGCTGCACTAAGTTCAGCGATTCGGATATGCGATGATGAGATTCCGAGCCCGCTGAAGAGGAGATGAGAGGGTGAATCAGCATCTAAGTGAGGCCCAACTGGAGCGGTTCCTCGCCCGCCGCCTCTCCCCCGCGGACGCCGGGAACACCGCGCGCCATCTCCTTGCCGGCTGCCGTCTCTGTGGCAGCAAGCTCCTCCAGATGGCGCCTTCCAGCCACCTCCAGAAGGAGGTGGACGAGGCGACGGCGGCCTCCCTGCGCGACCGTGCCCTCGCCAGCGCTCTACGGCAGGAGGTGCAGCAAAAGGTGGAGCAGGAAAGGCTCGCGCTGAGCTTGGACCTTCTGCGCCAAAGCCCCAAGAGCGCCGGCCCGGTCCGGCGAGCGCAGGTGGAGTCCGGCCCGGAGGTCGCGGAGAGCCTCCTGCGGCATAGCTTCGAACTCCGTTTTCGTGACCCCCAGGCGATGCGATGGCTCGCCTACAACGCCGTGAAGGCGATCGAGAGCCTGCCTCCAGAGGGCAGCTCTCAGGCCAGATTTGACCTCCAGGCGCGAACCTGGGCCAGCCTCGCCAACGGCTACAGAGTCAACAATGAGCTCGCCGAGGCCGCGGCGGCGTTCGATCGCGCCAGGGCTGCACTACGCCAGGGCAGCGGCAGCTTGAAGCTTCTGGCCCACTTGGCAGTCCTTGAAGGCTCGTTCAAGGTGAGTCAGGGCAATCTGACCGCAGCCAGCCAGTTGCTCGACGGAGCCTACCGGCTCTACATGAGGTTGCGGGATCGGCACTTGGTAGGTCGGACGCTGATCTCGCTGGGAACTTGCCTTGAGCATCAGGGGCAGTCCCTGAAAGCCCTTCAGATCCTCCAGCAAGGCCTCTCCCTGTTAGACCCGAGCCGCGATCCGTCGCTTCGTCCCATCGCTCAGCTCAATGCTCTTTATGCTCTTGTGTCGAGCGGGAACCATCAGGAAGGCGGCAAGCTCTTGTTGAAGAGCGGCCTGCGCCAGGCTTTCTCCGGCGACCCGCTCAATCTTCTCAGGATCCGCTGGAGCGAGGGCAGGCTCATGGGAGGGCTCGACAAGCTTCCACGCGCCGGGACCACCCTGTTGGGGGTGCGCGCCGATTTTCTCGACCTGGGGTTGGGCTTCGACGCCGCGCTCGTCCTCCAGGACCTGCTTCCAATTTTGCTCCGACATGGAAAATTCGGGGACCTGCGCCGAAACGCCCAAGAGTGCTACATCACATTCCGGGACCTGGGAGTTCACCGAGAGGCCGCCAGGGCCAAGGCTTATCTGGTCTGAGGGAGAAAGGACTGAGGGCGAACGGACGAATGACGGGAAGCAGTCTCAGTCAGACTTGAGGCTTCTCATCTTGTCAGCGGCCGAAAAGCGGTCTCCAGGGCCTCTGCGAACCTCAACGTCAATCCATCGTCACCGCGGCGCCAGACCTCGACGGGAACGGGTTCCCGGGAAGGCGGAGCCACGTGACACGCATGGGCGATTGTCGCCGCGACGGCCAGAACGAAAAAGGGCAGGAGCTTCTCCCACCGGCAAGTCATTTCTTCCAAGGCCGCCACCTTCCGACCCACCAAAGAACGGATGAGCCTGGAAGAAAATAAACCAGCAAGAGCCCCGGCAGGTTAAGGAAAGGAGGGCCGTGAGCGGAATCAACCAATATACGTCGGACCCCTATATTCCAAAGCAAAATAGCTGGAAACATGAGGACGTTGGACCCCCGTTCGCCGAACATTGGGGCTCTACCGAGGACCAGAAATCCGAGAAAACCCAGAGCGAGCCAGAGAAGGGCCGAGGTGATCAAGAAATACCTGATCACCTTACGCGCTCCGCACCACTTCGGCGGGAAGTACCCGAACGGGAGTAAAATACTCCGATGCCATGCTCAGGCACACCGCCCCCCTGACGTTCCTGGACGCTTACGAAGCTATCCATGCTCCATCATGATGCATCCTATGCATCGCTTGGTGAAAAGTCAAGCCTGCCCGCCAGCCTCGTTTCGAAGACCTTTGCTCGTCGAGCTCCCAGCCTCCTCTGACGCTTCCGAAGGCGAAGGGCCCTCCCAAGTCCATTCTTGCCACTGCCAATGTCGGCGTGGCGTTCAGACACTAAGGAGTCGCATGATGTTCCGGAATAGAATGTCCCGAGTTACGTCACAGCTCATCCTCGCCGCCGCTCTCCTGATCGCATCGCCCAGCCTGGCGAAAGCCGCCGTTCTCGGAGGAACCATCGGCCATGCTGAGACGCTTGGCACCACGCTCAGCGGGCAGGGCCTGTTCAGCCATCTGCTCGACTGCCTTTTGGGCCTGAGCCATGGCCATACCCTGACGAGAAAAGATTCTGGCGTATCCGTTGATCCCAACGGCGCCCCGAAGCCGAATGCCGCGCCTCACACCTTGGTTAGCCCGGCTGCCTCACCCACTCGAAACCGTTGAAGCTCTATCCTGGGAGCGGCAAACGGTCGCTCCCAGAGCTCCGCTCGCGTAGCCTCCAGAGCTATGCGACAATGATAAAGACTTGACGTGAAGATCTCGGTCAACGCGAGAGGGAATGGATGACGCAATTGGATCAGGAGCAGCTCCGGGCTCTCGTAGCCAATCGGCTGGACCCCGCCGAGCGGCGGAGGGTGGTCAGGCATCTCCGTTCCGGCTGTACCTTCTGTGAAAAGCTGATTGCAAAATGCCTTGAAACGTTCTCCGGAGAAATGACACCAGCGATTGTGACCCCTGAACACAAGTCCCTCGACGCTGTCTTTGACCATGTGCTGGCAAAGATCTCCGGACACGAGGCACGCTGTCGCAAGGACCAAGTGCGGTTGAGGCGGGCTTTAGCCTTGATCCGGGAACATCCCCAAGGCTATGACGGCCTCTCCCTCCAGCAGGTCAAGGTTTTCCATGGATGGCCTCTTATCGAAGCTCTGCTGCGACTGAGCTTCGAAGCACGTTTTCGGGATCCACAGGCCATGCGCCTGTTGGCCTACCACGCCATGACGGCGGCGGAGAGCCTGCTCCCCGAGGAGTACAGCCGAGAGCTCGCCCGCGACCTGCAAGCTCGCGCCTGGGCAGAATTGGGAAATGCCTACCGGATCAACGATGAGTTTCAGGAGGCGGAGACGGCATTCGAAAGGGCTCGGGCTCGGCTCCGCGAAGGAACCGGGGACTTGCTTCTCCTGGTGCGTGTCGCGGATCTTGAAGCTTCACTCCGGAGCGCCCAAAGAAGGCTGCCGGAGGCCTCTGAGTTGCTCGATAGGATCTACCGGCTTCACCTCAACCTCGGCGACGCCCACCTCGCAGGCCGGGCATTGATCTCTAAGGGCAGGAACATCCACTACGATGGGAATCCCTTAGAAGCCCTCTGCCTCTTCCGCGAGGGCCTGGCTTTGATTGACTCCGGGCGCGATCCGCAACTCACAGCCATTGGTCAGCAATGCCTTCTTCATGCTCTCGTCGATTGCGGAGAGTTCCGCGAGGCCAGTCGGCTGCTCATCGCGAGTGGCTTGCGACAGGTCTTCGCATCCGATCCCATCGTTCTCCTCAAGCTAAGAGTCATCGAAGGAAAGATCCTGGCGGGCCTCGGGAAGCTCGACCGAGCCGAGCGGGTCTTGGATGCGGTACGGACCGAATTCCTCCGGCGAGAGCAGCACCATGAAGCCGCCCTTATGGGCCTCGAGCTGGCGGCGGTCAGGCTGCGGCAAGGGAAGGTCGTCGAAGTGTGCCGGCTCGCCGAAGACATGCTGGAAACCTTCGTGAAACTGGGGATCCCTCGTGAAGCGGTGAAAGCGCTGCGCTGTCTCCGGGAGGCCTGCCGCTTGGAGCGAGCGACGGTCCAGCTGGTCGGCGAAATCTGCGACTTCCTGACCCGCCTCCAGCGACAGCCTCATCTCCGGTTCGAGCTGGCCTGAAAAAGAAGCGGTCGTTCGCGATCCATCCACCATACTGCATCACCTCAGCGAGGAGGAGCTCGAAAGGCTTCTCGGATGAACAGGTCCTCGCCCGAAGCCTCGACATCCTGCGGGCCACGCCTCGACCTTAGGCCTATCGTCTCAGCCAGACAGACCAGAGGTCTCCGGCATGCAACAATGGAGGTTTCTGGCTGAGAGACAGCGATGACACACCCAACCGACGACGAAATTGACCTGTTCCTCGCTGCTCGGCTGGAACCTGCCAAGCAACAGTATGTCGTCAGGCATTTTCTCGTCGGCTGCGGGTTTTGCAGTCAAAAACTGTCGGAACGAGCGCCCGATCGACTCCTGGAAGAGTCGGAGGAAGGCAGACGCCGAAAGATCAGCCCACAATCTCCCCGCAACCGCGCTATCGGCTCAGCCCTGCGGCGCGACGCCTTTCGGAAAACCGGTGAGAGAAAGCTCATGCGGAGCTTAGAGTTCCTACGCAGCCACCCTTCAGACGCCAACGGCGTCGCCCTCGAGCAGGTGCAGAACCTTCAAGGCCAGACGCTGGTGAAGGCTCTCCTGCAACGGAGCTTTGAGATCAGATTCACCGATGTCCCAGAAATGAGGTGGCTCGCCTTCAACGCCGTAGAGGCGGCTGAAGGCTTGCGACCGGATGAGCACGAGCCCGCGGCTCTCTTCGATTTGCAGGCCAGAGCCTGGGCCGAGTTGGGCAATGCCTATCGAGTCAACGACCAGTTCGCCGAAGCTGAGGCAGCGTTCAGCCATTCGCGACTTTTGCTTCGCAAAGGAACGGGCGACCTCCATCTCCTGGCGCGGACGGCGTCCATGGAAGCTTCGCTGCGCAGTTCCCAACGGAGGCTGCCAGAGAGCAACGAGTTGCTCAGAAAGGTCCACCGACTCTACCTCAACCTCAGTGACCGCCATCTCGCAGGCCGGGCATTGATCTCGATGGGCAGAAATATCCACTATGGTGAGAATCCTGCGGACGCTCTCCGCCTCTTCCGAGAAGGCCTCACCTTGCTCGATTCGGGCCGCGATCCTCAGCTTGTCGCTGTCGGCCAGGAGTGCCTTCTTCACGCTCTCGTCGAGAGCGGAGAGCTCCACGAAGCCGGCCGATTGCTCCTTGGGGGCGGCCTGCGACAGACCTTCACAGCCGATCCTATCCTTCTCCTCAAGCTAAGAAGCGTTGAAGGCAAGCTTATGGCAGGACTCGGTAAATTCGTCCGCGCTGAGCACGCGTTACATGGAGTGTGGGAGGAGTTCCTCAGCAGGGGCCAGCACTACGAAGCAGCCATGGTGGGCCTCGCACTAGTATCGGTCTGGCTGCAGCAGGGAAGCTTCGGCAAAGTTCGAGCGGCCGCCAAAGAAGTCCATGCCACCTTCCGAGAGCTTGGCATTTGGCACGAAGCCGCGAAGGCCCAGCGCTACTTGAATTGACGCGACGGTAGCTGCGACCGTCAGGCGGACTTTTTCCTCGGCTTCTCGGCCTCAGCTTCGTCCGGGTCTGACAGCACGCCCAGATGGCGAAGAACCAGCTTCACCCGCTCCTCGAACGCCGAATCAGGGATCTCGTCCTCGACCGGCTCGCCCAG
>DATBAW010000169.1:0-49972 GCA_036271335.1 Thermoanaerobaculia bacterium
GGCTGGACGTGCAGATGCACTTCCTCCCGTCCCAGGGGGACGTCGGGGCGATCGCCGTCGATCCGGCCGACGACTCCGTGTGGGTGGTCTCGCAGGCGAGCCTGGACCTCTACCGGTTCACCCCGGAGGGTCAGATGAGCACCGTCAAGCTCAAGCGCAAGGTGGAGGGGGCTGGCGGCTTCGCGGGACTCATTTTGACCCGGGAATCGATCTACGCGCAGCCGACCTGCGCGGACAGCGCCGTGTGGCGGCTCGATCGCTCGGGCAAGTTCCTGGGAGCGGCCTTCGACGCACCGGCGAAGACCGAGGGTGATCTTCCGGTGGTCCGGGTCAACGTCAACGGTCCAGGCGAGTCCCCCTGTTATTCGGTGCGGCTCGAACGGGACGCGCAAGGGCACGTCCTGGCCTGGGATCGTCTCAAGAGGGCGACCTATCAGGTGGACGGCGACGGGAATTGGACGCCTAGCGATTCCCCTCTTTTCGCTCAGCTGAAGACGCAGGGCTCGGGCCTCAACCTCAAAGGCGTGGACGTCGGAGAGCGCTCGGAGCAGTGGTACTTCACGGGAGCGGGCGGCAACCTCTTCTACTGGAAGGGGCAGCCGGTGTTCCTGGGCAGCTACACGATCAAGGAGAAGACCCGCGGGAGCGACACCGTCCTCAATCTTCCGGGAGAGAACGGCTCCCGTGAAGTGATCATGACCTGCCGGGGCTTCCCGGTGCGCCGCGTCGCCGCGGACGCGACCGGCTACGCGGCGTTGACCGAGCAGTTCCTCGTGCTCGGGGAGATGGCGAACGCTCCCGATCTACCTTGAGGATGCGGCCCATCCCTTCCACCCCGGCCCGCGCACCACGCGACCCGCGGCCGCTCCCGTGGGCTCGCCGTCCTTGAGAACCTGGACGCCGTTGACGAAGACGTGCCGGACGCCGGTGGCGTACTGGTGCGGCTTGTCGTAGGTGGCGTGGTCCTCGATCTTCGCGGGATCGAAGAGGACGACGTCGGCGAAGTAGCCCGTCTTGAGCTGTCCACGGTCGCGGATCCTGAGATTCGCGGCGGGAAGCGAGGTGAGCTTGCGGACTGCTTCTTCGAGGGGGATCACCTTCTCGTCGCGCACGTACTTGCCGAGCAGCCGGGCGACGTTGCCATAGGTGCGCGGATGCGGATTGGACTTGAGGAAGACTCCCTCGGTCGCCGGCGCCTCGGCGTCCGAGCCGAAGCTGACCCAGGGGAGCGCGATCTCCTTTTTGACGTTGTCCTCGGACATCAGGAAATAGACGGTGCCCACGCGGCTGTCGTCCTCGATCACCAGATCCATGGCGGTCTCCTCGGGCGACTTGCCGCGCATCCTGGCGATCTCGGCGAGGCTCTTGCCGGTCAACGGCTTCAGCTTGTCGTTCTTGAAGGCGACGAGGAGGATCTTGTCCGGTCCGGAGGCGAGGAAGAGGTTCTCCCAGGCGTCGGTGGGAGTGCCCATCTCCTTCTTGATCTTTTCACGCGTGGCGGGGTCCTTCATGCGGCCGATCCAGGCTTCGAGCCCTCCCTCCTGGACCCACGGCGGCATGGAGGCGTCGAGGCCGGTGGCGCCGGCGGTGTAGGTGTACATGTCGGCCGTGATCCTGAGCCCGGAGGCGCGGGCGTCCTCGACTTTCCTGATCGCGGCGTCGAGCTTTCCCCAGTTCTGCTGGCCGGCGGCCTTGAAGTGGTAGAGCTCCGCGGGGAGCTTGGCGCGGCGGGAGATGTCGATCAGCTCGTCGATCGCCTCCAGCAGGCGGTTCCCCTCGCTGCGCATGTGGGAGATGTACATGCCGCCGAACTTCGCGGCCTCCTCGCAGAGCGCCACCAACTCGTCCGTGCCGGCGTAGAAGGCCGGAGCGTAGATGAGCGAGGAGCCGACGCCAAGCGCGCCTTCCTCCATGGCCTGGTCGGTCAGCCTGCGCATGCGCGCCAGCTCTTCCGGAGAGGGCGGCCGGTTGGCGTAGCCCACCTCGTGGACGCGCAGGGTCGTGGCGCCGACGAACGAGGCGACGTTAGGGGCGATGCCGCGTGACGCGACGTGGTCGAGATACTCGCCGAGAGTGGTCCAGGTGATGGGATACTTGACGTCCCCCTGCTGCTCGACCATCTCTTTCTTCATGGCGTCGTTGAGCGGCCCCATCGAGTCGCCCTCGCCCATCACCTCGAGGGTGACGCCCTGGCGGATGTCGCTCTGGGCGCGGCCGTCGATCAGCAGCGATTCGGTCGCCCAGCTCAGCATGTTGACGAAGCCGGGGGAGACGGCGAGGCCGCGCGCGTCGATCTCCGTCTTGCCCCTGGCCTTGCCGAGCGCGCCGACCGCCGCGATCCGATCGCCGTTCACCGCCACGTCGCCCACGAACGGCTTGCCGCCGGAGCCGTCGTAGATCGTGCCGCCCCGCAGGATGAGATCGTAGGTCCTCGCCGGCTCAGCGGACGTCGAGGCCGGCAGCAGGCAGAGCGCCAGAGCGAGAACGATCTTTCGCATCACGCGGGTCTCCTTGTCATCGTGATCTCACCAGGTGCCCGCGAGCGGCTTCCACCCGAGCCGCCGCGGACCGAAGCGGAACTGCGCGTCTGGGTTGCCCGCCGACAGCGAGTTGCGCAGCCGGAAGACGGCCGAGGCCGGATCGTAGACGCCGAGGTCGTCCTGCCCGTCGCCGTTCCAATCGCCGATGACGGGGAGCGACCCTCGTCCCGGCGGACCGAACTGGATCTGAACGCTCGGCGCATCGTTCTGGAAGGCGCTGGTCAGATAGAAGACCGATCGGGAGGGATCGAAGAGGCCCACGCCATCTTTTCCGTCGCCATCCCAGTCGCCGGCGACCGGGATCAGGCCGGAGATCGAGGGTCCGAAGGTGAAGGTGACGTCGAATCCCGGCCCGGAAAGCGAATTCTTCAAGTAGAACATGCGGGTCGCCGGATCGTAGAGGCCGACCGTGTCCTTGCCGTCGCCGTCCCAATCGCCGGCGATCGGCAGAGCGCGCGATGAGGGGGAGTCGACCTGCAGGATCACGTCCGAGCCGCCGCCGGGTGTTGAATTCTTGAGCCGGAACGTCGAGGTGGCCGGATCGTAGAGGCCGAAGGTCGTCTTGCCGTTGCCGTCCCAATCGCCAGCCAGAGGAATCCAGCCGCTATGGCGCGGGCCGAAGCGGACGATCTTGACGGCGGCGTTCGCCGTGTTGGCGTTCTTGAGCTCGAACAAGGAGTCCACGGGATCGTAGAGACCCACGGTCTTCCTGGCCCCGCCGGCCGCCGTGCCGGTGAAGCGGAGGAGCTGGCCGTCCAGGGTGGCGGCGTAGAGCTCGCCGTTGGCATCCTCGCCGAACGTGGTGAGCTGCGGTACCTGCGTCGCGAGGGGGCGCACCGTGAAGCCATCGCCTGACCGCGCCGCGGCCCAGATTGCGCCGGAGCAGAAATCGCCGAAGACGTAGTCCCCCTTGAGCTGCGAGACGCCGGTGCCGCGGTAGAGGTAGCCGCCCGTCACGGCGCATTCGGGATTGTGGTCGTACTCCAGCACCGGCGGCGTGAAGGCCGAGGAGTCGCAGGCGGGCACCGAGGCCGCGCAGGCCGCGTTCGAGTTGCAGAGGGTGCCTTCCATGATCTTCCAGCCGTAGTTCTCGCCGCCCCGCGAGGCGACGGACTGGAAATCGATCTCCTCGCGGCGGTCCTGGCCGACGTCGCCGATCCAGAGATCGCCGGTCTGGCGGTCGAACGAGAAGCGCCAGGGGTTGCGCAGGCCGTTGGCCCAGACCTTGTTCAGCGGATCGCCGGCGCCGCGGAAGGGGTTGGAGGCCGGAATGCCGTAGTAGGGCGAAGTGGTGACGTTCTGGTCGACGTCGATGCGCAACAGCTTGCCGAGCAGCATGCCCGCATCCTGAGAGCGGCACTCGGGATCGTTCGCCGAGCCGCCGTCGCCCATGCCGATGTAGAGGAAGCCGTCAGGGCCGAACTGGAGCTGGCCGCCGTTGTGGTTCGAGTAGGGCTGAGCGATGGTCAGCAGGATGCGCGCGCTCGCCGGGTCCGCTCTGTTGGGATCGGCGGCGGAGACCTTGTAGCGGGCGATGATGGTGTTGCCCTGGAGATTCGTATAGTCGATGAAGAGAAAGCCGTTCTCGGCATAGCGGGGGTGAAACGCCACCGAGAGCAGGCCGCGCTCGCCGTCGGTCGTGGTCTTGTCCTGGATGTCCAGGAAGGGCTGCGGACGCACGGTGCCGTTCTGCACGATGAGGATGCGGCCCGGACGATTCGTCACGAAGAGACGGCTGTCGCCGGCGTGGGTGACGCTGGTGACCGAGCCGAGGTTGCTCGCGACCTTCTGGAGGCTCACTCCCGCGACGCTGCCGGCAACCGTGAAGGGTCCCTGCGACGGTCCGGGATCGGAGGCGCGGGCGGGGAGCAGCGGCGCGATCAGCAGGAGAAGCGCGATGGAGGAGGATCGGAGCGAGCGGTTCATGGTGGATCTCCTGTTCTTTCAGGCATCTTACTTGGGATACTAGACGGATGATCCCGATCGACGACAATCTCGCCATCCCCGACGAAGAGGTCACCTTCGCCACCTCGCGGAGCGGCGGCCCTGGGGGACAGAACGTCAACAAGCTGGAGACGCGGGTGACGCTGCGCTTCGACCTCGCCGGCTCCGCCGCGCTCTCGGAGGAGCAGAAGGCTCGTCTCCGCGACCGGCTGGCGACGCGGATCACCCGGGACGGCGTCCTCCAGGTCACCTCGCAGCGGCACCGGACGCAGGGGGCAAACCGCGAGGCGGCCGTGGAGCGCTTCGCCGAGCTGCTGCGGGAGAGCCTCCGCGAGGAGACGCCGCGCCGGAAGACCCGCCCGTCCCGCGCGGCCAAGGCGCGCCGCCTCGACTCGAAGCGCCGCCAGAGCCAGCGCAAGCGGGAGCGGTCGGATACTCCCGCGGAGTGAAAACAGGTATAGGATGTCGGCGCCGTCCAGCCAGATCGCCATGGAAACCGACCGCTTCTTCAGCCAGGCCGACCGTGAGGCCATCCGCGCCGCCGTGCAGGAGGCGGAGAAGCGGACGTCCGGCGAGATCGTTCCCTACGTCGTAGAGCGGAGCGACGTCTATGAGAGCGCTCTCTGGAAGGGGGCGGCCCTGGGGGCGCTCCTCGGACCGATGGTGGCGCTCGCGCTCTATCGCTGGAGCGACATCTGGGGAGTTCCGATGGGAGTCTGGATCGCGCTGCCGGCGCCTGTCGGCGGCGCGATCGGCTATCTGCTCTCCCTGCTGCACCCGGTGCGCCGCTGGATGGCCGGCGAGCCCCGCCTCGACGCGCGAGCCCGCCGTCGCGCCGCCGTCGCCTTCCTGGATCAGGAGGTCTTCCGCACCCGGAACCGCACCGGCATCCTCCTCTTCGTCTCGCTCTTCGAACGCCGGGTCGTGCTGCTCGCCGACTCCGGCATTCACCAGAAGGTGGAGGAGGGCGCCTGGGAGGCCATCACCCGCCGCCTCGCTCAGGGCCTTCGCGCGGCCCGGCCCGCTCCGGCGCTGATCGAGGCGATCCGTGCCTGCGGCGAGCTGCTGGAGAAGCACGACCTGGCGCGCGCCGGGGACGACGCCGACGAGCTGTCCAACGAGCTGCGCCTGGAGAGGGAGTGAGATGGTCCGCCGGCTCTCGCTGATTGCCCTCCTTCTGCTGCTGCCGCTCGCCGGAGCGGTCGCCAAGGACGTTCCCCCGCTGACCGGGCGCGTCGAGGACAACGCCAATCTGATCCCGCAGGACCAGCGGACGCGGATCGACGCGCAACTCGCGCAGTTCGAGAAGCAGACCGGCGATCAGATCGCCGTCCTCACCGTCGACAGCCTGGACGGCGAGGCGATCGAGGACTTCGCGAACAAGGTGGGCCGCACCTGGAAGCTGGGGCAGAAGGGGAAGGACAACGGCGCCATCCTGCTGGTCTCGAAGTCCGACCACAAGATGCGGATCGAGGTCGGCTACGGGCTGGAGCCGGTGCTGACCGATCTGCAGACCAGCATCATCCAGAACCAGGTGATCATTCCGCACTTCAAGCAGAACGACTTCGGCGGCGGCATCGAGGCCGGGGTGAACGCCATCCTGAGCACGATCCAGGGCAAAGCAGTGCAGCCGGCGCCCGCGGCGGAGTCGACGGAGAGTGGAGGCGGATCGAGCTCTTGGCCTGGTTTTCTGGTCTTCGGCCTCTTCGCGCTCGGCCCCTTCCTCCTCCACGCCATCCGTAGCGGCAGCTGGATCGTCTACATCGTCGTGCTGCCGATCGCGTTTTTCCTCGGCTCGCTCGGCGGCCTGACCGTGGGGCTGATCGCGGCCGGAGTCTGGCTGGTGCTCTTCCCGATTCTGCGGATGATCCTGCCGAAGGTCCCCTCCTCAGGCGGCCACGGCGGCTGGTGGACGAGCGGTCCGGGCGGCTTCGGCGGCGGTGGTGGAGGCAGCTTCGGCGGTGGCGGCGGGGGAGGCTTCTCAGGCGGTGGCGGCAGCTTCGGCGGCGGCGGATCGTCCAGCAGTTGGTGATGCCCGCCCTGTAAGGGCGGCTTTTGAACAGCCTGGGGTTTCAACCCCAGGCGGATCTCGCGCCACGCTTCCTTTCTACCGCTCCACCCAATAATTCGGCGCTTCCTTGGTGATCACCACGTCGTGGGCGTGGCCTTCCTTCAGGCCGGCGGGGGAGATGCGGACGAACTGCGCCTTGGTGCGGAGGTCGGCGATCGTGGCGCAACCGGCGAGGCCCATGCCGGAGCGCAGGCCGCCGGTGAGCTGCGGCAGCATCTGATGGACGCTTCCTTTGTAGGGCACCATCCCCTCGATCCCTTCGGGCACCAGCTTCGACAGCGAGCCGCTCCCCTCCTGGAAGTAGCGGTCGGCGCTGCCGCGCGCCATCGCCGAGAGCGAGCCCATGCCGCGATAGGCCTTGAAGGTCCGCCCCTGGTAGAGGATGGTCTCGCCGGGGCTCTCCTCGGTGCCGGCGAAGAGCGAGCCGATCATCACCGAGTGGGCGCCGGCGGCGATCGCCTTCGGCAGGTCGCCCGAGAACTTGATGCCGCCGTCCGCTATGATCGGCACGCCATGCTCGGACGCCGCGTGGGCGCAGTCGACGACGGCCGTCACCTGGGGGACGCCGGCGCCGGTGACGATGCGGGTGGTGCAGATGCTCCCCGGGCCGATGCCGACCTTGACCGCGTCGGCGCCGCGCTCGATCAGCGCCAGCGTCCCCTCCTTCGTGGCAACGTTCCCCACGATCAATTTGACCTCCGGGAAGCGCTCGCGCAGCGTCGCCGTGGCGTCGAGCACACCGCGGCTGTGGGCGTGCGAGGAGTCGAGCACCAGGAGGTCGACCTTGGCCTTGACCAGGGCCTCGGCGCGTTCGAGGTAGTCGCCGGAGGAGCCGACCGCCGCGCCGACGCGCAGGCGCCCGAGCTCGTCCTTGCAGGCCATCGGGAACTGGATCGCCTTCTGGATGTCCTTGACGGTGATCAGCCCCTTGAGGTTGCCCTCGCGGTCGACGACCAGCACCTTCTCGATGCGGTGCTCGTGGAGCTTGGCCTTGGCCTGTTCGAGCGTCGTCCCCTCGGGGACGGTGACCAGGTTCTCCTTGGTCATCAGCTCGCGGATGGTCTTGTTGAGGTTCTGCTCGAAGCGGAGGTCGCGGTTGGTGAGGATGCCCACCAGATGCCCCTGGGTATCGGTAACCGGCACGCCGGAGATCTTGTAGCGGGCCATCACCTCGAGCGCCTCGCGGATGCTCTGGTCCGGGCGCATGGTGACGGGATCGACGATCATCCCCGCCTCGCTCCGTTTCACCCGGTCCACTTCCTCGGCCTGGACGTCGACCGTCATGTTCTTGTGGACGATGCCGATCCCTCCCTGCTGGGCGAGGGCGATGGCGAGGCGCGACTCGGTCACCGTGTCCATCGCCGCGGAGAGGATCGGGATGTTCATCTCGATGCCGCGGCAGACCTGGGTCCGCAGCTCGACCTGGTTGGGGTGCACCTCGGAGAAACCGGGGACGATCGAGATGTCGTCGAACGTGAGGGCGAGACGGGGTTCGAAATCGATCATAGGTTCCTTCAAGATATCAGGTCCGTCGATGCCTACGAAAAGGGCGGCCCCGACGGCCGCCCCTGATTTTTGTCTTCCCGGCGAGGCGCTCAGCCCACCGTCACCGCCGCGCCGTGGCACTTCTTGTACTTCTTGCCCGAGCCACAGGGGCAGGGGTCGTTGCGGCCGATCTTCGACTCCGGCCTGGCGGTCGTGGGCTGCTGCCCGCGCTGGCCTTCGATCTTGGGCGGCGCCGAGAGCTGGATCTTCGGGGCGGCCGCCGCCTGCTGGCGAGTCCGTTGCTCGATCACCTGCTCCTCGGTCATCGGCTCGAAGCGGAAGAGCTTGGTGACGATGTCGTTCTCCACCCGCTCGCGCATCATCTCGAAGAGGTCGAAGCTCTCTTTCTTGTATTCCTGGAGCGGGTCGCGCTGGCCGTAGCCGCGCAGGCTGATCCCCTCCTTGAGGTGATCGAGGGCGAGGAGGTGGTCCTTCCAGGAGGTGTCGACCGACTGCAGCATGATGGCGCGCTCGAAGCCGCGGAGGACCTCCTCGGGGTGGCGGCTCTCTTTCTCGACGTAGCGCTGCTCGATCGCCTGCCAGAGGGTCTCGCCGAGCTCGTCGATGCCGAGCTCCTCGAGCTTCAGGCCGCCGGCGTTGATGTTGAAGTAGGCGAGGATCTCGGTGCGCAGGCCGGTGAGGTCCCAGTCCTGCGGATCGGACTTCGGCGGACAGTGGTCGTCGATCAGCCCGTCGAGGAGGTCGCGCGAGATGCCCATCACGTAGTCGCGCCCCTCTTGCCCGTCGAGGATGTCGCGGCGCAGCTTGTAGATCGCCTCGCGCTGCTTGTTCATCACGTCGTCGTATTCGAGGAGGTGCTTGCGGCTCTCGAAGTTCCGCCCCTCGACCTGGGTCTGGGCGCGCTCGATCGCCTTCGAGACCATCCCGTGCTCGATCGCCTCGCCCTCCTCCATGCCGAGGCGCCCCATCAGCCCCTGGATGCGGTCGGAGCCGAAGATCCGCATCAGGTCGTCCTCGAGCGACAGGTAGAAGCGGGAGGAGCCGGGATCTCCCTGGCGGCCGGAGCGGCCACGGAGCTGGTTGTCGATGCGCCGCGACTCGTGGCGCTCGGTGCCGAGGATGTGGAGGCCGCCCAGCGTCAGCACCTCCTCGCGCTCGCGGGCGCAGGTCTCCTTGTAGCGCTCGAACGCCGCCTCATAGGCCTCGGGCTCGGTCTCCGGATCGGCCTCGGAGCGGGCGAGCCCCTCGGGATTGCCGCCGAGCAGGATGTCGGTGCCGCGCCCCGCCATGTTGGTGGCGATGGTGATCGCGCCCTTGCGTCCCGCCTGCGCCACGATGGAGGCCTCGCGCTCGTGATACTTGGCGTTGAGCACCACGTGCGGCACCTTGGGCGGCCGGTTGAGCAGCTTCGAGAGCATCTCGCTCTTCTCGATCGACACCGTGCCGACCAGCACCGGCTGCCCCTTCTGCTGCGCCTCGCGGATCTCCTCGACGACGGCGTTCCACTTCTCCTGGGCGGTGCGGTAGACGAGGTCGCCGCGGTCGTCGCGGATCATGTCCCGGTTGGTGGGGATGACGGTGACGTCGAGCTTGTAGATCTCGCCGAACTCGGAAGCCTCGGTGTCGGCCGTGCCGGTCATGCCGGAGAGCTTCTTGTACATCCGGAAGTAGTTCTGGAAGGTGATGGTGGCGAGCGTCTGGTTCTCGCGCTCGATCTTGACTCCTTCCTTCGCTTCCACCGCCTGGTGCAGGCCGTCGGACCAGCGGCGGCCGGGCATCATGCGGCCGGTGAACTCGTCGACGATCACGATCTTGCCGTCCTTGATCAGGTACTCGACGTCGCGCTCGTAGAGGGCGTGGGCGCGCAGCGCCTGGTTGACCCCGTGGATGATCTCCATGTTCTCGGGGTCGTAGAGGTTGCGGATGCCGAGCAGCTGCTCGACCTTCTCGACTCCCTCCTCGGTGAGCGCCGCCTGGTGCGCCTTCTCGTCGACCACGTAGTCGCCGGTGGTGGACTTCTTGCCGTCCTCCTCCTCGATCTCCTCGCCCTTGGTCAGGCGGGGGATGATGCGGTCGATCCGGTAGTACTTGTCGATCGACTCCTCCGAGGGGCCGGAGATGATCAACGGCGTCCGCGCCTCGTCGATCAGGATCGAGTCGACCTCGTCGACGATGGCGTAGTGGTGGCCGCGCTGGACCATCGACTCGAGGTCGAACTTCATGTTGTCGCGCAGGTAGTCGAAGCCGTACTCGTTGTTGGTGCCGTAGGTGACGTCGCAGGCGTAGGCCACCTTGCGGTCGAAGTCGGGCATGTCGTGCTGGATGACGCCGACGGAGAGGCCGAGGAAGCGGTAGATCTGACCCATCCAGTCGGAGTCGCGGCGGGCCAGGTAGTCGTTGACGGTGACGACGTGGACCCCCTTGCCCTCCAGCGCGTTGAGGTAGACGGGGAGGGTCGCCACCAGGGTCTTGCCCTCGCCGGTCCGCATCTCGGCGATGCGCCCCTTGTGCAGCACCATGCCGCCCATCAGCTGGACGTCAAACGGCCGCATGTGGACCGCGCGCCACGCGCCCTCGCGGGCCACCGCGAAGGCGGGGATCAGCAGGTCGTCCAGCGGCGCGCCGTTGTCGAGCTGGGTCCTGAACTCGGCCGTCCTGGCGCGCAGCTCGTCGTCCGAGAGAGGCTTGATCCGCGCCTCCATCTCGTTGATCGCCGCCACGGCCGGCTGCAGTTTCTTGACCTCGCGCTCGTGCTGGCTACCGAAAATCTTGGTCAGAATCGTATTGATCATCGCAATCTCGCTAGGGTTCCGGGGAAGGCTCGAAATCGAGCTCGGGGCAAGCGTCTACAACCCGCAGTCTAGCAGAAAGAATTCCATCTGCCGCCCGCCGGCGGCAGGCCCCGGACGGGGAGGGGAGGGGCACCTACGAGGCGCCCGCGACCGCGTCGTCGAGGATGTAGGCGAGGGGGTTGACGGGGTCGCCGTCGACGCGCACCTCGTAGTGCAGATGGTAGCCGGTGGAGCGGCCGGTGTTGCCGACGCGGCCGACGACGTCGCCGCGCTTGACCCGCTGGCCCGGCCGCACCTCGATCCGCGACATGTGGCCGTAGCGGGTGGTGACGCCGAAGCCGTGGGCGATGAACACCGCGTTGCCCAGGCCGGTGACCTCGCCGGCGCGGATCACCACGCCGTCGGCGCTCGCGTGCACCGGCTGGCCGGGCGGGGCGGCGATGTCGACCCCCTGGTGATCGCCGCGGCCGTGCGTCAGGGGATCGGCGCGCGCGCCGAAGCCGCTGGTGAAGATCCCCTTGACCGGCGCGATCGCCGGGGTGGAGGAGATCCAGCGCACCCGCTCGTCGAGCTTGCCCGCGATCGCGTCGAGGGTGCCGGCGAGATGGCTGGCGCGGCTCTCCAGGGCCGGCAGGCCGCCGGCGCCGGCCTCCTCGAGCGGCGTGCCGCCGCCGATGCCCGCCTCGGCGCCGCTGCCCAGGCCCTCGACGCCGGCCACGATGGCAAGCTGCCGGGTGCGCTCCTCGTACTGGCCGAGCTGCCCCTGGAGCTTGCGGACGCTCGACTCGAAGCCGAGGTTGGTCTTGCGGAGCCGCTCGTTCTCGCTCTTCAGGCGGGAGATCTCGAGCGGGTTGACGTTGCGGCTGAAATGGAGCCAGGTGAAGAGCCCCGCGGCGAAGGTCAGGAGGAAGAAGGCGCCCGCCAGCATCCCTACCTGCAGGCTGGTGACCTGCCACTTGCGCAGCTTGGCGTGCGCATGGGGGATGAGGATGATGGTGTGGTGCCGTTTTGCCATGCGCTGTCTACAGAGAAAGACCGCTTTACAAGGAGCCAGCGAGCTGGTCACCGTCGGGCCACGAACAGGGCGGCTGTGCGGGTCGTATTGTAGGCCGTGGACTTCCGGTGTCAAGAGCACCGTAAAATATGGCGAATCAGCATGCCGAACGATGGCAAATTTGCACGCTAGGCCTTCGGTCCGGCGAGCACGGTCTCGTACGCCGCGATCAGCGCCGCCGCCACCGTGCCCGGATCGTGCCGCTCCCGGCGCGCCTGGCGCCCGGCTGCGACCAGCGCCGCGGCCAGCTCCGGCTGCCGGTGAATCCGTTCGATCGCCGCCGCGAACTCAAGGGGCTCGCGGGCGACCAGAGCCTCCCGGCCATCCTCGGCTTCCAGGCCGGCGAGAGCGGCGGGGGTCGCCACGACCGGCACGCCGCGGGCCCAGGCCTCCAGGATCTTGATGCGGACGCCGGAGGCGATCCGCAGGGGGACCGCCAGGATCGAGCCCGGCGCGTAGACCTCGCCGCTGTCGTCGGGAGCCGCGTGCGGCACGATCGTGGGCTCCGCGCTGCCGGGGGGCGAGCCAAAAAGGTGGAGGAGGGCCGCGGACGAACGCTCCTGCACTTCGGGCCAGACCTCGGCGACGAACCAGGCGGTCGACTCCTCGTTCGGCAGCCACCCCTGGCTGCCGAAGAGCGCCACCGCCGGATCTCCCTCCAGACGGCCGGTTCCGGGGGGCAGGTCCGGAAACGCCGCGCGGACCACTCCGACGGTTCCGCCCTCGCCGGCCAGCTCGCGCAGGCGCGCGGCATCCTCCACGCTCAGGGCCAGCGTCATGGCCGCGCGGCGGACCGCGCGTCCCTCCCAGGTTGCCAGCACTTTCGCCTCCCGCCGGAAGAGCTGCCGGCCGACCCCTCTCTTCTCCCTCCGCGCCGTGGCCGCCCAGAGATCGCTCTCCACGTTCTGAGCCCGCAGGACGACCGGGATCTTCCTCGCGAAAGCGGGCTCGGCCTGCGGCAGCGCCTGGAGCTGCTCGGCATGGACGAGGTCGAAACGCTCGCCGGCCAGCCGGCGCTCCACCTCCTGGCGCACCTCCGGGAGCGAGTGGCGGGCGATCGACAGCGGTCCCCCTTTGGAGCGGAGCAGCGCCGCGGCCGGCGACAGGGGCGCCATCGGCACCAGCACCGGCGTGCAGAAGGGAGCGAGCTCACGGGCGACCTGGGCGAGATCGAAGCGGCCGGGATCGACCGGTGCCACCAGCGTCAGCCTGCAACCCGCGGCGGCGAGCGCCTGCAGGGTGTTCAGGAGCAGGAAGCGGCCGCCGTCAATGGCCGGCCAGGGCGCCTTGGTGGCGACGACGAGGACGTTCAAGGCGATGGCCTCCTTCAGGAAATCCGGGAATGACCCGGAAGGGGGTCGGCAAACCCTTATGGTTGTAGGGCGAGCAAGTTCCGGCAGGCATTTTACGTCTTATTGGGGATCATGCTATCCCGAGCCACCACCGCCACGCCCTGGGGCATCGAAGCCCGCCCCGTCCAGGTCGAAGTCGACGTCAACAACGGCCTCCCACAGGTTCAGATCGTGGGGCTCGCCGACGCCGCGGTCCGCGAGAGCCGCGAGCGGGTGCGCGCCGCGATCAAGAACTGTGGCTTCGACCTGGAACCCAAGTCCATCATCATCAATCTCGCCCCCGCCGACCTCCGCAAGGAGGGCAACCACCTCGACCTCGCCATCGCCCTGGCGATGCTCGCGGCCTACGAGAAGATCCCGCAGGAGGCGCTCGCCGGCCGGCTGATCTGCGGCGAGCTCGGCCTCGACGGCGCCATCCGCTCCGTGCGCGGCGGCCTCGCCATCGCCGACCTCGGCCACCGCCTGGGGCTCCAAGAAGTCCTGCTGCCGGCGGCCAACGCCGCCGAGGCGGCGGCGCTCGCGGCGATCCCGGTGCTGGGCCTGCGCAGCCTCGCCGAGACCGTCCAGCATCTCACCGGCGAGGCAGCGCTGCCGGCCGTCGTCACGCCCCCATTCTCCGCCGACATCGCGGCGGGGGCGCCCGACCTCTCCGAGGTGCGTGGGCAGGAAATGGCGAAGCGGGCGCTGGAGGTGGCGGCGGCCGGCGGCCACAACCTCCTCTTTCTCGGACCGCCGGGCTCGGGCAAGACCATGCTCGCACGCCGGCTGCCGGGGATCCTGCCGCCGCTCAGCCTGGCGGAGTCGATCGCGGTGACCAAGATCCACTCCCTGGTCGCCGAGGAGCCGCCGGCGGGGCTGCTGCGCCAGCGGCCCTTCCGCAGCCCGCACACCGGCACCAGCACGGCGGGGATGATCGGCGGCGGCAGCTCGCCACGGCCGGGCGAGGCGAGCTTGGCGCACAACGGCGTGCTCTTTCTCGACGAGCTGCCGGAGTTCCGGCGCGACACCCTGGAGGCCCTGCGCCAGCCGCTGGAAGAGGGGAGCGTCAGCGTCGTTCGCGCCCGCGCCCGCCTCGTCTTCCCAGCCCGATTCTCCCTCCTGGCGGCGATGAATCCGTGCCCATGCGGGCATCTGGGAGATCCCCGGTACGTCTGCAGATGCCCGCCGCCGCTCATCGAGCGCTATCGGGGAAGGGTTTCCGGGCCGCTGCTCGACCGCATCGACCTGCACGTCGAGGTGCCGGCGGTGAGCCTCGCCGAGCTCCGCTCTTCCGCCGGCGAGGGTACCGAGAGCGTGGCGCGGCGGGTGGCCGAGGCGCGGGCTCTCCAGAGCGAGCGCTTCGGCCCGCAGGCCACCACGCCCACCAATTCGGCCATGAGCCCTGAGCAGCTCCGCCGCTTCTGCGCCGTGGACGCGGCCGGCCGAGGTCTGCTCGACACCGCCTTCGAACGGCTCGGCCTCTCCGCCCGCGCCCTCGATCGCGTGCTCAAGGTGGCCCGCACCATCGCCGACCTCAACGGCAGCGACGCCATCCGCTCCGCGCATCTGGCGGAGGCGATCCAGTACCGCAGCCTCGACCGGAGGGTGGTGGGATGAAAACGGAGAATCCGGCCGGAAAGCTCTTGACGTTCGTTAACAGGAAAGTTAACATGCGGCTCGTTCGGATCGCCCGGGAGCAGTGGGACGTGCTGGCTGTGATGGACGATCGGGGGCGGTGCCAGGTCCTCGATTTCCTGCGGAGCCCGGACCAGAACGCGGCCTACCGCTTCCTGCTCTGGTTCCTACGGTTCCGGTTGCCTGCCGAGGGTCCGCCGCGCAGCGCGGCGCTCTGCAAGTCGCTCGGGAGCGGAATCTACGAGTTGCGGCGACAGCCCAAAGGGCCAAAGCTGAGAGTCCTCTTTTTCTATGATGACGGCTTTCGGATCGTTCTCACCAACGCCTTCCTGAAGGCGGAAAGGACTCCCAGGACCGAGGTCGAGCAGGCTCGTAGGCTTAAACAAAAGTATTCCGTGGCCAAGCTGCGCCGAAAACTTCTGATTGTCGAGGAGGATCCAGATGGCTGATGAGGAAATAGCTGCCAACCTTGAGCGGTACGGAAGGCTCTTCAAGGAAGCCGAGACCCACGTCGATTACTGGCTGGCCTGCCCGGTCATCGAGTTCACCGAGGATCTCTGCCGGATCATGAAGGAGAAGCGGGTTTCGCGCGCCGAGCTGGCACGGCGGATCGGCACCTCGCGGGCGCACATCACTCAGCTGCTCGGCGGCGGCGCCAACTTCACTCTGCTGACCATGGTCAAGCTGGCGAAGGCTCTCGACAGCGCCGTCCACATCCACCTCTCCGACAAGCGGGCGATCACCAAATGGCGCGACAAGAAACCACGGAAGACCGCGAAAAAGGCCGCGAAGACGGCGGCAAAACCGCGGCGGCGCCCCGCCGCGGAGCCCGCGCAGGAGAGCGTCTAGAGAGCGGCCACCGTCAGAACTCCCCAACCAGCGAGATCTCCACCTCCAGCCCGTACCCCGTGCGCCGCGCGACCTCCTCCTGGCAGCGGGCGATCAACGCCCGCACGTCGGCGGCGGTCGCGCCGCCGGCGTTGATGAAGATATTGGCGTGGCGCCGGGTGACCATGGCGCCGCCGACGCGGGTCCCCTTGAGGCCGCATTCGTCGATCAGGCGGCCGGCGCCGATCCCTTCGATCTTCTTGAAGATGGAGCCGGCGCTCGGCTCGGTGTCGAGCGGCGGATGGCGCTCGCGCCGCCACTCGAGATTCTCCGCGACGATCCGGCGCATCCGCTCGGGGCTCTCCGGGGCGAGGTGGAAGGTGGCGGCGAGCACCACGTCCGGCCGGTGGTGGAGGACCGAGCTGTCGTAGCCGAATTGGAAGTAGTCCACGTCCACCGTCTGCCGCTCGCCCGCGGCCGTCAGGATCTCAGCTCCGCGGGTCACCTCGGCGATGAACATCGTCCGCTCGCGGGCGGGAGCGGGGGAGAGGAAGTGGAGGTTCTGCCAGAGGGCGCCGCCGACGGTCGACGGGATGCCCACGTAGTGCTCCAGCCCGGAGAGGCCGTGGCCGATCGCCGCCTCGATCAGGTCGGGCCAGACGATCGCGCCGCTCTCGGCGCGCACCGTCCCCTCCTCGGTGGAGACTTCCAGATGGCGGGCGAGGTTGCGGATCACCAGCCCGCGGAACCCGCGGTCGCCGATCAGGATGTTGGCGCCGAGGCCGAGCAGGAAGAAGGGTACCCCGTGCGCGCGGGCCGCCGTGATCGCCGCCGCCAGCTCGTCCGCCGTCGTGGGCTCGTAGAAGAGGTCGGCCGGGCCGCCGATCCTGAAGGTGGTGTAGGGCGCCAGGACCTCGCCGGTGCGGACCCGGTCCGCTCCCAGGATCTGCCGGATCCGCTCATGAGCGTTGTCTCCCCCTCTCCCCGGCAGGGAGGGCGGAGGGCTGGGAGAGGGGGCCGGGGGGTGAGGGCTCACGGCTCGTCGATCATCTGGATCCGCCGCACGTGCCGTCCTCCTTCGAACGGGGTGTCGAGCCAGATCCCCACGATCGACAGCGCCAGCTCGAGCGTCATCATCCGCTGGCCGAGGGAGAGCATGTTGGCGTCGTTGTGCTGGCGGCCGAGCTGGGCCGACTCCTCGTTCCAGCAGAGGACGCAGCGGACGCCGCGGACGCGGTTGGCGGTGATCGCCTCGCCGTTCCCCGAGCCGCCGAGCACGATCCCGCGCTCGACCTCGCCCGCCGCCACCGCCAGCGCCACCGGCCGGATGAACGCCGGGTAGTCGACGGAGATCTCCGAGTTCGTCCCGAAGTCCTTGACCTCCTGGCCCCGCTTGGCGAGGTACTTCTTGATCTCTTCCTTGTATCGGTAGCCTGCGTGGTCGGAGCCGATGCCGATCTTCATCTTCCTCTCCTTGCGACGGACCGCGGTTCGGGTCCCGGATTGTACGCCAAAGCCGCCGTGAATCGAGCTTGCGGCGTCGTCTCCCAAGCTTGAACGGGGGGTGCCAGGGTTGCGCCACGGCGGTCAGGCTTGCGGCGGTCCGTGGCAACGCCGAGCAGCGGCGGTCAGGCCTGACGGGTCTCGGAGCGAGCTCGACTCGGCTCCACACGGTCTTGAAATTCCACATTCGAGCTTGGCACGCGGCAGCCCAAGCTTGGACGTGGCGGCTCAAGGTTGAGGCGCCGCGAGGGGAGCTTGGAGGGCACGGCGCGAGCTTGGCTCGCCTCGCGTCAGTCCTGATGGCGAGCGTCCAAGCTTGACGAATTCACGGCAAGTTTGAAGCGAGGCGCCTCAAGCTTGTTCTCCGACGAGTTTTCGCCGTCGCGCCTCGAACAGCACCAGCGCCGCCGCCACCGTGGCGTTGAGCGACTCGACCGCCGCCGCCATGGGGATCGTCAAACGCAGGGCGGCGCGAGCGAGCAGCTCCGTCGAGAGACCGGGGCCCTCGGCGCCCACGGCGAGGATCAGGGTGCCGTCGAGAGGCGCCTGATAGAGGTCCTCGCCGTCGCGCGGCACCAGGGCGGCCCAGCGCGGATGGGTGGGAGCGAGATGGGCGTCGAGAGCGTCCGCCCCGGCGCCGACGGCGACGGGGAGGCGCAGCAGGCTGCCGGCCGAGGCGCGCAGGGCCCGCGGGTGGTTCGGATGGACGCAGCCGGGGGAGAGCGCGAGACCGGCGGCGCCGGCGGCTTCGGCCACGCGGGCGAGGGCGCCGAGGTTGCCGGGGTCCTGGAGGCCGTCGAGATAGAGGTAGAGTCGGCCCGCCGCGACCGGCAGCGCCGCGGGCCCCAGGCGGGGGAGGCGCGCGACGGCGAGGACGCCGCGGGGAGAATCGGCGTCGGTCAGGTCCGCCAGCAGCTCGGGGCTGACCGCCAGCGGCGCCAGGGGCAGGAGGCCGGCGAGCCGCCGCCCCTCGGGCGAGTCGAGGAAGGGGGGCGTCGCCAGCACCTCCTCCAGGACGAGCCCGGCGGCCAGCGCCTCGGCGACCAGGTGGGGGCCCTCGAGCAGGGCGCGGTCGCCTTTACTTCGCCGGAGCCGCCGAATATCCTTCACCCTTTGGTTGTGATGACTGGAGATCATGAGCACGGATCTTAAGAACTTCTGGCAGAGGCTCCAAACGGGCGTCGAGGTGGCGGTGGCGGGCCATGCCTCGGACAAGCTCCTGGGAGTGCGCGACGGCTTCCTCCGTTTTTTCCACGACGGCATGGACCGGACGGTCTCGGTCGTCGTGGTGCCGCAATCGGTGGAGGAGGAGCCGGTCGGCCTCCTGGTGTCCGACGAGGTGGTGGTGCGCGAGGCCCGCAAGAAGGCGCTCGGTCTCCAGGAGAAGCTGCGCGACACCTACCACTTCTACATCTCCAGCGAGGGGGGGATCGAGTCCCTCGACGTCGACGGCACCCAGCGCTACTTCATCCGCAACTGGACCGTCCTGCGCAGCCCGCTCGGCGAGGCGTGGGGGTCGAGCGGCGCGGTGCAGCTGCCGGACCGGCTGGTGGCGGGGCTCGACAGCGCGCAGATCCCCTTCGCGGTGCCGGGCACGCGGCGGAGCGGCGGTATCATGAGCTCGCTCACCGGCGGTCAGGAGAACCGGCGCAAGAACATCGCCCTGTCTACCTTCCACGCGCTCTCGACACTCTTCTATGGCGTCCTGGAGAGCCGTCCGGTCCGCTGAGGCGGGCACCTTTCAACACCACTTCTGGTTCCGACCCGAAGCACGCTTGAGGTCAAGAACATGAGCGAACGAGACATCCACCTGTTCACGTCGGAGTCGGTGACCGAGGGTCATCCGGACAAGGTGGCCGACCAGATTTCCGACGCCGTCCTCGACGAGGTGCTGCGCCAGGATCCGACCGGCCGCGTGGCCTGCGAGACCCTGGTGACCACCGGCACCGTCTTCCTGGCCGGCGAGATCACCACCCGCGCCTATGTCGACTTCCCCGGCGTCGCCCGGCGGGTGGTGCGCGAGATCGGCTACACCAAGGCCGAGTACGGCTTCGACTACGCCACCTGCGGCGTGCTGTCGGCGATCGATCCGCAGTCGCCCGACATCGCCCAGGGGGTCGACACCGGCGGCGCCGGCGACCAGGGGCTGATGTTCGGCTTCGCCTGCCGCGAGACGGCGGAGCTGATGCCGCTGCCGATCGCCCTCTCCCACCGGCTGACCCACGGCCTCGCCAAGGCGCGCAAGTCGGGCGCGCTGTCCTGGCTGCGGCCGGACGGCAAGAGCCAGGTGACCATCGAGTACGAGGGGACGAAGCCGCTGCGGGCCCACACCGTCGTCATCTCGACCCAGCACGACCCGGAGGTTTCCAACGAGCAGATCCGCGCCGAGGTGATCGAGCAGGTGATCAAGGTCGAGGTGCCGGCCGAGCTGCTGGACGACAAGACCATCTTCCACATCAACCCGACCGGCCGCTTCGTGGTCGGCGGCCCGCAGGGGGACTGCGGGCTGACCGGCCGCAAGATCATCGTCGACACCTACGGCGGCTACGGCCGGCACGGCGGCGGCGCCTTCTCGGGGAAGGATCCGACGAAGGTCGACCGCTCGGCCTGCTACATGGCGCGGCACG
This sequence comes from Thermoanaerobaculia bacterium, assembly GCA_036271335.1. Taxonomy (GTDB): domain Bacteria; phylum Acidobacteriota; class Thermoanaerobaculia; order Multivoradales; family UBA5704; genus DATARR01. Next base: position 19,832 of record DATBAW010000169.1, read on the forward strand.
TGGCCAAGAACCTGGTGGCCGCCGGCATCGCCGAGCGCGTCGAGGTGCAGCTCGCCTACGCCATCGGCGTCGTCGAGCCGGTCTCGATCCGCGTCGACTCCTTCGGCACCGGCGAGATCGGCGACCGCCAGATCGAGCGCCTGGTGCGCGAGCACTTCCCGCTGTCGCCGCAGGGGATCATCAAGGAGCTCGACCTGCGCCGTCCGATCTACCAGAAGACCGCGGCGTACGGCCATTTCGGCCGCGACGACCAGGACTTCACCTGGGAGAGCACCCACCACGCCGCCGCCCTGCGCGCCGCGGCTGGTCTCGAAGGCGTCCCGGCGGCGGTCTCCGCCTGATCACGCGGCTTCGGCCCCGGCCAGGCGGGGACTTCAGACCGCTTTCTGCTACCCTTTCGTCACGGCGGCTCCGCAGGGCCGCCGTTTCGTTTCCAGCGTCGAACCGGGGTCTCCGGAGGCCTGGAAGAGATCTTTCCTTCGCTATGGACAGGGGGCGAACGGGGTGCTAGCCTAACGGCTGTCGACGGCACTCAATCGTTTCTATGGCAACTCTTGACCATCCTGAACTCCGGGAATCGCTCAACATTCTGCTGAAGACCTCCAGGCCTCGCCTGGAGCGTGTGCTGCGGAATTTCGAGATTCCTCCTGAAGACGCCGAGGACATCCTCCAGGATGCCCAGCTGACGCTCCTCTACAAGTGGGACAAGATCCGCAGCCCCGAGAGCTGGCTGATCGGGACCGTCAAAAAGAAGTGCATCATGTACTGGCGCAAGCGCCGCGGCAGCCTCTGCGAGGCGGTCGACACGGCGATCCTCGACCTGCTCGCGGTGCCGCAGGCGCCGGACCAGGAGAAGACCGAGCTGACGTGGGACCTCAACCGCGTGATGGGGCGCCTCTCGATCCGCTGCCGCTCGCTGCTCAAGCTGCGCTACGGTCTCGGCTACGGCCCGACCGAGGTCGCGGAGCAGATGGGCTACCGCACCTCCAGCATCCGGAAGGTCACCAACCGCTGTCTCGCGGCTCTCACCCGGCAGCTCCTCGCGGTCGGGTTCGATCAGGAGCCCCATGGGGAGCCGCAGGATGGGTAGCCCTCCGATCGAGGCCCGCCACCCGCATCCATCCCTGCTGGCCCGCTTCGGACGGGGACGCCTGCAGCGCCGGCGCAACCGCGAGATCGTCCGCCACCTGCTCACCGACTGCGAGGATTGCCGCCGCGCCACCTCCGAGCTCCTGCCGCCGGTTTCCGCGATGGAGAAGGACAAGGAGGGGACCGGATCGGCGTGGCCGGGAGGACGGCCCAAGGCCTACGGCTCGGCCTTCGCGAGCTCCCTGCGCGAGGTCGAGCGGCGGCACGCGGCCCTGAAGGCCGAGCAGGCAGCCTCCCACGGACTGTTGAAGGAGCTGCTGGAGCTTCCGGTGGAGATCCAGGGCGAGCGCGCGGCCGCCGAGCCGCGGTACCACACCTGGGCGTTGTGCTCCCTGATGCTGGACAGCGCGCGGGAGTGGGGCTTCCAGGATCCCCGGACGGCGCTGAGGCTCTCGATGCTGGGCACCGAGCTCGCCGAGCGCCTCGACGGCGCCGTCTACGGCGAGGCGCGGGTCCGCGACCTCCGCGCACGCGCCGCGGCGGTGCTCGGCAACGCGCAGCGCATCCGGAACGATTTCAGCGCCGCGGAGACGAGCTTCGCGAGCGCCGAGCGGCTGCTCAAGAGCGGCACCGGCGACCTGGTGGAGAAGGCGCACGTGCTCCTGCTCAAGGCCTCGCTGCGCGGCACGCAGCAGCGCTTCCGCGACGCCTTCCGCCTGCTCGACCGCGTCGTGTCCCTCGGCAACCGCTGCGGCGACTCGCACCTGTGCGGCAAGGCGATGATCACCCGCGGCTTCCTTCTCGGGCTCGCCGGCGATCCGGAGGCCGCCATCCGGCACCTGACCGATGGGCTGCAGAAGGTCGATCCCGAGACCGATCCGCGCCTGGTCATCGTGGCCCAGCACAACCTGACCCTCTATCTGGCTGAAGGTGGACGGTACATGGAGGCCTTGAGCCTGCTCGAGGACGCCCGCCCGCGCTACCATCAGGTGGGCGACCAGATGGGCCTCCTGCGCCTGCGCTGGCTGGAGGGGAAGATCGCCAGCGCCCTTGGCCACTTCAGCGAAGCGGAGAGCTTCCTGCGCGGCGTGCAGAAGGAGCTGATCGACCGCGAGCTCGGCTATGACGCCGCGCTCCTCTCCCTCGACCTCGCCACCATCTACGCCCGCCAGGGACGGGGCTCCGAGATGCGCCGCCTGGCCGAGGAGATGCTCCCCATCTTCAAGTCGCGCGACATCCACCGGGAGGCCATCGCGGCGCTGTTCGTCTTTCAGAAGGCGGCGGAGATGGAGCGCGTTACGCTGGGGCTGATCCGGGACGTCACCGGTTATCTCAAGGAATCCCGGGCCTCCTGGAGTCACCGTTCCCGGGAAGCCCGCTGAAGCCGGCCTTCCCGGCCTTGATCCGCGAAGAGCCCGCGGGCTCTTTTTCGACGCTCTCTCCCGTCCGCTGGACAAGCGCGTGGAGGGTTGATAAGGTGAGCATCCAGAGACACTTAGGCACGCGATGAACACTTCGGTCCCACCCGACCTGGCGGAGCCCTCCCTCGAGGAGATCCTCGCGCGGGCCGAGCCGAGACTCAAGCGGGTCCTCAGCCGCTACCGGATCCCCGCGCAGGACGCCGACGACCTGCTGCAGGAGACCTTCCTGATCCTGGTCTCCAAGGCGGGGACCATCCGCAATTACGACGCTTGGCTGGTGGGGACCCTCGCCAACCGCTGCATCATTTACTGGCGGAAGCACCGGGCGAAGCTCTGGGATCTGGTCGACTCCGCCATCCTCGAGCTGCTGGCCGACGTCGAGGCGCCGCCGCAGGAGAACGCCGACCTGCGCTACGACCTCGACGCCATGCTCTCCAACCTGCCGGACCGCTGCCGTTCGCTGCTCCGCCTTCGCTACGGCTTCGGCTGCAATACCGCCGAGACCGCGGAGCGGATGGGCTACTGCAAGTCGAGCATCCGGAAGGTGACGCGCCGCTGCCTGGCGGCGTTGACCGAACAGCTCGTCGGGGCCGGTTTCCACCCGCCCGGCGCCTGACGACCTCTCCCTCCCATCGTCATTTTCGCGGCTGCGCGCCGCCTGCCGGAATACCCGCGTCCGCGGACGTCTCGAGGAATGTCCTCGCAGGCCGTGCAGCGGTAACTCTTCTTTGGAGCCCAACGCACGCTCATGGCGATTTCGCCAAGCGATTCTGAAAGGAAACCTCCATGGCCCATCTCAAGTTTCGTCGCGCCACCGCCCTGGTGCTCACCCTCTCGCTGCTGCCCGTGAGCCTGGCGAATGCTTCGCCGCGGACGCCCGCGCACCCGCGCGCCCTCCCCTCGGCCGGCAACGGGATCGTAGGCTGGGTGACGAGAACGGTGATCGACGCGATGGCGAAGTCGGGGATCCGGATCGATCCCAACGGCAATCACTGACGCCGGGCACCGCGGCGGCAAGGAGCCCGCGGCGCCACCAGAAACGGGGGTCATGGCTGGACAATCGTCCAGAATGGTGTTAGTGTATAGACAAGTTTAGAAGAAATACCCACCGAAGACGATGAGTGCCCTGGATCACCCTCAAGTTGAGTCGTCGCTTGAGGGTTTTCTCAGGCAGGTCCGGCCACGTCTGAAGACCCTGTTCGCCCACTACCGCATTCCTCCCCAGGACACCGAGGACATCCTGCAACAGGCGCTGCTCGCCTTGATCTACCACCGCGAGGGGATCCGCGACGAGGAGGCCTGGCTGCTGGGAACCCTCCGCAACAAGTGCCTGCTGTACTGGCGGGAGCAGCGGCGCCGGCTCTACGACTCGGTCGACGCCACGGTGCTGGAGGTGATGGCGGAACCGGTCGAGCCCTCCCAGGAAGGGGACGACCGCCATCGCGATCTGACGCTCGCCCTCGAACGGCTGCCGGAGCGCTGCCGGTCCTTGCTCTGGCTGCGGTACCGCCAGGGGTATGACCCGCCCGAGCTGGCGGAGCGCCTGGGCTACAGCCCGGCGAGCATCAGCAAGGTCACGACCCGGTGTCTCGCCGCGCTGACGCGGCAACTGGTCGGCGTCCGGGTCTATCCGAGGAAGGCGGGATGAACGCGCTCCACCCGACGGCCGTCGCGCTCGAAGAGTTCGTGCTCGGGAAGCTCTGCCCGGCGGAGATGCGCGAGGTCGCCCGCCATCTGCTGGCCGGCTGCCCGCTCTGCCAGGACGTGGCGTCGATGCTCTGGGAGCCCGCCGATGTCGTGATGGAGTCGCCCGACGAAAGGGAGGCCGGCTACGACACGGTCCTGGACCGGGTCTTCGAGCGGGTGCTGGCCTCCGAGGCCCGGATCGCCGATCAAAGGTCGCTCAGCCGCCAGTTGTACCAGGACCTGTTGCAGTGCCCGGCGGAGCGCCGTCATCTGCTGGTGACCAACAGCCGGCGCTTCCGCAACCGGATGCTCTGCGAGCGGCTCATCGAGGGGAGCTACGAAGCCTGCTTCGAAGATCCTCGGCGCGCCATCGAGATCGCGCGGCTCGCGGTGCTGGCCGCGGACCAATTGACGGTGGAGGAGTGCGGCGGCAGCGAAGGGCTCGCGGGCCTGAGGATCAGGGCCTGGGCGCATCTCGGCAATGCCTGCCGCATCCACGTCGACCTCGCCAGCTCCGAGACGGCCTTCGCCAAGGTTGAGGCCATGCTGAGCGAAGAGCCCGTCCCCCTCGCCGAGAAGGCCAAGGTGCTCTCCCTCCTGGCCTCCTGGCGCAAAGAGCAGCAGAAGTTCGGCGAAGCCGCGCAGATCCTGGATCGGGTCGCCGCGATCTACCGGAAGCTGGGGCAGTGGAATCTTCTCGGCCGGACGCTGCTCCAGAAAGCGACGATCTGCGGCGAAGCGGGCGATGGCGAGGGGGAGATGATGATGCTGCGGCGCGCGCTCGACCTCATCGATCCGCAGGCCGATCCGCGCGTCTTTCTCGCCGCCCGCCATAACCTGATCAACGCCCTCCACGAGAGCGGCCGGGTGCGCGAGGCCTTCGCGCTGCTCTACCACACGCGGCCGCTCTACCTCCAGGCCGGCGACCGGATGAATCTCCTCAAGCTGCGCTGGCTGGAGGGCGTGGTGGCCTTCGGCCTGCAGCGGATCGACCAGGCGGAAGCGGCCTTCCGCGAGGTCCGGGATTCCTTCCGCGATCTCGGTCTCGACTATGACGCCGCGCTCGCCGCCCTCGACCTCGCCGGTGTCTACATCCTGCAAGGGCGCTCCGCCGACGTCAGCCGTATCGCGGAAGAGACCCTGGCAATCTTCCAGTCCTACAACACCCACCGCGAAGGGGTCGCGGCGCTGCTGGTCTTCTCCAACGCCGCCCGGATGAATCAGGCGGGGCTCGAGCTCGTCCAGCAGGTCTCAGGGCTCCTCAAGAAGACGCGCCGGCATTCCGACCTCCGCACCCCCAAACCCTCCTGACCGCGCCCATCCGCCGCGCCGGCCGGCGCAAATGTTTTCTGCTAAAATGAAAGAATTGTTGTCCTTTACGATGAAGGATGGGAGGGAGCGTCGATGACCGTCGGCCGGATCACTCCTGACGACACCGGGCGGTTCCTGCGGGGAGAGCTGGGTGCCGACGAAAATCGACGGATCGTCCGCCAGCTGCTGGCGCCTCGTCCGGTCCGCCGCGCTGAGGTCGATTGCGGCGTCGGTTTCAACAGCGTGAGCCCACGCTTGGCTGCCCGGGCTCAGGAGATCGCGCGGGAACGCCGGCGCGTCCCCCATCTTCTCGAACGCCTTCTCCTTTTGCCGGCCCATTCGCGTCGTGCGCTCCTGCAGGAGGACCCGGCTTTCCACAACTGGTGGCTCGGCGAGCGACTGATCGAGGAGAGCCGGGCGCTCCTCGACTCCGATCCCGCCGGCGCCGGCGATCTCGCCGGCGATGCCGCCGCCCTCACCGAGCGGTTGTCGTCCGAGATCTACGGCGACCCTCTCATCCACGATCTCAAGGCGCGTGCCTGGGCCGGGATGGGGGAGGCGCGCCGGCGCCTCGCCGATCTGCGAGGAGCGGAGGAGGCCTTCATCACGGCGGAAGCGTACATCGCCCAGGGAACGGCGGACAGCCTGGAAGAGGCTCAGATCCTGGAGCTCAAGGCAGCGCTGGCTCGGGATCAGTACCGCGCGGAGGACGCGCACCGCCTTCTCGACGAAGCGATCGCCATCTACCGGCAATACCGGGATGCTCATCTCATGGGCCGCGCCTTTATTCAGAAGGGGCGCGTCGAAGGCAAGATGAGCGACCTGGGCGGAGCGATCCAATGGCTCCGCAAGGGGCTTGGCCTGCTCGATCCGCAGCGCGACCGCGCTCTCGACCTCTCGGCGCGGCACAGTCTGATGCTCTACTTGCACGAGAGCGGCCGTCCCCGCGAGGCCCGCTTCCTGCTCAAGGCCTCGAAATCCGAGTTCCTTCAGCATGGCAGCCCTCTGCTGATCCTCCGGCTGCGCTGGCTCGAAGGGAAGATCTATGTCGCGCTCGGCTTCCCGGCGGAGGCGGAGACGGCGCTGGTCGAAGCTCGGCAGGGGTTCGTCGAGCTGGGGCTGGCCTTCATCGCGGCGGGAGTTTCCCTCGACCTCGCCGGTCTCTACGCGGCCGAAGGGCGCGCGGTGGAGATGCGCCAGCTGGCGGAGGAAATGCTGCCGATCTTCCAGTCCCGCGACCTGCGGCGCGAGGCGATCGCCGCCCTCATCGCGTTCCAGCAGGCGGCGCGGATGGAGACCTTGAACGCCCAGCTCCTGGCGGAGATCCAGACCTCCCTGGATCAGGCTCGCCAGGATCCCCACCTGCGTTTCGAGCCGGTCTGAAACCTCAGGTTCGCACGCCCAGGAACAGATAGCCCGAAAGCAGCGCGAAGACGGCGGCAGGGCTCCACACCGCGACCTGCGGCGGCAGGGCTCCCGCCTCGCCCAGTTTGGTGAAGAAGGCGTAAATCGCCATGAAGGCGATTCCCAGCACCAACGAGACGCCGATCCCGTAGAGCGCTCCCTGCCGGCCGAGCCGGAAGGCGAAGGGGAGCGCGACCAGAGACATGATCAGTGAGGCGACCGGCAGCGCGATCTTGTCCTCCAACTGAACCTGGAGCTCCGGGACCGACTGACCGCTCTCCTTGAGCTCCCGAATGTAGTCCTTGAGCTCGCCGTAGCGCATCTGCTCTGGAGGGCGGATCTCCGAGTCGAAATAGGAAGGCGTCTCCGGATAGCGGACGATCTTGGGGTCCTTGAAGCGGGTGTAGCTGTTGATGTCCATCGCCTTGAACGAGCGCGACCAGCCGTTCGTGAACACCCACGCATCGCCGATGTAATGGGCGCTCTCCGCGAACAGCCGGCGGGTGAGGCGGTGCTGATCGTCGAAGTCGAACACCTGAAGCCGCTGGAGGCTCGCCTGCTGGGGGTCGTAGTGGACGTAGTTATAGATGTAACGACCTTGGCCGAAGAGCCATTGACGGTCGGCCCGACGGTAGGTCCGGGCGGTCTGTTTGCCGTGCATGCGGTCCTTGAGCTTCGCCACCTTCTCGTTCGACGCTGGCAGGATGGATGACTCCAGGTAGCCGCAGAAAAAGGTCACCAGCAGCGCCGAGACGATCGCCGGCAGGGAGAGACGGTAGAGGCTCATGCCGAGCGCCTTGGCTGCGGTGATCTCGTTCGTCCGCGCCAGCAGGCTGAAGGTCAGCAGGGTCGCCACCAGGATGACGATCGGCGCGATCTCGTAGAACATCTGGAGCGACAGGTACTTGTAGTAGTTGAGGACGACGCCGCTGGCGACTTTGTTCTTCAGGATGTCGTCGAAGTTCTCCGACAGGTCGAAGATAATGAACAGAGACACCCCGGACAGCACGACCAGCAGGAACACCCAGGCGAACAGCTTCGTCACATAGCGGTCGATCAGGTTCGGGAAGACGATCCGCGGGCGGGGGAGGAGGAGGACCAGGCGGGGGAGCCGCGGCTCTCGCTTCTTCGGCCGCTCCGCCGCCCGCAGCTCGCGCTGCTCCTTGTGCTCCTTACGCCGCTTGCGGGTGATCCCCTTGAGCACCAGGATGCCCCCCCAGAGATCCTCGCGGACCCAGCGGTCGAGACGGGTCAGCAGCAGGCTCTTGTCCCGGTTGCGGCGGATCAGCAGGAAGATTCCGAAGGAGGCCAGCAGGATGTTGGGAGACCACATCGCCAGCCAGGGCGCGACGCGGCCGAAGCGCGCCGCCTCCTCGCCGTTGTTGAGCAGGATGTAGTAGAGGATCAGAATGCCGATCGACAACGCGAAGCCCGACGCCTTGCCGCCCCGGCGGTTGTTGATCCCCAGCGGCAGGGCGAAAAGGCCGAACACCAGGCAGGCGGCGGGGATCGAGAACTTCTTGTGGATCTCCACCCGCGCCAGGTTCCGCTGCTCAGAGTCGGTCGCCGGATCGTGGGCCAGCTCGTTGAGCTCGGTGAGATTGAGCTCGCGGATCCCCTTGGAGGCCGAGAGCTTGGCCTTCTGCTGGGTGGTGAACTGGTCGTCCAGGACGAGGTCGAGCCGCCGGTGCCGGCTGATCTCGTAGCGGTCGGGCGAATTGAGGTCCACCTTGTGCTGGACGGCGTTGTACAGGCGCAGGACCACTCGTTCGCCCGCCTGGTCGACCAGCACCTCACCCCAGTCGGCGGTGGTGATCTGGTTCTTCTCGCTCGACGGCACGGCCTCGGCGAGGAAGACCCCTTTCCAGCGCTTGCCTCCCTCCGGCACCTCGAAGACGTAGACGACCTTGCCCTCCCACTCCTCATAGAACACCCGTGGCTGGACCTGCTGGGACACCGTCTGGGTGATGATCTCCAGCCGCAGCTCCTGGAGGGAGTGATTCCCCCAGGGGAGCACATAGATCATCAACAGGGCGTTGGCGAGGGTCAGCAGCCCCGAGAGGAGGAGAATCGGGCGGTAGAGGGTCAGCAGGCTGATTCCGGAGGCCCGCATGGCGATCAGCTCGCTGTCCGAGGACAGCCGGCCGACGGCGATCAGGGTGCCGAACAGGAGCGACATCGGCAGGGTCAGGACGACGATGTTCGGCAGGGTCAGCAGCAGCAGCTTGCCGACGATCGACACCGGCAGGCCACGGCGGATGATCATCTCCGCCGACTGGAAGAGGAAACGGATGAGGAGAATGAAGGTATAGACTAGGAACCCCAGCCCGAGAGGACCGAGGATTTCGGTGATGAGGTAACGATCCAGCTTCCGCACGGGCGCATTATATGGGTTGAGACGCCGAAGGGTGGATTCTGATGCCGATTGCCCTCGAACGCCGTTACCGCTTCAGCGCCAGCCATCTCTATCGCCGCTCCGACTGGAGCGAGGCCGAGAACCGGGCCCGCTTCGGCAAGTGCGCCAACCTGCCAGGCCATGGCCACAACTACCGCCTGTACGTCATCGTGAGCGGCGAGGTCGATCCGGCGACCGGCTTCATCGTCGATCTCGGCGCGCTCGATGGCCTCGTCCAGGAGCATGTCATCGAGCGGCTCGACCATCAGCACCTCAACGCCGCGCTGCCGGAGTTCGGGGAAGGGGAAGCGATCCCGTCCAGCGAGAACCTCGTCCGCTGGATCGCGGCGCAGCTCAAGGAGAGATTGCCTGGCCTGATCAGACTCCGGCTGGAAGAGGACGAGGACCTCGCCGCCGAATGGGCCGCAGGCTGAAGGAGCAGCCGGCACAGCGGCTCTCACGGCCGCGAATTAACATAATATGCCTTATCGGCTTTTCGTGGACGTAGAAAAGGGACTTCATGGGACGCCCGGAAACGCCCCTCGCCCTGGCGTTCCTGCTGTCCCTCAGGTCTCTCGTTGTCAGGCCGGGTTTTGCCGAAGATCCAGGAGGATCTGTTCCAGCGCGCGGATCAGGTCATCCTGATCGACCTCGCTCTGCCGGAAGCTCAGCGACAGGCTGAAGGTCCGATCGGGCGCCTTGAATCGGAAGACGTAAGGCTTGCGGCGACCCGACTTACCCCCCTTGTCGCCGCGGCGGAGCCGCTGCCGGAGATCGTCGCGGTTGAGTCCCCGGCGGGCTACCTCTTCGAGGAGGTCGATCATCTCTTCCTCGCTGCCGGCTTTCAGCACTTCCAGCAGCAGCGACTTCGAGGTCAGCCCCAGCGCCTGCACCGTGTCGCGGACCCGCGGCGGCATCTGCAACAGGGAGAGACTCTCGGTGACCACGGTCCGCGACTTGCCGACCGCTTCCGAGATCTCCTCATGGGTATAGCTGTAGCTTTCACCGAGCCTCCGGTACCCCTCGGCCTCTTCGAACGGCGTCAGGTCCTTGCGCTGGAGGTTCTCGATCAGAGCGATCTCGAGCGCCTCCTGGTCGGTGACGTCCATCTCGATCGCCGGCACTTCGTACAGCCCGGCCTCCTGAGCCGCACGGTAGCGGCGTTCGCCAGAGATGATCCGATAGAGAATCCCACCGTCGCCGGCGTCGAGGACAGGCAGCGGTCGGACCAGGATCGGCTCGAGAATCCCCTTGTCGCGGATGGAGGCCACGAGGTCGTCCAGATCGCCCATGGTCGAGCGCGGCTGGCTCGGGTCCGGCTCGATGGCCGAAAGCGGAATCATTCTTCCTACCGGCGTCTCGTGGCGGGCCGAAAGCTCCTCGACGAAGTGGTTGTCGTGGCGCATCTTCACGCGCATCGGAAGGCCGCCACGCTTACGCACGGGATCAGACACGGCTCAGGACCTCCTCCGAAAGGCGGTAATACTCGTAGGCTCCTGTCGACCGGGGCGCGAAGGTGAAGATCGATTCCCGGTAGGCCGGGCTCTCCTCCAACCGCACGCTCTTGGTGATCACCGTCTCGAAGACCTTGACGCCGAAGACTCGCTGGATCTGCTCGTAGATATCTTTGGCCAGCAGCGTCCGCTTATCGTACATGGTGATCAGAGCTCCCAGAATCTGGAGCTGGGGGTTGGCCCGCACCTTGATCTTGTCGATCGTCTCCAGCAGGTCGTCCGTGCCCTCCAGGGCGAAATAGCTCGCCTGGATCGGGATCAGCACGTGGCTCGCGGCCACCAGGGCGTTCACCGTGATGATGCCCAGCGTCGGCGGCGTGTCGATGATGATGTAATCGAAGCTCTCCTGAACGCTCTGCAGCTCATCTTTCAGGCGGTAGTGGCTGTCCAGCTCCCCGATCAGTTTCGCCTCGATCTTGGCGAGGGCGATCGTCGACGGCGCGATGTGGAGGTTCTCGATCTTCTCCGCCGGCCTGAGAATATCCGCGATATGGATCTGGTCGTCCGTCAGGGCATCGTAGATCGAGTGCCGGAGCTCATGGATGTCGAGGTAGGACATCGAGCTGTTGGCCTGGGGATCGAGATCCACCAGGAGGGTTTTCCTCCCTTTGCTGGCGAGGGCCGCGGCGAGATTGATGGCGGTCGTGGTCTTGCCGACGCCGCCCTTCTGGTTGGTGATGGCGATGATCATGGGAGGGGGGCAGTCTAAGGAAACGCTCCGTGGAGGTCAAGCGCGGCCGACAGCGATGTCGGCGCGCCGACATCGTTCGTAAATGACTGGTTTTTCAAGACTTCCGGACGGAAACGAACCTACATCGTCCACTTGCCGAGATCTTCCGGGCTGATCTCCTCGAGCCACTTCTTGAGCTTCTCTTCGTCGTTCGCGTCGCTCGCGAGATCCACGGCCTGCGCCTTGTCGAGCACGGAGCGCAGGACGAAGATCGGCGAGCCGGTGCGCAGGGCGAGCGCGATGGCGTCGCTCGGCCGGGCGTCGATCGCGGCGGAGCGCTCGGGGTTTCGGACGTGGATCACGGCGAAGAAGGTGCTCTCCTTGAGATCGGAGATCACGATCTTCTCCACCTCGCCGCCGAGCTGCTCGAGCATTGCCCGCAGCAGGTCGTGGGTCATCGGCCGCGGGGGCTCGACCCCTTCGAGGCGGAGGGCGATGGCGTTGGCTTCGAAGACGCCGATCCAGATCGGCAGGAACAGCTGGCTCCGGGTGTCCCGGAGAATCACGATCGGGACGTTGGACGAGGGGTCCAGCATCAACCCCTTGATCTCGACCTGGAGCTCTTCGTCGGTGTTGCTCATGCCCTTATTCTGGGCGCGAGCGAGGGGCAGGTCAAGGCAAAGGGACGAGGCGGCCGAGCAGGCTGTGCGGGAAGGCGCTCTCCACTTCGATCCGCGCCATGCTACCCAGAGCGGCCGGCTCGGCGCCGGCCTCGAAGTGAACGACGCGGTGGCAGGGAGTGCGGCCGGTCTGCGTCCCCGGCTGCCGCCCCCAGCCGGTCACGATCACCTCGTACTCCTTCCCCACCAGCCCCTGGTTGATCTCACGCTGGATCTCCTCCTGAAGCTGGAAGAGGCGCTGCAGCCGCTCGGAGGCGACCTCTGGAGCAACCGGATCGCTGAGGCGGGGTGCCGCGGTGCCGGGACGAGGCGAGTATAGGAAGGCATAGAACTCGGAAAAACGGACCTCGCGAACCAAGCCGAGGGTGCGCTCGAAGTCCTCCTCGGTCTCGCCCGGAAAGCCGACGATGAGGTCGGTCGAGAGCGCCATTTCAGGGCGCGCACGGCGGAGCTGGCCGACGAGATCGAGGTATTCGCCGCGGGTGTAGCCGCGCCCCATGCGGCGCAGGACGGCGTCGGAGCCCGACTGCACGGGCAGGTGGAGGTAAGGGCAGATATTGGCGTGCTTCCCCATCTGCTCCACCATCCGCGGCGTGAAGTCACGCGGGTAGGACGTGATGAAGCGCAGCCGTTGCACGCCGGGCTTGCGGGCGATGGCGTCGAGCAGATCCGCGAAGTCCCACTCCCCACCCGGCTCGCGCCAGTGGTTGACGGTCTGGCCGAGCAGCTCGATCTCCTGAAAACCGTAGTCGAGGAGGTGCTGGACCTCACGCAGGATTTCAGCGCTCGGCCGGCTGAGCTCGGGGCCGCGGGTCTTGGGGACGATGCAGAAGGTGCAGTTCTTGTTGCACCCCTCGATGATGGTCACCATCCCCTTGTATTCGCCATGGCGCGAGACCGCGTCGATGTCGTACTGGCGCTGCGCGGGGAAGCCGGTGGCGACGACCCGCTCCCCCACCCGCCGCTTCGCGATCACGTCCTGGAGCTCGCCGACGCGCGCCGGACCAAGCACGAAGTCGAGGTCCGGCACCCGCGCCAGCGCCCGCTCCCCTTCCTGCTGGGCGACGCAGCCGCAGAGGCCGATCAGCAGGTCACGATCCCCCTGGGGGCCACGCTTGAGCCGCCGGTACTCCCCCAGCCGCGAGTAGACCTTCTGCTCGGCCTTCTCGCGCACGCTGCAGGAGTTGAGGAGGATGATGTCCGCCTCCTCGACTTCGCGGGTAGGGAGGATCCCCTGCTGCATGAGCTGGCCGGCCATGCGCTGGCTGTCCAGCTCGTTCATCTGGCACCCCCAGGTCTCGATGAAGAAGCGGCGGGGCGTCGTCATCGCCGGTCGCTCACGCTGGGAGGAGGCGTGCGGATGCTGTCGTCGTTGAGCACCGGCGGCTCGATCGCCTGCACGGCCGAATTCGAATCCTTGTCCTTGTCCTTCTTCTTGGGCTCCTCGGGCTCGTTCTCGATCCCCTCGTCCAGCCACCCGGGTTGGGCACCGGCGGCTCTCCCCTCGTCGAGGAACTTGGCAAGGTCCTGCTTGGCGGTATCGACGTCGACCCGGGCCTGCCGCAGGCGATCGAGCACGCGGTCCCAGTCCGGCTTGATCTGCGTGTCGCGCAGGAAGGAATCGCCCTCGGCGTAGAAGCGCAGGCGCAGCTCGCCTGACTTCTGCTCGAGGTCCTTGACCTCGTCGGCCGCCTGGCGCCAGACGTCGCGCAGGTTGCGCGCGTGGCTGCGCCAGTATTCCTCGTCACGGGTCTGGGCGGCAGCCGCTACGTCAGCCGCCGAGGGCCCCTTCCTTTTGTCTTTGTCTTTTATGGCCTTTGGATCGGCGACGGTGATCTGCCCCTTGGCGGCGTAGCGCGGCAGGGTCTTGTCGTTGATCACCGCGATCGGCTTGCCGGCGGCGGCGCGCCGCTCGCGTTCTGCATGGGCGGCCTCGACCAGGGTCGCCGGCGTCGTGGCGCCGTCCACGCCGGCGTCCACCACCACCGGCGCGGCATCGCCCTTGCGCGTCTCTTCCGGGGGAGCAGCAGCTGCGGGGGTGGGGTCGGGAGTTTTTGGCGAGGTGGCGGCGGGGGGGGCTTTGACGTCTTTGGGGGCGTCGGTCCTCGTCACCGGTTGGGGGGTGCCGCGGCAGCCCAGGCTGGCCAGCGCCAGGGTCGCCGTCAGCAGCACACCGATCCGGAGCCGTTCAGATCCGTCCATAGCGGTCCTCGAGTCGCACGACGTCGTCGAGCTCCGGAGTGGAGACCTCGAGGATGTCGCAGCCGTTCGCGCCCGCGACCATCCGATGCCGGGTGCCAGGCGTGATGTGGTAGGAATCGCCGCCGCGAAGGATGGTGCTGACCAGCCGCCCCTCCTCCTCGACCACCAGCTCGACCTCTCCCTCGGTCAGGTGGAGCGTCTCGTCCTTGATCTCGTGGTACTGGAGGGAGAGCGCCTCCCCGGCGTTGACGTGCAGGATCTTGCCCACGTAGCGGTCGGTGTGGGCGAAGATCAGCTCATAGCCCCAGGGCTTCTCCACTCGGCGGATGGGAAAACGCATCGCAGGTCCTCTTCAAAGTTGCACGCTGTTTCGGCGGCGCCGCTCAGGCGTTGGAGACCGCGGCCCGCGACGGCATCGAGCAGGCGTAGAAGCCGTCCATGTGCCGCTGCACCTCGGCGGCCGTGCTGTGCTCCATGCACCCGGCCACCAGCTCGGCGAGCCCGGTGGCGGTCGCTTCGCGGATCCAGGACTTGACCTCCGGGATCTGGCGCGGGCTCATCGACATCCGCCGCAGCCCCAGACCGATCAGCAGCAGGGCGAAGCGCGGGTCGGCGGCCATCTCGCCACAGAGCCCCACCTCGATCCCCGCCGCGCGAGCGCTGTCGATGACGAAGCGTAACATGCGCAGAATCGCCGGATGAAGGGGCTGGTAGAGGCTCGCCACGTGCTCGTTGTTGCGGTCGACCGCCATCGAGTACTGGATCAGGTCGTTGGTGCCGATCGAGAAGAAATCGACCTCGCGGGCGAGCACGTCGGCGATCATGGCGGCGGCGGGGACCTCGATCATCACGCCGAGCCGCACGTCGCGGCGGAAGGGGATCCCCTCGCTCTCGAGCTCGGCCATCGCCTCGGCGGCGACGACGCGGAACTGCCGCACCTCATCCACCGTGCTGACCATCGGGAGCATGACCCAGAGGTCGCCGTACAGGCCGGCCCGGTAGAGGGCGCGGATCTGGCGGCGGAAGACCTCCGGCCGCGCCAGGGTCAGCCGGATGCCGCGCAGGCCGAGGACCGGGTTGTCCTCCTTCGTCGCCATCATCTCGCGCGCCAGCTTGCGTCCGCCCAGGTCGTAGGTGCGGATGATCGCCGGGTGGGGCGCCGCGAACTCGACCAGCCGGCGGTAGATCTCGACGTGCTCCTCCTCGGTCGGCATCTGCGGGCTCTTCTCGATGTAGAGGAACTCGCTGCGGTAGAGGCCGACGCCGCAGGCGCCGAACAGCGGGACCTCCTCCACCTCCTCGGGGAGGTCGATGTTGGCCATCAGCTGCACCTCGACGCCGTCGAGGGTGACGGCGGCCAGCTCGCGGGTGGCCAGCAGGTCGTGGTCGCGGCGCTCGATCTCTGCCTTGCGCGCTCCGTACTGGCGCAGGATCTCGGGCGTGGGATGGAGGATCACCGTGCCGGTCTCGCCGTCGACGATCACCGGCACCTCGTCGTGGATCATTCCCAGCACTCCCACTAAGCCGGCCACGGCGGGAATGTTGAGCGAGCGGGCGATGATGGTGGTGTGCGAGGTCCGGCCGCCGGAGCCGATGGCGAAGCCGATCACCCGCTCGCGGCCGAGGCGGATGGCGTCCGACGGGGTGAGGTCGTCGGCGACGATGATGATGTCCGCCGGCAGCTCCGAGACGTCGTGGTGGGCGATCCCCTGCAAGCTGCGCAGCAGGTGGCGGCTGACGTCGGTCAGATCCTCGCTGCGCTCGCGGATGTAGGGGTCCTCCATGTTGGAGAAGCGGGCGTCGAGCTCCTCGGCGGTCTTGTGGACCGCCCACTCGGCGTTGACGTGCTTGGTGCGGATCCGCTCCTCCACGCGGCCGAGGAACTTGACGTCGGAAAGCAGGAGGACGTGAGCGTCGAAGATGCCGGCCAGATCGTTGCCGAGGTCCTCCTCGGCGCGCGCGCGCAGGCGCTGGAGCTCGCCGCGGGCGTGGCTGGCGCCCGCCTGCAACCGGGCGACCTCGGCTTCCACCTGGGATTCCGGGACATGGAGACGGAAGACCTCCGGCCCCCGCGTCTCGAGGACGACCGCGCGCCCGACGGCGATGCCGCCGGCCACACCCATCCCCTGCAGGACCTGCATCGACTCGGCGGCGGTCGTCGGCATCAGCTCTCCTCGTCGAATCGGTTGGCGATCAGCGCCGTCACGGCCTGCAAGGCCTCGGCTTCATCCTGCCCCTCGGCGCGGACGACCACCTGGCTCCCCTGCCCCGCCGCCAGCAGCAGGATGCCGAGGATGCTCTTGGCGTCGACCTCCTCGCCGTCCTTCAACACCGTGACCCGGCTCTGAAAGCTGCCGGCGGTGTGCACCAGCTTGGCGGCGGCGCGGGCGTGGAGGCCGAGACGGTTGACGATCTCGGTCTCGCGCTCAACCATGCTTGGCCCCCGTGACCGCCTCGACCACCCGCTTGAAGGAGCACTTCCGCTCCTCTTCCAGCTCGCTGACGAGACAGACCCCCCGCTTCCCCTTCTCCTGCAACAGGCGGGCGAGCTCGGAGACGGTCTTGCCGCCATCCATCCCCGACTGACAGGTCATGCGCAGGATCATCGGCAGGTTGACGCCGGCGAGGACCTCGACCTTTCCTGGCTGGTAGAAGGTCATCGCGATGTTGCTGGGCGTGGAGCCGTAGACGTCGGTCAGGATCAGGACTCCATGCCCCTGGTCGAGCCGGGCGAGGACCTCGCCGACCCGGCTTCGCGCCTGGTCGAACTCCTCGCCCCAGTCGAGGGACAGCGCTTCAAAGCCGCTCACGCGGCCGGAAATCTTATCGGCTGCAGCCAGGAGCTCGCGCGCCAGGCCGCCATGTGTCAACAGCAGTTTTCCAATCATTTCGATAACCCTGCTCACAACCCAAGATAGTTAACCCGCCGCTCCGCCCGCTGATTCCGCCTGCCTACCGCGCCCTCCCTCAACGGGCGATGTCCCGATGAATGACCCGCGCCGGCCATCCCTTCTCCTCGAGCGCCTCCTTCAGCCGCTCGGCCACCGCCACCGACCGGTGCCGCCCTCCCGTGCAGCCGATCGCCACCGACAGGTAGCTCCGGTTCTCGCAGCGGTAACGCGGCAGCAGGTAGGCCAGGAGGTCGTCGAGCCGATGGATCACCTCCGCGAAATCGGGCTGCTGATCCAGATAGCTCTGTACCCCTTCGTCCTGCCCCGTCTGCTCGCGCAATCCCGGCACGAAGTGGGGATTGGGCAGGAACCGGACGTCGAACAGCAGGTCGGTGCCGTACGGGATCCCGTGCTTGAAGCCGAAGCTTACCAGGGAGACGACCATCCCGGGCTCTTCTTCCGGATTGGCGGCGAACTCGCGGTAGACCTGGCTGCGGATCTCGTGGATCGACCAGGCGCTGGTGTCGAACACCATGTCGGCCCGCGAGCGCAGCTCGGCCAGCACCTCGCGCTCGCGGCGGATCCCCTCGATCACCGGCTCGTCCGGCGCCAGCGGGTGGGGCCGGCGCGTCTCGGAGAACCGGCGCACCAGCACCTCGTCGGAGGCCTCGAGGAAGAGCAGCCGGGGGTCGATCCGCTCGCGGTCGATCTCCGCGAACAGGCGCGGGAACTCGGCGGCGAACCCGGGGGCGCGCACGTCGGTCACCACGGCGATGCGGTCGACCCCGCCCACCAGCTCCAGCGGATTGTCGAGGAACTGCCGCAGCAGCGGCAGCGGGAGGTTGTCGACCGTGTAGTACGAGAGATCCTCGAAGCACTTGGCGACCACGCTCTTCCCCGAGCCGGAAAGACCGGTGATGATGACCAGCCGGGCTTTGCCGGGGCCTTCCGCGGCGCTACCGGGCGGAGCCTTTTCGATTTCGCTCAAGCTGGGCCTCGAGTTTGCGCGCGAACTCGCGGGCGGAGTGGTGACCCTGTAGTTTCAGCACGTGGTTGCGGGCGGCGATCTCGACCAGGATGCTGATGTTGCGCCCGATGGCGACCGGCATGCGGATGTAGGGGCAGGGGGTCTCCAGGATGTGGAACACCGACTCGTCGAGGCCGAGGCGGTCGTAGATCTGCCCGTCCTTCCAGTGCTCCAGCTCGATGACCAGGTCGATGGTCGTCCGCTCGCGCACGGAGGCGAGGCCGAAGAGGTCCTGGACGTTGATGATGCCGATCCCCCGCAGCTCCATATGGTGCCGCAGCGGCCCCTCGTTGTAGCCGACCAGCTCGCCGTTCGGATAGCGCTTGATCTGCACCTTGTCGTCCGCCACCAGGCTGTGGCCGCGGGTGATCAGGTCGAGCGCCGACTCGCTCTTGCCGACGCCGCTCTCGCCGATCAGCAGCACGCCGAGGCCGTAGATCTCCAGCAGCACGCCGTGCAGGGAGGTCGAGGGGACCAGATGGTCCTCCAGGAAGTAGCTGATCCCCTTGATTACCGTCGAGGAGAGCGCCGGCGAGGAGAGGACGGGCACCTCGCGGTTCTGGCAGAGCGAGAGGAAGCCGGGGAGCGGCGGCAGCCCCTTGGTGATGACGAAGACCGGCACCGGCAGGCCGGTGATGGTGTCGAGCCGCTCCAGCCGCTGGTCGTCGGTGAGCGTCTTCAGGTACTCGGCCTCGCTCTCGCCGATGATCTGCACCCGCCCCGGCTTGATGTACTCGTAGTAGCCGGCGAAGGCGAGCCCCGGCTTCTGCACCCGCGGATGGGTGATCAGGTTGTCCAGGTGCCGTTCGCCGGACAGGACGTTGAGGTGGAGGTAGCTCAGCTCCTCCCCCATCAGCTCCTCCACCGGCACGGCGCCGTTCAGGATCTCGGGCTGCATGTCAGTCGGCTTCTCCTCGCAGGAGATCGTACACCTGCGCGGGGTCGTGCAGGGCGAGCAGGCGGCCGGCGTGCTGATCGGCCTTGATCCAGCGCGAGAGGGCGGCCAGGATCTGCAGGTGCTCGGCCGGCGCCTCGGCGGGCGAGATGACCAGGAAGAAGACCTTCACCGGCTGGCCGTCGACGGCGCCGAAGTCCACTCCCGCCGGCACTAGGCCGACCGCCACCACGCCATGGCGCAACCCCTTCAGCTTGCAGTGCGGGATCGCCACTCCCTGGCCGATGCCGGTCGAGCCGAGCTGCTCGCGCTCCCAGAGGCGCTGGAAAAGCTCGTCGCCGTCGCGCACCTGGCCCGACTTCGCGACCCGCGTGGCGAGGTCGCGCAGCACTCCCGCGGGATCGGTGGACGGCAGGTCGGGGAAGATCAGATCCGGCCGGGTCAGCGCGCCGAGCTCCACCTCAGAGCTCGGGGGCGATCAGCCCGTAGTGATGGTCCTTGCGCTTGTAGAGCACGCTCAGGCGCCCGGTCGTGGCATCGTGGAAGACCACGAAGACGTGCTCGGAGCTCTCCAGCTCGAGCGCCGCGTCGTCGAGGGTCATCGGCTTGATGTCCATGTGGCTCGACTCGATTACCCGCGGCGCGCGTCCCTCGCCGACGGTGTCCTGGGCGAGGATCTCGACCGGCCAGCGCTTGCCGCGGTCGCCATGGTCCCCATGGTCGCCGCCATGGCGCCGCTGGTCGACCCCCTTCTGGTGGGCCCGCCGGGCTGCCTCCTCGACCTTGGCCACCGTGCGCTGCACCGCCTCCTGAAAGCCGCTGTCGGTCTCGTCGTGCCCTTGCAGGACGCCGTCGCGATGCGACACGTGGAGCTCGGCGATGAAGCTGTGCTTCTCGGCGGTCAGCGTCACCCGCGCCTCCAGGGGCTCGCTCAGGAATTTCTCCAGCTTGTGGAGCTTGGATTCCACCAGCTCCCGGAGCCCGTCGTCGATGTGCGCGTTGCGGCCAACGATCTCGGTGTGCATCGGCTCTCCCGTCGTCTAGAAGATCTGTTTCCTGTCGGTCGACGACGGAATGCTCAGCTCGTCGCGATACTTGGCCACCGTGCGGCGGGCGATCTGGATCCCCTCGCGGTTGAGGATCCGCATCAGCTCGCTGTCGGAGAGCGGCCGCTTCGGGTCCTCGGCCTGGACCATCTGCTCGATCTTCCGCTTCACCGTCAGGGAGGAGATGTTGTCGCCGTACTCGCGGTCGATGCCGCTGTGAAAGAAGAACTTCATCGGGAAGAGGCCGCGCTGGGTATGGATGTACTTGTTGGAGACCACCCGGCTGACCGTCGACTCGTGCATGCCGATGTCCTCGGCGACGTCGCGCAGCACCATCGGCCGCAGGTGCTCGATGCCGCGGTCGAGGAACTCGCGCTGCTGGCGGACGATCGACGCCGCCACCTTGTAGATGGTGCGCTGGCGCTGGTCGAGGCTCTTGATCAGCCAGACCGCCGAACGGATCTTGTCCTTGATGAACGCCTGCGCCTCGTTCTGCCGCCCCTCGCTGCGCATGGTCTGCAGCATGCGGCGGTAGGCGCGGCTGACCCGCAGCCGGGGGAGGCCGTCGTCGTTGAGCTGGATGATGTACTCGTCGCCGACGCGGCGGACGAAGACGTCGGGCTCGATGTAGTGCGGCCGGTCGGTGCTGAACTGGCGACCCGGCTGGGTCTCCAGCTTGCGAACATCCTCGAGCGCCGCCTCCAGCTCCGCCAGCTCGACGCCGATCTTCTTCGCCACCGCCGGGAACTGCCGGCGCAGGAAGAGGTCCCAGGCCTCGGTGAGCATCCGCCGCGCCAGCGACTCCTGCGGGATTCCCTTGATGTCCATCTGGAGCAGCAGGCTCTCGCGCAGGTCGACGCAGGCGATGCCCGGCGGATCGAAGGAGCGGACGATCGCCAGCGCCTCCACGATCTCCTGCATCGTGTACTCGCGCTCCTCGGCCTCCCCCATCGCCAGGATCTCTTCCAGCGTCGCCACCAGGAAGCCGTCCGGATTGAGGTTGCCGATGATCAGCTCGACGATCTCGCGCTGGCGCGGGCTGATCTCCGCCGCCATGTGGAGCTGCCAGAGCAGGTGATCGTAGAGGTCGGCCTCGCGGCAGAGGCTGTTCTCGATCGGCGGCTCGTCGCGCTCCTCCATCATCGAGGACTGCCCCGAGCCCTCCCAGTAGTCGCCGAAGTAGGCGTCGAGGTCGATGTTCTCCATCGACTTCTCGTGATCGAGGCCGTCGTCGGCCGCCGGCGCCTGCTCGGGAGCCGCCTCCTCCTCGCGCTGGGGGGCCTCCTCCTCGGCGATCTCGGACTCTTCGAGGACCGGGTTCTCCACCAGCTCCTGGGTGAGGAGCGTGTCCAGCTCCATACGGGTCATCTGCAGAAGCTTGATCGCCTGCTGCAACGAAGGCGTCATCACCAGCTTCTGCGACATGCGCAGGGAAAGTTTCTGCTCTAACGCCATTCAGCTCACGCCCTACAGAGTGAAGTCTTCGCCAAGGTAGATCTTTCGGACCTGCGGGTCCGTCGACAGCTCGAGCGGGGTGCCGGCACGCAGGATTTCCCCGTTGTTGATGATATAGGCCCGGTCGGTTATTTTCAATGTTTCCCGCACGTTATGGTCGGTGATCAGGATGCCGATGCCCATCGACTTGAGGTGCCGGATGATCCCCTGGATGTCCAGCACGGCGATCGGGTCGATGCCCGCGAACGGCTCGTCGAGGAGGATATACCACGGGCTGATGACCAGCGCGCGGGCGATCTCGACCCGCCGCCGCTCGCCGCCCGAGAGCAGCGCGCCGCGGGTGCGCCGGACCTTCGACAGACCGAGGTCGGCGATCAGCTGGTCGATCCGCCGCTCCTGCTCGGCGTGCGAGAGGTCGATGGTCTCGAAGATCGCCCGCAGGTTATTCTCGACCGACATGCGGCGGAACACCGACGGCTCCTGCGGCAGATAGCTGATCCCCCGCTGCGCCCGCAGGTACATCGGCAGCTCGGTGATGTCCTCGTCGCCGAGCTGGACGGTCCCCGAATCGGGAGGGGTGAGCCCCACCACCATGTAGAACGTCGTGGTCTTGCCGGCGCCGTTGGGCCCCAGCAGACCGACGATCTCGCCGGGACCGACGCTGATCGAGATGTCCTGCACCACCGCGCGGCCGCGATAGACCTTGCGCAGGTTGCTGGTCGACAACCGGCGCGACTCCTCGGGGGGCTCGCGCAACGGCATGGCCATCGGCTGCTGCGGCGGCTCGACCCCGGCCGCTTTTTTCGTCCCCTTCACCGTGCTCCCTTCCCCGCGCCCGCCGGCGGCTTGGCCGGCTTCGTCTTCTTGGAATCCGGTTTCTTGGTGGTGTCGGCCTTCGGCAGCACCGGCTTGACGGGCTCGGTCATGGCGGGCGCCGGATTGGCGTCCCCCTCCTTGCCCTGCACCACCGCGCGGCCGTCGTCGACGTAGTAGAGCACCCGCTTGCCGTTCACCAGGTTGCCCTCCTTGTCGCTCATCGTCACCGGCTCGCCGGTGATGTCGACCTGCCGCTGGCTCACCTGGTAAACCGCCTTCTGCCCGGCGATCTTGCGCCCCACCTTGGGGTCGTTGACCTTGGTGTCGCCGGTGCAGGTCATCGTCTTGGCCTGATGGTCCTCGCCGAGGTCGACCTCCATCTTCTGACAGGTGATGGTCTTCCCCTCCTGGTCCACCCGCACGTTGCCAATATAGAAGAGAGTCGCGGCCTTCTGCTCCCCTTCCTGATGATATTGCAGCTCGCTCGCCGTCGCCTGGATCGGACTCGGCCGCGCGGCGGCGGTCCCGGCAGGTTTGGCCGGCGCGCCGATCTTGCCGTCCTGGGTGGGATAGAACAGCGTCTTCACGCCGCCGGTGGCGTTGAGCTGGTTCGCCGCCTTGTCGCCGCGCAGCTCGGGCGCCAGCAGCAGGTTCTCCCCGCGCCAGGCGCGGACGTCGCCGCGGAAGATGAACGACGAGGGCTGCTGCCGCCAGAAGGCCTCTTGCGATTCGACGTGCACCGGTCCTTCCCCTTGAGCAAGAGGCGTGCCCGCCATGGCCGTCTCCTCCACCTTCTGCAGCAGCGCGCGCACGCCGCCGCGGGCGTTCACAATCTGCTGGTCGGTGCTGTACACCATCCGCGGCGCCTCGATCCGTCCGCGGTCGCTGGTCACCACCACGGGAACCCCCACGAACTCGCCCCGCCCCTGCTCCATGTCGAGCGTGCCATGGTCGCCCGTCGCGGTGACCTGGCCGTCGTGGTAGACGACCTTGTTCTCGAGGTCTATGGTAGCGAGCTGGCCGTCCGGCTTGAAGGTGGCCGCGCCGTGCTGGCCGGTGGCCTGGCGCAGCACCGCCTTGCCCGCCACCTGCTGGATCTCGCGGATCTCGACGCCACCCTCGGCGTCCGCCCCACTCAGCACCCGGTTCGCCAGCGAGCCGCCGATCCGCGCCGCGGTCAGCGTGCGCACGATGCCGCCGCCGGCCGAGGTCATCTCCACCCGGCCGCCGTCGGGGGCCGAGAAGTCCACCCGGCTCGGCTGGTTCTGGTCCCCCTCGAACGCCACCGCGAGATCCTTGCCCCCCTTGAAGCGCACGGTCGTGGGCGGCGACGGCTTGCTCCCGGGCTTGGCCGCCGCCGGCTTCGCCTCGGAGTGGGTCTCGCCCTCGATGTCCCAGAAGGCGTGGACGAACGAGAGCGACTTTTCGTCGGCCGACAAGGTGCCGTAGATCCGCCCCGCCGCCAGCCGGTCCGCGCCGCGCAGGATGCCCGCTCCCCCCTCGGCGCGCAGCCAGTGGTTCTGGCGGTCATAGATCAGCCGCTGCGCGTTGATCGCCACCGGCGGCACGACGCCGGGGATGCTGTCGATGCGGGCGCCCCCCTGGAGGGTGTACTCCTCGCCGGAGATGTCGACGTTCATCTGGGCGGCGTGGGCGACGTACTTGCCCGCGTAGTGGATCTCCACCGGCACGTTGCTGACCACCGTGTCCCCCTTGTCCTGGAGGTCGAGCACGGCGGTGCGCAATTCGAGGTCGTTGGGGCCACGGAGGACCACGTTCCCCTCCAGGTGCCCCTCGTTGGATTCGCGGTTGAAGCTGGCGTTCCGGCTCTCGACGTGGAAGACGCGCCCCGCGCGGTCCCAGAGGGTGATGGCGACGCGGTCGAGGAACAGGGTCCCCTCGTGGTCGGCCTTGATGCTCTCCCCCTTGATGTGGAAGATCGGCCGCGCGCCGTCCGAGAACGTGTAGTCGAAATCCTCGCCGATCAGCGTCGTCCCCTTGGGACCGCCGGCGCCGTCGGCCCGCGTCGGCTTCTCCTGCGTGCGCTGGCCCGCCTTGCCGAACAGGAACAGCCCGGCGATCCCCGCCAGGACGAGCACCAGCACCGCCAGCAGGAGCTTGCGGAAGGTGGCGATGGGAGAGCGGGCTTTGCGGGTCGTCGGCATCAGGTGGGGATTCTAGCGTCTAAGGGGCAGACCATTCGCGCCCGGTTCGAAAGGGCTCCGAAGGAGCCCAGGCATGTAGCCTGGGGCGTGAGCCCCAGGTAACCGGTTCCCAAGCAGATCCAGAGCCCCGAAGGGGCGACGGCGGCGCGTCTTGGTCCCGCCACCCCGCCCGGGCGTCGGGAGCGTGGGCTGCGCGCCCTGCTCAGCACGGCCGGCTGTCCACCAGCCGCAACACCGGGCCGCCGCGATAGGTATCGTTCTCGACGCACGCGAGAACCTCGAAGCTGCCGCGCAGGCTCTCCGCGCGTTCCTCCCAGCGCCACCCCACCAGCTCGACGGCGCTGCCGTCCGCGGCCCGGGCGCGCGCCGAGAGGTGCCCCTTGCCGAAGGTGCGCGGCGTCCCCTCGATCCGCAGCGGACCGGTGCGCAGCAGCGGCCGCGGATTCCCCTGGCCGAACGGCTCCAGCGCACCGAGCTGCGCCAGCAGGCGCGGCGACACCTCGCGCGGCTCCAGATGGAGCTCGTACTCGACCCGCCGCGCCAGCAGCTCCGGCGGCCAGCTCTGGCCCGCCGCCTCCCACTCGCCGCGCAGCTCCTCCAGGCGCGCCGTGGCGACCGTCAGCCCGATCGCCTGCGCGTGGCCGCCGAAGCGCTCCATCCGTTCCTTCCAGGACGCCAGGAAGCCGTGCAGCTCGAGGCCCGGCACGCTCCGTCCCGAGCCGGTCGCCAAGCCACTCCCGGCAGCGTCGACCGCCAGCAGCACCACCGGGCGGTTGAAGTCCTTCGCCAGCCGACCCGCCGCCACCCCCACCACCCCTTTGTGCCACTCCGCGCTCCAGGCCACCAGGATCGGCGGCAGCCCTCCGCCCTCGGCGCGCGCGGAAAAAATCTGCCGCGCCTCGTCCACCACCCGCGTCTCCGTCGTCTGCCGCTCGCGGTTCCAGCCGTCGAGCTCCAGGGCGAGCGCCGTGGCGCGATCGAAGTCGCGGCTCATCAGCAGCTCCAGCGCCCGCTCCGGCTCGTGCAGCCGGCCCGCCGCGTTGATCCGCGGCCCCAGCCGGAAGCCGACGTCCGCGGCGGTGAACGGCGGCTTCATCCCCGACTGCAGGATGAGCGCCTTCAACCCCTGCGACTTGGCGGCCGCCAGCGCCTTCAGCCCGAGGGCGGCGATCACCCGGTTCTCGCCGTGCAGCGGCACCAGGTCCGCGATCGTGCCCAGGCAGGCGATGCGCAGCAGCGGCGCCGGATCGACGTCCTTGCCGCACCGGCGGGTGAGCGCCAGCGCCAGCTTGAACGCCAGCCCCACCGCCGCCAGGTCCGGGAAGGGATAGGTGCACCCTTCCTGGCGCGGATTGATGTGCAGCGCCCCGGCCGGCAGCGGGCACCCCGGCAGGTGGTGATCGGTGACCAGCACGCCGATCCCCGCCGCCAGCGCCGCCTCCACCGCGTCGACCGACGAGCTGCCGCAGTCCGCCGTGACGATCAGCCCGCACCCCATCTCCCGCGCCCGCTCGACGTGCACCGGCTGGAAGCCGTACCCCTCGCGCAGGCGGTTGGGAAGGATCGGCTTCGCCTCGATCTTGCACGCCGCGAACACGGCGAGCAGCAGGGCGGTCGACGAGATGCCGTCGACGTCGTAGTCGCCGACGATCGCCACCGTCTGCCCGGCGTCGCGGGCCGCCAGCAGGCGCGCCACCCCTTCCTCCATGCCGGCCAGCAGGAACGGATCGTGGAGCTGGTCGAGGGACGGATGCAGGAAGCGCTCGGCGCCACGCGAGTCCTCGACCCCGCGCCGCGCGAGCAACGCCGCAAGCCAGGGAGCGACCCCGTCCCGTTCGAGACCGGCAGCGCTCTCCGGCACCGGCGCGGCCACCCACTCCACCGGCGAGCTCACGGCCGTGTCAACCCTCGTCGAAGACTCCGAGGGCACGGAATTTGTCGTAGCGGCGAGCGACCAGCTCCTTGGCCGGCAGGCGTTGCAGCTCGTTGAGGGCCCGCTCGAGGACGTCCCCCACCCGCCGGCACGTGGCCTCCGGATCGGTATGGGCACCCCCCGGGGGCTCGGGGATGATCTCGTCCACGACGCCCAGCGCCAGCTGGTCCGGCGCCGTGATCCGCATCGCTTCGGCGGCCTCGCTCTTGCGGTCCTGATCCTTCCAGAGGATGGCGGCGCACCCTTCGGGCGAGATCACCGAATAGGTCGCGTACTCCAGCATGTACACCCGGTCCGCCACGCCCAGCGCCAGCGCGCCGCCGCTCCCCCCCTCGCCGGTGACGGTGGCGAGGATCGGCACCTCCAGCACGGACATCTCGATCAGGTTGCGGGCGATCGCCTCCGCCTGGCCGCGCTCCTCGGCGTCGAGCCCCGGATAGGCGCCGGCGGTGTCGATGAAGGTGAGCACGGGGCAGCCGAAGCGCTCCGCCAGCTTCATCACCCGCAGCGCCTTGCGGTACCCCTCCGGCCGCGGCTGGCCGAAGTTGCGCAGGATCCGCTCCTTGGTGTCGCGCCCCTTCTGATGGCCGATCACCGCCACGCTCCGGCCGCGGAACTCCGCGAATCCGGCCACGATGGCGGGATCGTCACCGAACGCGCGGTCGCCGTGGATCTCCACCCACTCGGTCATCAGCGTCTGGATGTATTCGAGCGTATACGGACGATCCTGATGGCGGGCCACCAGCGTCTTCTGCCAGCGGTTGAGGCCGCCGTAGATCTCCGCGGTGGTCTTGCGCAGGGTGGCGCGCAGACGCTCGATCTCCTTCTCCTGCCCTACCGGGAAGCTCTCCAGCTCCTGGATGCGGCGGCGAAGCTCGTTCAGGGGCTCGTCGAACTGGGAGTCAGCGATTGCCATGACGCCCGGCAACCTAGCATAAACCGGGGGGCGAAGGTCAACGCGGCATGAAGCCGAGAAATTACCTCTGAGGTATCGCTTGAAGGAATGTCGGCGCGCCGACAGTGCCGCCCGGACAGTTGCCGTGCTGCCCGGGCGACGAGCGGGCTGGTCAGCAGTTGGCCCGGCAGAAGGCGTCGCTGAAGCCTCCGCAGCGGCAGGAGACGTAGCATGTGTCGCAGGACTTCGTGACGCCGTTGCAGACGACCTTCCCTTTCGTCGGGCACGAGGTGCCGTCCACTGAGCTGCACGAGCCAGTGCCGGTGCAGGACACACTGACGCCGAAGGGGCAGCTTGCGGTGCAGGTGGATTTCGTCGGGAGAGCGCTCTTCGCTGCCTCGATTTGCGAGGATGTCTGCTCACCCGGGACGGCAGGCTGCCCCAGAATGGCCGCCAAAACTTCCGGAGAGAGAGGGGCCGGGCTCGGCGTCTGGGCCAGACCGGCGATGGAGATGAAGAGAGCGGCGAATCCGACCAGCAGAACTTTTCTCATTCGCAGTTCCTCCTTAGTCGTTACCTTCCCTTAGTTAAAGTGCAAGGAAACAGCGAATGCGGGACAAAGCCCACGACCGATGCATCGGGCCTTCCTGCGTCGGGAGCCCGTCATCCTTTCCCGCTACCTTTGACCGCCTGGGCGAAACCTCCTTATACTTCCCTCATGGCCCAGCCCGCCCACAAGCTGCCGCCCTTCGGAGGGCCGGAAGCTCCTGATCCCTTCCGCTACGGATCGCGGTGGCGGCGCGTCCGTCTGCCCAGCGGCGAGGTCACCGAACAGGAGATTCCGCTGACGCCGGACGATCTCCTCGATCCCGAGCTCGGAGACGAAGTGACCCAGAGTCGACCTCACGCCAAAGCCGTCACCTCCTTGAACGACTTGCTGGAACGGCACTTCGACGGCGCCCCGGACGTGCAGGTCCTCTTCGATATGAAGATCGTCTGGGACCTGCCCGGCCTCCCCAATCCTTCGCCCGACATCATGGTCGTCCGCGGCGCCCGCGAAGACGAGGGGCGGTCGATCTTCGATGTCGTCGAAGAGGGGGTGCTCCCCTGCCTGATCCTCGAGGTCGTCTCCTACTCGGACGCTGCCATGTACAAGAACAACCATGAGAAGAAGGTCGAGATCTACCAGCGGGTCGGAATCCCGGAGTACCTCATCGTCGATCCTTCCTTCTCCGCCGAAGATCCTCTCCGGTTGACCGGCTACCGCTTGGCGTCCGACCGGCGGTATCGACGGATCGAGCCCGATTCGGCGGGCCGCCTCCTTTCCGAGACGACCAACCTCCTGTTCGCTCCCTCAGAGGACGGACGCACGGTCCGCGTCGGCGACGCCGGCACGGGAAAGTGGCTGCTCACATCGCAGGAGGAACAAGTTCGCCGGAAGGCGGCCGAGGCCGAAGTCGCCCGGTTGCGCGCGGAGATCGAAAGGCTGAAGAGCGGCTGACGATCCCTAAATCGCCACTTCCCGATACTTTCACCCTCTCGACAAATCCCGCTATACTCTCTCGATGGTCCATCCTCTCCGTAAGCTGCCGGCCGACGAGGATCCGGAGGCCGTCTCCTGGCGGACCGATCCCTTCCGCTACGGCTCGCGCTGGAAGCGGACCCGTCTGCCGAACGGCGACATCGACGAACAGGAGATTCCGCTGACCGCCGAGGATCTTCTCGACCCGCAGCTCGGAGACGAAGTGACCCAGAGCGATCCGCATTTCGAGTTCCTTCTCCGCCTTGCCGGTCTCCTGCGCGGTCACTATGGAGTGAGGAACGACGTCCTCGTCGCTGGCGACATGAAGATGTTCTGGGGTATCCCCGGCCTCAAGGAGCCTTCGCCCGACATCGCCATCATCCCGGGGGTGCGCAAGAAATACGACCCGGACCGCGGCAGCTTCGACGCCGCCAGGGAGGGTGCTCTCCCCTGCCTGATCATCGAGATCGTCTCCGCAACGGACGCCGAGGTCCGGCGCAACGACTACGAGAAGAAGGTGGAGATCTATCAGCAGGTGGGAATCCCGGAGTATCTGATCCTCGACCCGCCGACCTCCTTCACCCAGGGCCGTCTTCTCTGGACCGGGTACCGGCAGGGCGCCGACGGACGCTATCGCCGGATCGCCCCAGATCGCGATGGGCTCCTGCTCTCCGAGACCACCGGCTTGTTGTTCGGCACCGGAAAAGATGGCGAAACGCTCCTGATCGTCGACGCCAGAACCGGAGAGAGGCTGCTGGAGCCCAGAGAGCAGGTCGTCCGCGAAGCCGAAGCCCGGAAGGCCGCGGAGCAACAGATGAGATTCGAAGCCGAAGCTAGGAAGGCGGTCGAGGAAGAGAATGCGCGCTTACGCGCCGAGCTCGACCGGCTGAAGAATCGCTGATTCGCCAGGGAGGGCTCCTCCCGAACCCGCGGACGGGGCGCCCCCTTTTCCCCTTCGTCCCGCTTTGCTCCGCTTCAGTCTACAGCGTCTTCAAGTCCGATGGGCGACTCATGCCCTTGCGCCCACTCCTGGTCCGTGCGGCCCCGGTTCTGGGTCCGACAGTCCCACGGCAAGGATCGACAGGTCTCTACGAGATTTCGTAAGTCCCTCGACGAGGGCCGGT
>DATBAW010000170.1:0-20614 GCA_036271335.1 Thermoanaerobaculia bacterium
GCCAGGAGATCGGCCGCGACGAGGAGAAGGGCGGCGCCCCCGAGAGCGCCCCAGCCGCCGGCCCCTGCCAGGACCGTGGCGGCGAGCGCCAAGGGTAAAGACCGCCAGCGCCCCTCGGCCGGCGTCGCGCAGAGAGCCGCCGCGAGGGCGGTCACGGCCAGCTTGAGGGCGGTCGCCACCAGGGCGGCGGGGGCCAGCGAGGCATAACAGGAGAGGAAGAGGAAACCGAGCAGCAGCGGCGCTTGGGCGATGGCGATGCCGAGCGCCGCGGCCCGGCGGTGGGCGAGGCCGCTCACCGGCAGGTGGCGCATCCAGCCGCCGAGCCCCCGGCAGACCCGCGGCGCCGCTTCCGCCGCGGTCGCCAGGAAGAGCGCCGCGAACAGCACCGCCGAGCCGCTGGACGAGCGCTCGCCGAAGAGGACGTGGGAGATCGAGGTCAGGAAATCCGTGCCGAGCAGCATCCCGGCGCCGAAGGCGGTCGTGATCAAGGGGAGCAGCAGCCGGATCGCCAGCCGGGCGCCGACGGCGAGATGGAAGCGGAGGAGGGGGAGGAGAGGGGAAGCGGCCACGCCGGGATGATATCTTTGACTCCCAACCCCAGACCGTAGTCTCTTTCGGGAGCCGGAGGATGTCATGAGCGATCTCGCCCCCTATCCGCCGCAGGCTGCCTACAAGGATCGCGGTATCGGCCTGATCCTCATCGGCCTCCTGGAGCTCGGCCTGGCTCTCCTGTGTCTCCTGATGCTCGCCTTGATGCTGATCGGCTCCCTGGCGCTCGCGGCGTCGGCGGCCGGCCAGCCGGCCGGGCTCAATAACCACTCGATGCTAGGCGGTGCCCTGGTCTACCTGCTCGCGGGCGCGTGCCTTGCCACCCTCGGGATCGGCACTCTGCGCGGTCGCCGGTGGGCGCGGACGATTGGGCTGGTGACCTCCTGGATGGGGCTTGTCCTGGGAGTTTTCGCCGCCGGGTTCATGACGTTCCTGCTGCCGAAAATGACGGCGGGGTTTTCCAAGGCCGCCGGCGCGTCCGCCGATCCGGCGTTCGGTCAGATCATGGTCGGCTGCATCTCCGTCTTTCTGTTCCTGATCTATATCGCGCTGCCGGGGCTCCTGGTGCTGTTCTATCGCGGGCCCAACGTCAAGGCGACGTTCGAGGCCAGGGACTCCAGCATCCCCTGGACCGACCGGGTCCCCACGCCGGTGCTGGCCCTCACGCTGATGCTCGTCTTCGGTGGAGCGGCCACGCTGATCAGCCTGTCCTACGCGGTCTTTCCGCTGTTCGGCACCCTGCTGACCGGCGTTCCGGCGATCCTCGGCTGCCTCGTCTCCACCGCGATCTGCGGAGCGTTGGCCTGGGGGGTGTACCACCGCCGCCCCGCGGCTTGGTGGACGTTCGTCGTCCTGTACATCGTCAGCTGCGTCAACGGTTTCCTCCTGCTCCTCCAGGGGAGCGCCGGAGTGCACAGGATGTACGAGGCGATGGGGATGTCGGCGGCGCAGCTGTCGCAGATCGACACGATGGGGATCGCCGGGATGTACACCCAGCCCGCCTTTCTCAGCCTCATCGGCCTGGCCTGGGCGGGGGTGTTCGGCTTCCTGATCTGGACCCGGCGGTTCTTCACGGAAGAACCCGTCGCCGGGGAAGCGGCCGGCGCTTAAGGCTCGCTCTTCGGCTGCACGTCCGCCGGGCAGGCGTCCGCGATATTGGTGATCGCGTGGACCTTCCGTGATTTCTGGGCGATCCCGGTGTTCCGGCAGCAGCTCTGGATGGCGTCGTAGAGCGGCCGGGCACCCTCGGGGTCGCGCCCCTCCACCCAGTTGCCGGCGGTGGCGAGCACGCTCGCCCTCTCCTCGGTGCCGGCGGGGAGCAGCTTCGCGGCCTCCTGCGCCAGGGTCATCCCCTGATAACGGTAGTGGAACCGCTTGTCGGGCACCGTGCGGTTGGCCGCCACCCGCTGCCGCTCGTCCGGCGTCGGGCCGAGGTGGGGGTGGGCCTTGGCCTCGGCGCGGGCCTTCGCGAAGGGATCCTGCTCGAACGATCCGCCATGGAGGAACCAGTCGGGCTCGACCTCGGTGCCGAGCAGCTCCATCCCCTGGAAGCGGTCGAGACAGGCGGCGCGGAAGAGCGCCTGGGAACGCTCCGCGGCGGGGTGGGACCCCGCGCGTCCCAGCGCCAGCGAACGCGCGAGGTCGTCCAGAGCCCCCCGCTGGCTCTCCGGCAGGTAGGGGCGGGCGTCTGCGAGGCGGCCTGCCCGTGCGAGGCGGCGGCCGAGGAGATAGCGGAGGTCGTAGGCCATCTTCTCGTCCGGAGGCGGCACGATGCCCGCGAACTGGACCTCCCAGGCCGATCCGGGCTCGTCGACGTTCTGCGGCTCGCCCGGTTTGTACCGGCTGGCGAGCTCGGAGGTCCAGGTCTTGTCGACGTAGGCGCGGAGCTCGTCGAGCGTGAGCACCTGCTCGGCCACGTAGGCGGCGTCCGTCCACCAGCCGCCGCGCAGGAGGCTGTCGAGGGCCGCCACGTACTCTCCCTTCGCCAGGCGGGCGGCGCCGAGCTCACCGGCGGCGCGGGGGCGGAGGGCCGGCTGGCCCCCGACCTGGTACGCCGACCAGGCGTCGTGTTCGGGAGCCGGCGCCGCGGGGAGCGCCAGAGTGGCCTTCGCGAGGAGCGCTTCGCCCTCGGCCAGCTTACCCTCCCGCAGCAGGAGCTTGGCGCGGATCCAGAGCGCCATCGGAGCGTCGGCCGGAGCGCGCCGCAGCCACTCCGACGCCGTGGCGAAATCCCCGGCCCTGTAGGCGAGCCACGCCAGCCGGTCCGCCTCCTCGACGTTCGAGACGCCAGCCTTGCGGATCGCCGCGAGCCAGGCCCGGGCGAAGGCGGGATCGAGGGGCCCGCTGCCATACTCGGCCCGGTTCCAGAGCGAGAGCACGTAGGCCGTCAGGATCGGCCGCGCCTGGGCGGAGGCCGCCACCCGGGAGAGCGCCTGGGGATCGCTCAGGGCTTCGTGGGCGATGAAGCGGATCGAATTGAGGCCCGTCGGATCCCCCGTGCTCATCTGTTGCAGATAGAGGACGAGGGCCTCGTCGGGCCGCTTGAGCGCGGTGGCCGCGCTCGCCTCCCAGCCGAAGCTCGCGGCGGCGAGCCCCAGGGGGTCGGGGAAGCCCTGTCTGGCGAGCTCGCGGGTGCGCTCGAACCAGGGCGCAGCCTTCGCGGGATCGAGCTGCAGGTGGGCCTTGCCGATCATGAAGGCGGCCCAGACCGTGCGGTGCCGGCGCTCGGCGGCGGGCTGGGAGAGCAGCTTTTCCCAGACCTGGCGAGCGTCCTGGAAGCGGTCCTCGTGGTAGGCGACGGCGCCTTGCAAGTAGTCCGCGAACTCTCCAGGCAGTCCGGCCGGCACCGTCAGGCCGCTCGGCTTGCGAGGCGCGTCCTGAGGAGAGTCGACCTTGGCGTAGGCGGCCAGAGCGGTTCGGAACCGCCGGTATTGATCCAGGAGAGCTTCGCGCCGGTCCGCCGGGACGCCTTCGAGCGCTCCCTTCAGGTCGGCCTCGTCGACCAGGGCCGTCTGCTTGTACGGGTCGTCGGATTCGGCGACCACGGCCCTGGGGGATGCGCCGGGCTTCTGGAGAGGCTGAAGGGCATCGCGCAGCCAGCTCGTCGGCGCTTCGAGAATCCCGGCCTCGTTGTCGAGGATCCAGGGGGGAAAGTACGGCCCGCAGGCCCAGAGCGCGAAGGCCCCGAGGGCGGCGGCCAGGAAGCAGGCGAGAGCGGTTCTAGCCAGGATCTTTGGGTAGCTCAACGTGGATCTCCGTAGGGGCCGCGAAACGCAGCCATGCGATCGTCCGGCGCTCGCCCGGCCGCAAACGCCCGGGCCGCGAGCGCTCCAGGCGGACGCCCCCTGGGTCGCGCCCGACCTGATACCCCGATAGTCCGTCCGTGGCGAGGAGCGCTCCGTGGCTCCATCCTATCGAAACCGGCGAGGGTGTGGCGGCCTCGCCATCCCCGGAATCGAGCAGGTCGATCTCCACCAGCCCGGGCTCGGGAGCACGGACGTCCACCCGCACGGCGCTTTGTGGATTGCGTCCGGCCATCACGGCGCGCAGGGTGGGAGCCGTCCAGTTCAGCCGGTCTCCCTCGACGGGCAGGCGATACCAGAGTATGCCGGCAAGCTCGGCGGGTCGCTCCCGCGTCCACTCCCGCACCAGGCCGGCCGCCGCCGCCGGATCGCTGCGCGCCTCGCGGAGGCGGAGGGCCGCCGGCCAGGAGAAGAAGGGACCCTCGGCGGACAGGCCCACGAGCCGGTCCTTGCGATCGAAGGCCGCGAGGTACCCGTACGTGGGAAGGGCGACGCGGAAGGGGCGCCCGAAGCGGGCCGCCGTCGCGACCCACTCCCGCGCCTCGTCCGGCCGGAGGACGCTGAAATCTCCCTTCGGGCTCTTGGGGGGCACCAGCGAGTGGACCTGGAGCACATAGCCGTCCACCGCCGCGATCAGCTTCGCGAAGGCTCGCCGCTGGCCCATCCAGCTCGGCAGGGCGGTGAAGGTCAGGGGGATCGGAGCGGCGGCTCGCCGTAGGGAAGGCAGAACCCCGCGGAAGTCGTCGAGCTTCGACTCCGGACAGTCGTAGTCGATCTGGATCTCGGCGAGCGCGATCCCTTTCGCTTCCGCCTCGAGGATCAGGTCCTGGATCAGCGCGGCGAGGAGCCGTCCGATACCGGGCTCGTCGGCGAAGCGCGAGGGGAAGGTGGTCACCCGCAGGGCGATGCCGACCGGCTTGCCGGCGCTTTTCAACGAGCGATCCAGGGGAACCCGGGCTACCCTGGGCGAGCCCTGCCGCAGGTCCACTTCCGCGGCAAGAACGACGAGGCCGGAGATTCCGGGCGTCTGTCGGACCGCCTCCCGCACGGCCGGACTCCAGCTCCGCTGCCAGACGTAGGCCTCCTGGCGGAGAGGGCCGGAGGCGTGGGGGTGCCGGCAGGCCATGCCCAGCGCGGCGAGGAGCGCGAGGACTATAAGACGCGGACTCTTCACGGCGTCGAGGGCTCTCTCGGGTTATCGGCAGGCGGAATCGAGTGCCGGGATCAGCCAGGATTCGAACGCCCTTGGCTTGGCGAGCTCGGAGGTCTCAACGGAGCCGAGGTTCTGATCCAGCGTGGCAAGGGCCGTGCGGGCACCCGCACAGTCGCCTTCGCCGGCTTTCCGCACGGCGTCGCGCGCGGCATCGCAGGCGGCTCGCGGCAGAGGAGAGGGAGCGCCGTCACAATCTCCCTCGAGGGCTCTCCAGGCCTCATGGGTGTCGTGACTCAGGGTTCCCTGTCGAACGGCATGCTGCATGGCCGGTGCCGGCGGGTCGCTCGTAAGGCTGAGGAGGCTGGAAAGCAGTGCGAACAGCAGGAGGAGAAGCCCGGGTAGAAACCTCTCGTGCGCCAAGTCCAGGAAGCCGGATCTCGCTCGGGCCGGCTCCGCCGCGATCCCCTGGAGCGGCCGGAAGTAGAGACGATAAAGGCCCGGAAGGTCGTACAGCATCTCGGCGGCCTGCTCGGCGTGTTTGGGCTGGCGCTTGGCGAATTCCCTCGCCTCCGCAAGGGCGTCCGCGGCCGGCTTCCTGCGGAGGACCACCTGTGCCGCCGAGCGTCGCAAATCCGGAGGGAAGGCGGAGCTCAGGAGGCCGAGCTCATGGGTCATGGTCCAGGCGCCATCGGCTCCCCAGCTGCGCAGCCGGGCCGCATCGCCGGTCTCCTGGAGCCAACTCCACAAACGATCGTGAAGCGCCTGGGCGGCAGCGATCTCTCCCTTCGCCTCCAGGCCGAGGATGGCGCGCGGGAGCCAACCCGGAATCGACCCCGGCCCCGGGGGTTTCGGCGCCGCGAGCGCGAGGTGATCGAGAGCCCGGTGGAGCATCGCCGCCGCCTCCCGCGGCCGTGAGCACTCCAGGTGGACCCGCGCCGCGATCGCGAGCGTATCGGGGTCGGAGCTCGCTTCGAGCCGCGCCGCGCTCTCCGCCTCGATACTGGTGGGGAAATAGATTGCGCGGACTTCCAAAAAATTCGGCAGACCCGCCGCTTCCCCTGCGCGGAGAGCTTCCTGCATCTCCTCGTCGTGCCCGCCGGCCTCCATCAGCTCCTTGACGAGCCACCACCGGGCGGTGGGGCTCCCTGGATCGTCGGAAACCGCCTTGCGCAGCATTTCGAGCCGCTCCTGCCGGTGGGTTCCGGCCGGCAGCAGGGCCATTCGGGCTTCCAGCTCCCTGAGCTCCGGAGAGTCCGCTTTCTCCTTGTCTTCCGCTTCCTCGCGTCCCTCGACGTCCAGGGAATGAATCGACCCCTCCGGCGGAGCGGAGAGGGCGCTGGCCACCAGCTCGTAGGCCTCGCGCAGCCGGCGGAAGCCCTCGGGGTCGGTCTCCGGCTTGCGCGTCCTGGTGCCGCGCAGATAGGCACGCCGGGCGGCGTCGGGAGTGGCCGAGGCATCGATCCCCAGCTCTTGCAGGGCCTCTTCGAGGGTCATGGCATCAGCTCCGGCGATAGGCTTCAATCAGCTGGTTGATCTGTCCCCGCCACTGGCGGATGACCTCGGCGTCCTGCATTTCGAGCGCCGCCTGAAAGCCCGACAGCGCGCGCCCGACCTCTTCCCGCTGCGGACCGGTGAGCTCCAGGAAGAGGGCTTCGGCGCGCGCCAGGGCGGTGGCGTTCGGCAGGCTGTCGCGGGGGTGGAACTTGAGCTGCGCCATCCGCTCGCGCGCCGCCTCGATCTGCCGCTGAAAGTTCTCCAGCGTGCGGAACCGCTTCACCCGGCTCGCCGGGATCACCGTGCCGCGGTCCAGGATCGGCGTGAACAGCCCGTCGACCACCTGGCTGCCCATCAGGGTGGCGGTCTCGATCCCCAGCGTGAAGGGCGCGATGTCGGTGACCACCATGTCCTCGAGGCTCGCGTCCCCCTGTTTGAGCGCGGCCTGCACGGCGGCGCCGAGGACGACCGCCTCGTCCGGCGGCAGGCTCCGCAGCGGCAGGCGGCCGAAGAGCTGGGCCGCGAGGCGCACCACGCAGGGCATCCGCGTCGCGCCGCCGACGAGCAGCACCTCGTCGACCTGGTTGGTCCGCAGCCTGGCATCGCGCAGGATCCGGCTGATCGGCGCGCGGATTCTCTCCAACAGCCCCGCCCAGATCTCTTCCATCTCCCCGCGGGTCACCGGCAGCTCGAGGTCGAGCGGCGCGCCCTCCGCCATCGGGAGCTGGGGGAGGGCGATGCGGGTCTCCTCGACGCGGCTCAGCCGCCGCTTGGCCTCCTCGCAGGCCTCGCGCAGCCGCGCCCACCCGATCGGATGAGCGCGAGGGTCGCGGCCGTGGAGGGCCTGGATCCTGGAGGCGATCTCCGCGGCCATCGCGTCCACGAAGTCCTCGCCGCCGAGCCGCGAGTCGCCGGCCGAGGCCTGGATCTCGATCACCCCCTCGATGATCTCCAGCACGGTGACGTCGAAGGTGCCGCCCCCGAGGTCGAGCACCACGGCGCGCAGCTCGCGGCTCCGCTCGTGGAGGCCGTAGGCGAGGCCGGCGGCGGTGGGCTCGTTGAGGATGCGCTCGACGCGCAGCCCGGCGATCTCCCCGGCGGCGCGGGTGGCCTGCCGCTGCGCGTCGTCGAAGTAGGCGGGCACGGTGATCACGGCTTCCTCGATCGGCACACCCAGAGCCGCCTCGGCATCCGGCCTGAGAGCGCCGAGGACCAGGGCCGAGAGCTCCTGCGGGGTCAGGGAGCTGGCCCCGAGCTGATAGGCGCGGTCGGTCCCCATGTCCCGCTTGAAGGCGAGCGCCGTCTGCTCCGGGTGGGTGGTGGCCCGCGCCCGCGCGGCCGCGCCCACCAGCAGCTTCCCCTGGGCATCGACCGAGACCGCGCTCGGCGTCAGGAATTCGCCCACGGCATTGGGGAGGGGCGTGGGGATGCCGTCCCGCAGCACCGCGACGAGCGAATAGGTGGTACCCAGATCGATGCCGATGATCGGCGGCTGTTCCAAGCTCAAGCGACAAATCCCCTCTCCAGCTCACCCCGAGCCGGCATGCCAAGGTGTCTGATGGCGCGGAAACCTTTCGATTTTATCCGACCTTGAGCTGGGATGGACTCGGCTACAATCCACTCCCCCATGCTCCTGACCCTGCGCACCACCCACGTCCCGGCCACCGATCTGGGCTTCCTGCTGCACAAGCACCCGGACCGCGTGCAGACGTTCGAGCTGGCGTTCGGGAAGGCGCACGTCTTCTACCCCGAGGCCGACGAGACCGCCACCACGGCGGCGCTGCTGCTCGACGTCGATCCGGTAGGGCTGGTGCGGGGTGGTGGGGCCACCATCGACCAGTACGTCAACGACCGCCCCTACGTGGCCTCGTCGTTCCTGGCGGTGGCCATCGCGCAGGTCTTCGGCACCGCCCTGGGCGGCCGCTGCGAGAAGCTGCCGGAGCTGGCGGCGGCGGCCATCCCGCTGGAGGCGCGGATCGCCGCGCTCCCCTGCCGGGGCGGCGCGGGGCTCCTGTTGCGCCTGTTCGAGCCGCTCGGCTACGCCGTTCAGGCCGATCCGCACCCGCTCGACCCGATGGTCCCGGAATGGGGGGCGAGCCGCTACTTCACGGTGACCCTGCGCGCCACCTGCCGGTTGAGCGACCTGCTGTCGCATCTCTACGTGCTGATCCCGGTGCTCGACGGCGCCAAGCACTACTGGGTGGGCGACCCGGAAGTGGAGAAGTTGGTGCGTCATGGCGAGGGGTGGCTCGGCACGCATCCGGAGCGGGAGCAGATCGCCCGGCGCTATCTCCGGCATCAGCGGGGGCTCGTGCGCGAGGTCCTCGCCCGTCTGATGACCGAAGGCGAGACCCAGCCCGAGGAGACGGCGCGGGCGCGCGACGCCGAGGAGGCGACCCTGGAGCGGCCGATGCGCCTGCACGACCAGCGGCTCGACCTGGTGGCCGGCATCCTCCACGAGACCGGTGCCAAGCGGGTGATCGACCTCGGCTGCGGCGACGGCAAGCTGCTCAAGCGGCTGCTGGCCGACCGGCAATTCGAGGCGATCGTGGGGATGGACGTCGACGTCCGCTCGCTGGAGATCGCCCGCGAGCGGCTCAACCTAGACCGCCTGCCCACGAAGCAGCGCGAGCGCCTCCGCCTGCTCCACGGCTCACTCGTCTACCGCGACCGCCGGCTCGCCGGCTGGGACGCCGCGGCCCTGGTGGAGGTCGTCGAGCACCTCGATCCTCCCCGCCTCGCCGCCTTCGAGCGGGTGGTCTTCGAATTCGCCCGTCCCGGGACGGTGGTGCTCACCACGCCGAACCAGGAGTACAACGTGCGCTGGCCCTCTCTCCCCGCCGGCCGCTTCCGCCACCGCGACCACCGCTTCGAGTGGACGCGCGAGGAGTTCCAGCGCTGGGGGGACGGCATCGCCGCCCGCTTCGGCTACGCCGTGCGCTACCTGCCGGTGGGGGAGGAGGATCCCGAGGTGGGAGCGCCGTCGCAGATGGGGATCTTCACGCGGCTCCTGGCGGGGGAGAACGGCCGGTGACGGATTCCTTCCCGCAGTGGATTCTGCCCCTGGGCACTCAGGTCGTCACCCGGACCGAGATCCGCGACAACCGGGGAACTGTCGTCTGCCCGGCGGGGGCCGTTGGCAAGGTCGTCTACTCCCCGTTCGACAGCACGCACGCTCATCGCGTCCTGCTTCCGGACGGCCGGGAGATCGCCCTCCACCGGAAACATCTGAGCATCCATAAGCGTGGGCAGCGGGATGACCTCGCGAGCGAGGCGCCGCCGGACCTCGATAGCGTCCTCCAGGACCGCGTGATCTACCGCTGCATCGTCGGATCGCAAGCCCTCGGCTTGGCTGGCGAGGCCTCGGACGTCGACCGCCGCGGTTTCTATCTGCCGCCAGCGGACCTGCACTGGTCGCTTTTCGATCTCCCCGGACAGCTCGAAAACAAGGAGAACGAAGAGTGCTACTGGGAGATCCAAAAATTCGTCCTAATGGCGCTCAAGGCCGATCCGAACACGCTCGAGTGTCTTTATACACCGCTGGTCGAATTCAGTACGCCGATCGCGGACGAGCTGATCGCCGGACGGGTCGCGTTCCTGTCCAAGCGGATCTACCAGACCTACAACGGCTATGTGCTGTCACAGGTCAAGCGGTTGGAGCAGGACGTCCGCACGAGCGGCGCGCCGCGCTGGAAACATGCCATGCACCTGATCCGTCTGCTGCTGGCGGGGATCAGCGCTTTGCGGAAGGGGGAGATCCTCGTGCACGTCGGCGAGCACCGCGAACGGCTCCTGGCGATCAAGCGCGGCGAAGTCCCCTGGCAGGAACTGGACGCCTGGCGCCTCAGCCTGCATAAGGATTTCGATCGCGCCTTCGCGGAGACGTCGCTGCCGGACCGGCCGGACTACGAATGGGCCAACGCGTTTCTGATCAAGGCCCGGAGGAGCGCGCTGTGATCGATCTATCCTCCTGGTCTCGGGATATGAGGCTGACCGCTGAGGTGGAGGCCCATCCCTACCCCCTGCTGTTCGCGACGGTGAGCGGTGCTCATTTGTACGGATTTCCTTCGCCGAATTCCGATTTCGATCTGCGGGGGTGCCACGTCCTGCCCGCGCGGGAATGCCTGGGGCTCGGCGAGCCGGCCGAAACGATCACGCTCGCTCACGAACGGGATGGCGCGGAGGTGGATCTCGTCACCCACGACGCGCGGAAATTCTTCGCTCTCCTGCTGCGGGACAACGGCTATGTCCTGGAGCAGCTCTACTCGCCGCTCGTGGTGTGGACGACTCCTGAGCACGAGGAGCTGAAGAAGATCGCCCGCGGCTGCTTCACCCGTGGCTGCCTGCGCCACTATCGCGGCTTTGCCTTCAGCCAGTGGCAATTGTTCGTGCGCGAGTCCCCGCGCCGTGTAAAGCCGCTGTTGTACGTCTACCGCGTCCTCCTCACCGGCATCCATTTAATGCGGACGGGGGAGCTCAACGCCAACCTCCTGGATTGCAACCAGGAGATGAAGCTGCCTTACCTGGCGGATCTCGTCGCGCGGAAGATCGGAGGCCCTGAAAAAGGGACTCTGGGCGACGCGGATTTCGACTTTCATGAGTCCGAGGTCAACCGTCTTCACGCGCTGCTGGAAGCCTCTGCGCTGGAGAGCCCCCTGCCGGAGACCGGTTCGGCCAGGGACGCGCTGAACGAGCTGCTGTTGCGAATCCGGTTGGGGGCCGCCCGGTGAACCTCGCCCTTCCCCAGCTCTCCCTGGTGGTCCTGGTCGGCGCGTCCGGCTCCGGCAAGTCGACGTTCGCCCGCCAGCACTTCAAGCCGACGGAGATCCTGACCTCCGATTTCTGCCGCGGGCTGGTCTCCGGCGACGAGAACGACCAGTCGGCGACGGCGGACGCGTTCGCCGTCCTCCATTTCATCGCCGGCCGCCGCCTGGCCCGCGGGCTGCTCACCGTGGTCGACGCCACCAACGTGCAGCCCGAGTCGCGCAAGCCGCTGATCGAGCTGGCGCGCGAGCACCACGTGCTGCCGGTGGCCGTCGTCTTCGACCTGCCGATGAACGTCCTGGAGGCGCGCACCCGGGCGCGCACCGACCGCGCGCTCGGCTCTCACGTGCTGCGCAACCAGCGCGGCACGCTCCGCCGCTCGCTGCGCGACCTCCAGCGGGAAGGGTTCCGCCACGTCTGGATCCTCCGCTCGCCCGAGGAGGTCGAGGCGGTCACGATCGAGCGCCGGCCGCTCTGGCCCGACCGCCGGGATGAG
This sequence comes from Thermoanaerobaculia bacterium, assembly GCA_036271335.1. Lineage (GTDB taxonomy): Bacteria > Acidobacteriota > Thermoanaerobaculia > Multivoradales > UBA5704 > DATARR01. The sequence continues at coordinate 11,759 of DATBAW010000170.1, forward strand.
CGCGGCCCCTTCGACCTGATCGGCGACGTCCATGGCTGCGCCGACGAGCTGGAGGAGCTGTTGAAGGTCCTTGGCTACGCTCCGGACGAGAGCGGCGTCTGGCGCCACCCGGAGGAGCGCAAGGCGGTGTTCCTGGGCGACCTGGTGGACCGCGGCCCGCGCGTGCCCGCCGTGCTCCGGCTGGCGATGGGGATGGTCCGGGCGGGCACCGCCCTCTGTGTGCCGGGCAACCACGACGACAAGCTCCTGCGCTGGCTGAAGGGGAAGAACGTGCGGATGGCGCACGGTCTCGAACGGTCGGCCGAGCAGCTCGAAGAGGAGACGCCGAGCTTCCGCGCCGACGTCGCCACCTTCCTCGACGGGCTGATCAGCCACTACGTGCTCGACGGCGGCAGACTGGTGGTGGCGCATGCCGGCATGAAGCAGGAGATGCAGGGGCGCGCCTCCGGCCGGGTGCGCACTTTCGCCCTCTATGGCGAGACCACCGGCGAGATGGACGAGCTGGGGTTGCCGGTCCGCCTCGACTGGGCCGCCGACTATCGCGGCCCGGCGATGGTGGTCTACGGCCACACGCCGGTCGCCGAGCCGCGCTGGCTCAACCGCACGATCAACCTCGACACCGGTTGCGTCTTCGGCGGCGCCCTCACCGCCCTGCGCTACCCCGAGCTGGAGCTGGTCTCCGTGCCCGCCCGCGAGGTCTACGCGGGAACGCCCCGTCCCTTCCTCCCCGATGCGTCCGCGCTCACGCCGCAGCAGGCGCACGACGACGTGCTCGACCTCGAGGACGTCCTCGGCAAACGGACCGTCCAGACCCGCCTGAGCCACGACGTCACCATCCGCGAGGAGAACGCGGCGGCGGCCCTGGAGGCGATGAGCCGTTTCGCCGTCGATCCGAATTGGCTGATCTACCTGCCGCCGACCATGTCGCCGTCCGAGACCAGCCAGCGGCAGGAGCTGCTGGAGCACCCCGCCGAGGCGTTCGCCTACTTCCGCGCCGAGCGCGTCGAGCGGGTGGTCTGCGAGGAGAAGCACATGGGCTCGCGGGCGGTGGTGATCGTCTGCCGCGACGCGGACGAGGCCCGCCGGCGCTTCGGGGTCACCGTCCGCGAGGGCGAGGAGGGGATCGGCACCTGCTTCACCCGCACCGGCCGGCGCTTCTTCGACGATCCGGCCCTGGAGCGGGCGTTCCTCCTGCGCCTCCGCGAGGCGGTGGACCGCGCCGGTCTCTGGGAACGGCTCGAGACCGGCTGGATCTGTCTCGACGCCGAGCTGATGCCCTGGTCGGTGAAGGCGCAGGAGCTGATCCGCGAGCAGTACGCCGCCGTCGGCGCCGCAGCGCGCATCGCGCTGCCGAAAGCGGTGGCCCGGCTGGCCGAGACGGGCGCCCGCGGGCTCGACACCGCCGCCCTGCTCGCCCGCTACCGCGAGCGTTTCGATCTGGGGAGCCGTTTCGCGGACGCCTACCGGCGCTACTGCTGGCCGGTCGCCGGAGTCAACGATCTGCGCCTGGCGCCCTTCCACCTGCTGGCGAGCGAGGGTGCCGTCCACGTCGACAAGGACCACGTCTGGCACATGGAGATCCTCGCCGGTCTCTGCCAGGCCGATCCGCGGCTCCTCGTCGCCACGCCCTACAAGGTGGTCGATCTGAGTGCTCCCGAGAGCGAAGCGGCGGCCGTCGCCTGGTGGGAGGAGCTGACGGGGCGTGGCGGCGAAGGGATGGTGGTCAAGCCCTTCGACTTCATCGTCCGCGGCCGGCGAGGGTTGGCGCAGCCGGCGCTCAAGTGCCGGGGACGCGAGTACCTGCGGATCATCTATGGCCCCGAGTACACGCTGCCGGAGAACCTGGAGCGCCTCCGCCAGCGGGGTCTCGCGGGGAAGCGCGGGCTTGCCCTGCGGGAGTTCGCCCTGGGAGTGGAAGGGCTGGAGCGCTTCACGCGCGGCGAGCCGCTGCGGCGCGTCCACGAGTGCGCCTTCGGCGTCCTGGCGCTGGAGAGCGAGCCGGTCGATCCGCGGCTGTAGGGGAGGCCTACGCCAGCCCTTGCAGCAGGTGCAGGATGCGGTCGGTGATGAAGGCGGCCTTGACCGCTTCCAGCGGGTGGAGCTCCTGCTCGCGGGCGCCGCTGTTCCAGCCATAGTCGATCTTGAGCTTGAGCTCCCGGGCGTGGAGGGAGAGCTCCATGGCGCCCTGCTTGGGGACGCGGGTCTGGATCTGGATGTCGAAGCGGATCCGCTCCGAGGTCTTCTCCCAGATCCGCGTCAGGTGCCCTTTGCGGTCGAGGTCGGCCATCAGGGTCCGCAGGGTGGGGAGGATGACGTCCCGCTTGAGATCCTGGAAACGGCTGAGCTGCCGGCTCCGCTCGAGAAGGATGTCGAGATCGCTGGTTTTTCCCTGTTTCACGTCGGCTCTCCGGAGCCTGGAGATTTTACCACCCCCCGGCGTTATTCCCTGGGATACGCCCCGGTGTACGATCGGCCGCGAGGAGGCCCGATCTTGATCCAGATTTCCGACCACGGGCCGGTCCGCGAGCTGCGGCTCGACCGGCCGCCGGCCAACGCCCTGTCCCCCGAATTGGTCGCCGCCCTGCGCGCGGCCATCGCAGCCGCTCCCGGCGAAGGCGTCAAGGCGCTGGTGCTCTCCGGCTCGCCGCGCATGTTCTCCGGCGGGCTCGACGTGCCCCACCTGATCCAGCTCGACCGCGCGGCGATCCTGGCGGCCTGGCGGGACTTCTACGGCATGATGGCCGCCCTCGCCACTTCGCCGATCCCGGTGGCGGCCGCGATCACCGGCCACAGCCCGGCCGGCGGCGCCGTGATCTCCCTCTTCTGTGACGCCCGCATCATGGCCGAGGGGGACTTCCGGATCGGCCTCAACGAGGTCCAGGTCGGGCTCTTCCTGCCGCCGGTGATCTACCGGGCGATGCGGCTGGTGGTGGGCAGCCGGCAGGCCGAGCGTCTCTGCGTCGGCGGCCTGCTGGTCCCGGCGGCCGAGGCGCTCCGCATCGGTCTGGTGGACGAGCTCGCCGCTCCCGAGCGGGTGGTGGAGCGCGCCGTCGAATGGTGCGGGTCGCTCCTCGCCCTTCCTCCCCAGGCGATGGCGAACACCCGCCGCCTCGCCCGCGCCGAGCTCGCCGGTCTGTTCGCGGACGAGGAGACCAATGAGAAGGAGATCCTGGCCGTGCTGGACGAATGGTTCAGCGACGAGACCCAGCGGGTGATGCGGGAGCTGGTGGAGCGGCTGGCCAAGAAGAAAGGGTAGACAGAAGCCCGTTTCTTGGGTGGGGGACCGCCCTGGAGGGGCGGGCTTTGATCAGCCTGGGGTTTCAACCCCAGGCGGATGGCGGGGCCATCCCCGCCTTGGAGGCGCCATCCCCATCTTGGAACGGGTGGGTAGTTCTTCACGCCGCCCCTTCGTTCAATCGTGTGGAGGCCGGGATCACGCCGCGCCTCGCCCGCGCCTGGGGTTGAAACCCCAGGCTGTGATCAAAGCCCGCCCTTTCCAGGGCGATCCCCCTCCCGAAGACCAGAGACTGTACGCGAGCCGTACCCATCGTGTTACACTTCGCACAGGTGCCAATGTGGCACCGTTGAACGAATTATGAACCGACTCCGGCATCTGGCCATCCTGCTCCTGGTCACCGCGTTCGCGGTGTTCCAGCTGCTCGCCACGGCGCCCCTGTTCCATCCCGACTGCGAGAGCCTGGAGACGACGATCCAGGCGCAGCACGTGCGCGAGGCTCCGGCCTTCGGCACGCCGGAAGGGATGGACCCGCGGAACACCGACGAATGCCCGGTCTGCATGGTCTCGGGGCTGGCGGCGATCCTCTCGCCGGGCCTCGCGCTGTCCGCTCCCACGGCGCACGTCTCCGCGCCCCTCCGGACGCCCGACGGCGCCGTCCGGTCGTTCCGCAGCGAAAGCCTCCGCAGCCGCGCTCCTCCCGCCGCCTAGTCCTCCGTCCCGATCCTCACCGCCACCGGCTCGACGCCGGTCCTATTCTTTCGCGCGGAGAGAGCTCCAGGAGGGCTCCTTGAACCTATTCCGACTTGGAATTTTCTTGTCCTTGGGTAGCGGCGTGCTCGTCGCCCTACCCGCAGCCGGCCAGACCGGTCAGGCCAGCCCGACCGTTCAAACCGGCGGCGGCGGTACGACCGTGTCCATGCCCGCTCCTCTCGCCACGCCGGGCTCGCCAGCGCCGCTCCGGCTCTCCCGCCGCGAGGCGATCGCCGAGGCGCTGGCCCGCAATCCCGGTCTGCTAGCCTCCAGGGAGCAGGTCGAGCAGGCGCGGGCGCAGGGGGTGATCGACACCGCCTTCCCCGATCCGACCCTGGCGGCCGACGTCGCCGGGCAGCGCAACTCGCTCAATCCGAGCTCCAGCAACGCGAGCGACATCGGTTTCGGCCTGACCTTCCCGTTCCCCGGCAAGACCGGGCTGCGGCGCGAGGTCGCCAAGGCCGCCGTGGGCGCCGCCGAGTTCACCCTCACGCAGCTCCGCCAGTCGGTCGCCTCGCAGGCGGCGCAGGCCTACGACGCGATCCTGGTGTCGGTCCGCCATGGTGACGACCTGCGGCAGGGCAAGGAGTTCGCGCTCGACTTCCTGGCCAAGACCAAGTCCCGCTTCCTCGCCGGCTCGGTGGCGAAGGTGGACGTGGTCAAGGCGCAGGTGGACGTCTCGCAGGCGGACAACGACCTGATCGCCAACGAGCGGGCGCTGATCACCGCCCTCGCCTCCCTCAACCGGCTCCTCGGGCGGAGCGGCGGCGCGCCTCTCGAGGCCACCGACGGCCTGGAGGTGCCCGCTTCGATCCCCGAGCTGGAGGCGCTCGAGAAGCTGGCCCTGAGCTCGCGGCCCGAGCTGCAGAGCCTGCGCATCCAGCAGCAGGGCGCCAAGGCGGCCACCCGCCTCGCCCATCAGTATTGGGCGCCGGACATCAACGTCACGCTCGAACGCAACGCCGTGCAGGGGAGCCCGACGACCTTCACCACCGGCATCGGGCTCGGCTTCCCCGTCTTCTTCCATCACCACCTGGAGGGGGAGGTCGCCATGGCCACCCACCGCGAACAGGAGCTGGCGGCGAACGTCTCCGACATCACCGCCCAGATCAGCCTCGACGTCCGCACCGCCTTCGCCTCCGCCTCGACGGCTCTCCGGCAGGCCACCTTCCTGCGCGACGACCTGCTGCCCGAGGCGCGGGAGGTCTACCGCGTCGCCTCGGTCAGCTACGGGTTGGGCGGCACCTCCGCCCTCGACCTGCTCGACGCCAAGCGGACCCTGCTCGACGCCGAAAAACAGTACGCCGACGCCCTGGCCGCCGCCAACGACGCGCAGGCCGCCCTGGAGCTTGCGGTGGGAGCCCCCCTGCCGCCCGCACCGTCCGCCGCACCTTCAGGAGCTCATCCATGAGAGATCGCCTTCGCTTGCTGACTCAGGGCACGGCCCTCGCCCTGCTGGTGGCGCCGTCCTTCCTCGCTCTTTCCTGCTCGCGGCCGGACAAGGCGGCCGATGCCGTGGCGCCCGCGGCATCCTCCTCCTCCTCCGCGCCGAAGTCCGGTGAGCTCAAGCTCGACGCCGCCCAGCGGCAGAAGATCCGGCTGGAGACGGTGACGTCCACCCCCTTCCACCGCACCATCGAGACCACCGGCACGGTTGCCTTCGACCAGAACCGGGCTACCCAGGTGTTGTCGCCGGTCTCGGGGCCGGTGGCGCGGCTCCTGGTCGAGGTCGGGGCGCGCGTCGGCAAGGATCAGGCGCTGGCCGTCGTCTCCTCGCCCGACTTCGCCGTCGACGTCAGCGCTCTGCGCAAGGCCGAGGCGACGGCGAAGAACGCCCGCCGGGTGGCCGACCTCGACTCGCAGCTCTGGAAGAACGACGCCATCGCCCGGCGCGACATGGAGCAGGCCGAGACCGACGCGGTGTCCGCCGAGGCCGACCGCGACGCGGCGCTCCAGCAGCTCCGCGACCTCGGGGTCGACGCCAAGGCGATCAACGAGATCAGGGAGAACCGCCCGGCCGAGAACGCCGGCGCCCTGATCCGCTCGCCGCTCGCCGGCACCGTGGTCGAGAAGCTGGTCACCCCCGGCCAGCTCCTGGCGGCCGGCACCACCCCCTGCTTCACGGTCGCCGACCTCTCGACCGTCTGGGTGATGGCGAACGTCTTCGAGACCGACCTGCCGTTCATCTCGCCTGGCGACAGCGCCGAGATCCTCACCGAGGGGCAGAGCGCGCCGATCCCGGGCAAGGTGGACTACATCGCCGCCCTGGTCGATCCCACCACGCGGGCGATCGCCGTCCGCATCGTGGCGGCGAATCCGAACGGGATCTTGAAGCGGGACCTCTACGTGCGCGCCGCCATCCAGTCGCGCCGCGAGAGCACCGGGCTGCTGGTGCCCGTCTCCGCCGTGCTGCGCGATGACGAGAACCTGCCGTTCGTGTTCGTCGCCAACGCCAACGGCAGTACCTTCGGCCGCCGCCGCGTCCAGCTCGGCTCGCGGGTCGGCGACCGCCAGGAGATCACCTCCGGCCTGACCGCGGGAGAGACCATCGTCGTCGAGGGTGGGCTCTTCCTGCAGACCGCGGAGAACTCATGAGCGCGCCTGAGGAGCCCACGCCCCTCGATCCGGTCGACCACCGGCCCGACAAACCTTCGGCGATCCACCGGATCGTCGCGATGGCGCTGCGTCAGCGCTTCCTGCTCGGGCTCGCCGCCCTGCTGCTGATCGGCGCCGGGGTCTGGTCGTTCAAGCGGCTGCCGGTCGACGCCTATCCCGACCTGTCGCCGCCGATCGTCGAGATCGTCACCCAGTGGGACGGTCACGCCGCCGAGGAGGTCGAGCGGCTGATCACCGTGCCGGTCGAGGTCGAGATGAATGGCCTGCCGGGGCTGACCGTGGTGCGCTCGATCTCGCTCTACGGACTTTCCTCGGTGCGCATCACCTTCAACCAGGGGACGGAGCGCTATTTCGCCCGCCAGCAGGTGTTCGAGCGGCTCCCCGACGTCAGCCTGCCGGACGGCGTCACGCCGTCAGTCTCGCCGCTCTTCTCCCCCTCGGGGCTGATCTACCGCTACGTGCTCGACAGCCCCGACCGCACGCCGATGGAGCTCAAGACGCTCGAGGACTGGGTGATCGAGCGGCAGTACAAATCGGTCCCCGGCGTGGCCGACGACTCCGGCCTCGGCGGTCCCACCATGCAGTACCAGGTGCTCCTCGATCCGGCGCGGATCGCCGGCACCGGCCTCTCCGTGCCGGCGGTGGTGGCCGCGCTCTCCGCCAACAACAGCAACGCCGGCGGCGGCTTCTACTCGCAGGGAGGGCAGTTCTATTACGTGCGCGGGCTCGGCCGCCTGACCACGCCCGAGGACATCGGCAACGTCGTCCTCGCCGTCCACAACGGCATTCCGGTGCTGGTCAAGGACGTCGGCGAGGTGACGATCGGCCAGGCGCCGCGCCTCGGCCAGTTCGGCTACGACAACCGCGACGAGGCGGTCGAGGGCGTCGTCCTGATGCGCACCGGCGAGCAGGCGCAGGTGGTGCTGCAGAAGATCGAGCAGAAGACCCGCGAGCTCAACAAGTCGATCCTGCCGCCCGACGTCAAGGTCCACCCCTACTACGACCGCCGCGACCTGATCGCGCTCACCACCCGCACGGTCGAGGACAACCTGCTGCGCGGCATGATCCTGGTCGCCGTCGTCCTCATCTTCTTCCTCTACGACCTGCGCTCCGGACTGATCGTCGCCGCGACCATCCCGCTCGCCCTGCTGTTCGCCTTCATCTGCCTCGACCTCAAGCACGTCCCGGCGAACCTGCTGTCGATCGGCGCCATCGACTTCGGCATCCTCGTCGACGGCGCGGTGGTGATGGTGGAGAACATCTTCCGCCAATTGGCGTTGCGCGAGGGGAAGCCGTTCAAGATCCACGAGGTGATCCTCGAGGCTGCCGGCGAGGTCGACCGTCCGATCGTCTACGCCGTGGCGGTGATCATGGCGGGCTTCCTCCCGATCTACGCGCTCACCGGCGCCTCGGGCGAGCTCTTCCGGCCGATGGCGGACACCACTCTCTTCGCCCTGCTCGGCTCGCTGATCATTACCATGACGCTGCTCCCCGTGCTCTGCGCCTGGGTGCTCCGCAAGGGGGTCCGCGAGCGGCGCAACGTCATCTTCGAGGCGATCAAGTCCGCCTATACCGTCGGCCTCGACGCCTGCCTCCGCCACCCCTGGCTGACCACGGCCGTCTCGGCGCTCCTCCTGGTCGGCTCGCTGCTGCTCGTTCCCGGGATCGGCGCCGAGTTCATGCCCCATCTCGACGAGGGGGCGCTCTGGGTCCGCGCCACCATGCCGGCCACCATCTCCTTCGAGGAGGCGGCGAAGGTCTCCCCGCAGGTGCGGACGATCCTGAAGTCCTTCCCGCAGGTCACTACCGTCGCCAACGAGCTCGGCCGGCCGGACGACGGCACCGATCCCACCGGCTTCTTCAACGACGAGTTCTTCGTCGGCCTCAAGCCCTATGGCGACTGGACCGGTCCCTATCGCACCAAGCAGCAGCTGATCGACGCGATCAACAAGAAGCTGGAGGCCTTCCCCGGCATCGTTTTCAACTTCACGCAGCCTGCCGAGGACGCGGTCGACGAGGCGGAGACCGGCCTGAAGAGCGCGCTGGCCGTCAAGCTCTTCGGCTCCGACCTCAACGTGCTCGAAGCCAAGGGGAAGGAGATCCAGCAGGTACTGGCGAAGGTGTCCGGCATCCGCGAGGTGACGGTGGTCAAGCAGCTCGGCCAGCCCAGCCTGGTGGTCAACATCGACCGCGCCAAGATCGCGCGCTACGGCCTCAACGTGGCCGACATCAACGGCCTGATCGAAGCCGCG
>DATBAW010000171.1:0-3739 GCA_036271335.1 Thermoanaerobaculia bacterium
CGCGCCGGGTACGCGGCTCAAGGTCTCCGTCTACACCGACGCGGAAGCTCTTCGCCCTGGCGAATCCGGGGACGACGTGGTCCTGGAAGGTCCCGCGGAGCAGAACCGCTTCGACGTCCAGGTCTGGCTGGTGGTGGGTGGACCGTTCACGATCGACGGACCGGCCGTGCGGCCGCTGACGATCCTGCGCGACCAGGCGAGGTCCGGGCCCGCCGAGTTCACGGTGATCCGCGGCGCCGGCACGCCGGGCGGAACGGCGACCTTCTCCGCCTATTTCGCCTATGAGGGACGGGCCTGCGGAAGGTTGAGCCGCGCCGTGCCGCTGGCCGCCGGCGAGGCCCTGCCGGCCGCGGCCGGCAGCTCCAGCCTCCAGATCGAGCCCGCCGCGCAACCGGCCGACCTGACGATCCGCATCGTCGCCCGCGAGGAGGACGAGCGCGCCTTCGAGTGCCACGTCCAGTCGCCGCTGCTGCCTCAGTACACGGACGGCGCCACCGGTCCCTGGAGGCTGAAGAGCCTCGCCGCCAACCTCGTCGGACAGCAGATGGAGCGCTTCACCGCCGCGGACGCCGTGGACAAGGTGCGCACCCTCGCCCTCCGCGGCGCCGGCATCCAGCTCTTCGAGGCCTCGCCGAAGGTCTTCCAGAAGGCCTTCTGGGAGCTCGTCGACGCCGGCAAGCCGCCGCGGACGATCTCGATCGTCACCGAGGAGCCCTACATCCCCTGGGAGCTGATGGTGCCCACGCGGACCGGCCCGGACGGCGAGGACGAGCAGCGCGATCCCCTCGGCGTCGAGCTCCGGATCGGCCGCTGGACCTCCCGCGAGCACATCGCCGCCCCCCAGAGAATCGCCCTCCGCGACTCCTGGGTGGTGGCGCCGCGCGATTCGCAGCTGAAGGACGCCGAGGAGGAGGCCGCCATGGTCCTCCGCGAGATCCCGGGAGAGCGCATCGATCCCGCCTGCATCAGCGGCCTGGAAGAGGCGTTCGCGCGGCCGGGGCACACCCTCCTCCACTTCGTCTGCCACGGCAAGAGCGGCGCCGCCGGCGGACAGGTCCTGGAGATGGAGAACGAGGAGGAGCTGGACGCGAGCTACCTGCGCGCCCTGCCCGCCGGCCTGAAGAAGTCGTTCCGCGCCGGCAAGCCGTTCGTCTTCCTCAATGCCTGCGAGGTCGGGCGCGAGGAGCCGGCGCTGGTCGGCGTGGGAGGTTTCGCCGAGCAGTTCATGATCCTGGGCGCCAGCGGCGTCGTCGCGCCGCTCTGGAGCGTCAAGGATTCGATCGCCCATCAGGTCGCGGTCGAGTTCTACGACCGCATCGAGAGGGAGCCGCAAACACCGTTCGCCGAGATCCTGCGCGACCTGCGGAAACGCTCCTACGCCGACGAAGGGGGCGAGGACACCTGGGCGGCCTACTGCTTCTACGGCGATCCGCTGGCGACGCGGCAGTAGGCCTATTTGCCCTTTTTCTTCTCCAGCATCTTCTTGATGTACTTCGCCGCGTCCGGCGTCTCGCAGTCGGTGTCGCCGTGGTCGACCACCACCTTGCCGATCCGGGCCGCGGCGGCGAGGGCCTTCGCGGTCAGGGCGGGGTGATAGCCGCCGATCGCGATCAGGGCGCTGTTCATCTCGTGGCGGACCCGGTTCGGGCTGCCGGCGATGCCGTTCTCGATCGTGGCGAGATAGCTCTCATAGTCCGCCTCGGCCAGGCCGTCCTCCTGTCTCGCGAGATGAGCCAGCGTGCGCCAGCCGGCGGCGGCGATCCACTCGCGGTCCGAGGCCATCCACCGGGCCATGGTCGCGGGCGCCTGGGGCGCCTGCGCCGCGAGGCCGGCCAGCGCGTCGGACTCGACGTAGTTCCCCAGCCCGGCCGCCCAATCGTCGAGCGTCTCCGCATCGAGGCGCGCGGGGTCAGCGACCATCATCGCCAGCACGCGGGCGTCGTGGTTGCCGGACTTCCAGAGCCCCAGCGCCAGCGCGTGATCGGTCTTGATCTTCTTCTTGAGATCCTTGAAGTGAGCGTAGCTGACGCCATAGACGTCCTCGCCCACGCCGTGGCGCTGGTAGGTCTTGCGGGCCTTCTCGGTGCCGAGCGACTTCAGGGTATCGAGGGTCTCCTCGAGATTCATGCGCGCCTCCGTGAGTTGGAAGGAACTATACCCGGACGTCCAGGCCCGATGCGACACAACGGAGGTCCGGGCGCGACGAGCCCACGCCTATTGCCACACGGCCCACGTCTATTGCGGCAGACCCCACCCCCGATTGCGCGACGCAACCGGCCAATGCGCCGCGCATTTCGGCCTGGGCCTGTGTCCCCAGACGAATTGCGGCAGAGCCCTCCTCCAATTGCCACACAGCCCACGCCGATCGCGTCACGCCCCAGGCCTGGGCTCTGCCGCAATTCGCCGAGGGCATGTCGCAAGAGGAGTGGGCGTGAAGGCGTTCCGAGCTGGCGGGAGCGCAATCCGGCATCGTGGCTCGAAGGTTCAAGGTCGCGGAAGAGGCCCGGGCGTAGGCGGGTGGCAGGGCGGCGGCGGCAGAGGGGCAATCCGGCAGGTGGCGAGGAGACTTCGAGACCGGCGTGTCGTACTACGCCTCCCCAATGTAGAGACGCCCCGTGGGGCGTCTCCGAGGCGGAGAGAACGGCTCAACCGCCTGGACGTTCCGACGGCCCGACCCGATGCAGGGCACCGATACCGCCGCTCCGAAGACGCCCCGCGGGGCGTCTCTACAGTGGGGGCGAGACCTTTTGCTATGTCGTGCCGTTGCCGTGAAGGACTTGCGCCGAATCACAGCGCCTGCAGTTCCCTAAGCACATCTTCGGCATCGAAAAGCCGGCCTGCCTCCGCGTCTTCCTGCGAAGCAGACAGGGCCCGGTGCAGCGCAGCTCGATCGGCCGGGTCGAGCCAGTCACCGGGATCGAGCGGCAAGATATCCTCTTCTATCCTCACTCGCCCGCGCTCAGCCTTCCCCGCGCCGCCGCGCCAGCCGCAGCAGCGCGCAGATCGACTTCGAGTCGTGAAAGTCGCCGCTGGCGGCCAGCTCGATCGCTTCCTGCAGCGGTACCTTCTCGATGTCGATCACCTCGTCCTCCTCCAGCCGCTGCGGGGTGGGCGTGAGGCCGGTGGCGACGAAGAGGTGGATCTTCTCGTCGGCGAAGCCAGGGGTGGCCCAGATCCAGCCGAGGGACTCGAGCTGGCCGGCGCGGTAGCCGACCTCCTCTTCCACCTCGCGACGGGCGCAGGTCTCGGGAGACTCGCCGCCGTCGAGCTTGCCGGCGGGGATCTCCAGGAGCCAGCCGCTGGTGGCGTAGCGGTACTGGCGGACGAAGATCACCGTGCCGTCGTCGAGCAGGGGGATCACGGCGGAGGCGCCGCGATGGCGCACGATCTCCATCTCCACCTCCTTGCCGTTGGGGAGGCGGACCTGATCGACTTCGACGCCGAAGGTGCGCCCCTTGTAGATCTCGCGCGAGCCCAGCCGCTCGCCCTGGCGACGGTCGCCCTGAGGACGATCGGCGCTCATCAGTGGTGCCCCTGCTCGACGGGGGCGACCTGCGTCTCCTTGTAGCCCGCGGGGATCTCGAACGTCGAGGCGGGAACGGTGGCCTTGGTGTCGATCTGGGTGACTTCCATCGTGATGCGGGTGGTGGTCGTCCGGTCCCCCTTCTGCGACGTGTTGGTGGTGACCGTGACCGTCTTCAGGGGGTACCCCTCGAAGTGGCCGACCTGGGCGGCGATC
>DATBAW010000172.1:0-2957 GCA_036271335.1 Thermoanaerobaculia bacterium
CGCCCTCCTATGGCCCAAACCGATTCCAACGTCTCCACCGGCAAGAAGATCGCCTATTCCCTCATCCTGCTCGTCTTCCTCTGGGGAGTGGTCGAGCTGATCTGCCTCGGTGCCCTCTGGTACCTCAAGAAGTACAAGAACCTGGAATACCAGCCGCAAGACGTCGAGGACCTCAACGACAAGCACAAGGGGATCCTCGCCGCCCAGATCGCCGACACCTCGTCCTACATGGTGTTCGACGCCGACCTCGGCTGGACCATCCGCCCCAACGGCCGCAAGGCGGCGTTCGTGGCCAATAGCAAGGGGCTCCGGGCCACCCGCGAGTACGCGGCGACGGCGGCGCCCGGGATCGTCCGCATCGGGGCGTTCGGCGACTCCTTCACTCACGGCAGCGGCGTGCCCACCGGCTTCACCTGGGAGGAGCGGCTGGAGACGATGCTGCCCGGCCTGGAGTTGATCAACTTCGGCATCCCCGGCTCGGACCCGGGGCAGGCCCTGCTGCGCTATCGCCGCGAGGGGATCCAGTACCACAACGACATCGTGCTGATCGGCATGATGTCCGAGAACATCGGCCGCATGGTGAACACCTTCCGGCCGTTCTATTTCTCGCGCAGCGGCATCCCGTTCAGCAAGCCGCGCTTCGGCGTCGAGCACGGCAAGCTGGTGCTGTACCCGAATCCGATCCGCAGCATCGACGAGTACAAGCAGCTGCTGAGCGATCCCCAGAAGATGCTCCCCCGCCTCGGCGAGCACGATTTCTACTACCAGCGCAACAATCAGCGCAGCCCTTGCGACTTCCTCCCCTCGGTACGTTTCGCGCACCTCATGCGGACGCTCTATTTCAATCAGCCGATCTTCCGCCATGGTCTGTACAACCCGCGGTCGGAGGCCTACGAGGTGAGCTTCCGGGTGCTCGACGAGTTCTACCGCGAGGCGCTCGATCACGGCTCGCTGCCGATCATCGTGCTGTTTCCGGAACGCAAGGACGTCAAGGAGCGCTTCCGCCACGAGAGCGTGACCTATCAGCCGCTGCTCGACGACCTGCGCCACCGGGGCTACCGCGTCATCGATCTCGCGGACGGCTTCGCGAAATACGATCCGGAAGCGCAGATGGCGAAGAAAAACTTCCTTCACTATCCGAAGATCGGCAACGAGATGTCGGCGGAATGGATCCGGGACGTCCTGGTCCAGCAGGGCCTGATCAACCCCGGTGCCGTGAAGGCGGCGCTCAAGGCGACGAAGGCGCCGGCGCTGTAAAGATTGCAATCCCGGAAGGCGGATCTCGAAGGTACCGAAACGTCGAACGGGGGACCAGGACGAATCCCGATGCCCCCGTCGTCATAGCCTGTTGGGAACAGACTGCTTGGAACACTTTTCAGCGCACCGCGCCGCGCCGGAACAGATTGACGATCGCGAGCAGAACGATCGAGCCGAGGAGCGAGACTAGAACCGCGGACAGGCTGAAGTTGCCCTGGTTGATGGTGCCGGTTCCGAACAGCGGCGCCAGCAGGAAGCCGGCGAGCAGAGCGCCGATGATGCCGACGACGACGTTGAGGAAAATGCCTTGCTGAGCGTTGGTCCGCATGACGATGCTGGCCAGCCAACCGATGATGCCACCGACGATCAGGATGAGAATGAGATTCATGACGATCCTCCTTGTATGGGTTAACTCCCGTTGTCTCTCCCGACTTCCATAAGTAGCAACTGGCGTGCCAATGATTCCCTCCGAGCCCTCGCTTCCTGATCGTTCGCCGGTGCGCCGGGGCCTTGCTCTCCTGGTGCCGGCGCTGCGGGCGATCCTCTATCTCATCGCCTATATCGCCGCCCAGTACGCCGTCGTCCTGCCGCTCCGTGCCTTCGGGCAGATCGCCGATCCGCGCTTTTTCGCGAAGGGTGGGTTCGGCAGGTCGAACGAGGTCTTCCTGGTCGTCATCCTCCTGGCGTTCCCGCTCCAGATCCTGGTGACCTGGCCGTTCGCGAAATATCTCGACCGCCGCTCGCTCGCCAGCCTCGGCGCCCGCGCCCCCGTGGGCGGCCGGCGCGCCGCCCTCCGGCAGTCGATCGTCGCTCCTCTGGGGGCCGTCGGGGTGCTGGGAGTCTGGCTGGCTTCGATCCTCGTCCTCCCGGCGGCCTGGGCGGCGGTGCGCTTCGGAGGGATCAGCCCGGACTTCACCCATCCTCCCGCCTGGTGGCCGTTTTCGCCGTGGCTGCTGCTCCTGGCTCTTCTGGTGGGATTCCTGCTGCAAGGAGGGCTCGAGGAGTGGATCGTCCGCGGCTACGTCTACCACACGCTCCGCGAGCGCTGGCGGCCGTGGATCGCCGCGCTCGGCTCGTCGCTGCTCTTCGGCCTGCTCCACGCCGGCAATCCGAACGTCTCCGCCTGGGCCCTGCTCAACGTCGTGCTCGCCGGGATGGTCCTGGCCGGACTGGTCGAGCGCACGGCCAGCCTGTGGAGCGCCACCCTCGCTCACGGCGCCTGGAACTTCGCCGTCGCCTGCCTGCTCTCCGTCCCGGTGAGCGGCGTGCGCCTCTTCCATCTCTTCGACGTCACGATCGACGGCAGCCCGGGTCTGACCGGCGGCGGTTTCGGCCCGGAAGGGAGCTGGCTGCTGACCCTGATCGGTATCCCGTTGACGGCGGCGGTCTGGTGGGGGATCTGGCGGCGGCCGAGCGACCGCGGCCTGAACCGGGCGGCGGCGTCAGCATCTGAGGACATTCCGCTGCCAGCGGATGCCTGAATCGTCCGCTGGGGGTGACGCTCTTCGGCTCCTCCCCTGGAGATCGCAATGGCGTATCTCTTGCAGGTTACCCCTGGAAAGTCCTTGAAGATTCTTTAGCGGGGAATGAAGATCATGAAGATCCTTCTGGTTTCGAGCCTGTCGCTGCTGGCGCTCTGCACGCCGGCGCTCGCGGGCCCTCCGCCTGCCACGCCGGCCACGCAAGCCTTCGGTGAGGCG
>DATBAW010000173.1:0-40333 GCA_036271335.1 Thermoanaerobaculia bacterium
ATTTTCGAGCTCGGTCAGCGAGCGCAGGGTTTCGCGGGAGAGGCTGAGTTTCCTGGAGCTTTTCTTCACGTTCGTTCTCCTTTGGGTTCAACGTTTTCGTTATCCACCTAGAGTGGTGTCCGGGGGGAATCCAAGCGCGCCCAACACCGCCTCGCGCTGCGTGTGCACCAGCAGCACCACCAGATCTCCCGGCCGCGCCTGCTCCAGCAGCCGCCGCGCCCCTTCCAGCTCCGAATCGGCGCGCTCGATCCTGCCGGCCGGCACGCCGTGGCGCCGCAGCTCGTCCTCGAGGAGCGCCGGGATCTCGCCCGGCGGGCGGCCGCGGAGCATCTCGGGGAGCTCCTTGATCACGATGCGGTCGGCCGCAAAGGGGAGGGCGGCGCGGGCGAGGTCGCGGATCGCCTCGTCGGTGCGGTCGCCGGCCTGGCCCAGCAGGAGCAGGCGGCGCTCGGCGGGGAAGGAGCTCGCGATGTCGAGCAGCGCCGTGAGGCCGTGGGGGTTGTGGGCGTAGTCGAGGAGGATGCGGACGCCGTCGCGCTCGAAGACGTTGGCGCGGCCGGGGTTCTGCTCAGGGCTGTTGCCGACGCGCCGCAGCCCGGTGGCCATGGCGTCCGCCGGGATGCCGATCGTCGACGCCATGGCGATCGCGGCGAGCGCGTTGGCGACGTTGTGCCGGGCGGCGCCGCCGAACGCGACCGGCACGTCCTCGACCTGCGTGACCGCGATCCGTTCGCGGCTCTTCCCCTTGCCGCGCGCCAGCACCAGCGCGCCGCCGTCGAGGAAGCAGACCTCGCCCCCGGCCGCCAGGGCCTTCTTCACGACCGGGTTGGCGGCGTCGAGGCTGAACCAGACGATCGGCGCGCAGAGGCCGCCTCTCTTGGCCGCCGCCGCCACCAGCTCGGGATCGTCGGCGTTGAGCACGATCCGTCCCTTGGGTCCGACGGCGCGGGCGATCACCAGCTTGGCCTCGGTCAGCGCCGGCAGGTCGAGGATGCCGAACTCGCCGAGGTGGTCGGCGGCGATGTTGGTGACCAGGGCGGCGTCGGCGCGGCTGACGGCGAGGCCGCGCCGCAGCAGCCCGCCGCGCGCCGTCTCCAGGATCGCCACCTCCACCCGGCGGTCGCGCAGCAGCGCCCGGGCGCCGCCGGGGCCCGAGAAATCGCCGCGGTCGACCACCTCGCCGCCGACCTCGACGAGGTCGGTCGACGTCGTGCCGGCCATCTGCTCGGAGGCGTCGACGATGGCGGCGAGGAGGCGCACGGTGGTGGTCTTGCCGTTGGTCCCGGTCACCAGCAGCACGGGGGTGTCGTAGACGTGGTTCCAGTCGACGTCGCCGGCCTCGGGGAGGGCGCGGACGGGCCAGACCAGCGAGCCCTTGCCCAGGCCGACCGAGGCGAAGTGGTCGTCGGCGAGGAACGCGACGCCGCGCGACGCCGCCTCGGCCTGGAGGGCGATCAGGGCCGGATTGGCCTCGCGGGCGATCTCGTCGCGCAGCCGTGCCACAGCCGCCGGGAAATCCGGCGCCGCCAGGCCCAGGACCGCCGCCTCGGCGGCGCCCCAGGCCCAGTCGTTGATCTCGGTGGCGGCGTAGAGGCCGTCGATCGGCGCCGTGATCGCCAGGCTGGCGCCGCCGTCGAAGCGGCGCATGGCGATCTCGGTCCCCGTCCAGCCGACGGCGTCGAGCAGGCGCCGCGCCTGCGCCGCCCAGACCGGGATCGCCGCCGCGCCCTCCTCCGGCGCGAGCGACACCTCGAGGATCGCCCCGGGGCGGTCGAGGAGGAGGTTGGGGCCGGTGAGTCGCCGTGAGTCGAGGAGGTTCATGCGGAGCTTCGGCCGCCGGGCGGCCGGAACGGGAAGAGTAGCAAAAGCGGTGAGGTGACGGGGGCCTGACGCACGCTTCCCCCCGCCAGGCGCTCCTCCCGCCTCGCCAGGCGCACCCGTCGCCTCGCGAGGCCGTCCCACCCCCTCGTCCGCGCGCCCCTTCGCCTCGCCAGGCGGGCCGTTCGCCTGCCGGGGGGATGCGTGCGCCTCGCGGGGGGAAGCGTTCGCCTCGTGAGGCCAAGCGTCCGCCTCGCCAGGCGACAGCGCGCGCGGACGAGGGGAACGCATCGCCTCGCCAGGCCGAAGCGCCGCCTGGCGAGGCGAATGAGCGAAAATGCGCCTCTTTTTACTTACCATTCGTAATTTAAAACATTCTTGACTCTGGTGATGGAACAGGTTATCGTTGCATTTGGAGTTTGCTGTTTATATTTTTCCCGCCCCCTTTCCGGGGATGGGTTTTGAAGGTTCGGGGAGGTTCTTTTTATGAGCTCTTTGCCATGGAAGTTTGGTGCACTATCCGCCTTCCTCCTGACGGAATCGCTGTGCGCGCAGGTGAGCTTCAACTGCCTGCCGACCTGCGATACCACCGACGCCCGGTTCCTGACGATCGCCAACGGCAGCAGCTTCGCCACTCTCAGCCAGTCGACGCTCGACCTCGAGATCGGCGTTCCCAAGGGGACGACCAGCTTCACCGTCGGCATCTTCGACGGTGACTCCAAGGGGACCGACTCCGCCAACGTCGCGCACTGGGATTCGGGCTCGCCCGCGGTCTACTCCTACACGCTCTACGACGATCCGAACCGCGCGCATTCGACGGCGACCGTCGCGCCCCTCTCCGGCCAGCCGACGGTGTCGTCGACCGCCATGCCGGACAACGCCTGGATCGACTTCACGGTCACCACCGACGACGGCGCCAAGGCGCCCAGCGGCAACTATTTCTATCTGCTGCGGGTCGAGCTGACCACGCCGCTGATCTCCAACCTCAACGCTTTCAAGGTTCGCACGAGCGGCGCCAACGTCGGAGGATCCTCCCTCTTCCCCACGCCGGAGCCGTTCTCCTACATCGCCAACATCTTCGGCAGCGCCGACCTGCAGATCGTCTACCCGAGCTTCCCGTCGATCACGCCGACGACCTACGACGGCAGCTTCGACTTCTACTTCGACCAGCCGGTGAGCCAGCGCGACATCACGGTCTGGGACGGCGATTTCGACTTCGGCAAGTTCGACGGCTCGGTCAACGACACCGACGATCCGGACACGCCCAACGCCCCCTTCCTGCCCTCCTGGGCGACCGCCGACGCCGTGCCCGAGGGCGTTGCCACGGGCCTGACCGGCAGCACCGGCAATCCTCCCGACGACCGCAATCCCGCCGGCTCCGGCATCTTCCTGGTGAAGCCGCCGTCGGTGCGCTATGACCTGATCTTCCCGGACGGCCGGAGCTTCGCCAACAACAATCCTTCCGGGAACCTCGAGTGGGAGCAGTTCAAGATCTCGACCGATCCGTTCGATCGCTCCCTGATGGATTACCACACCGACGACCTGATCCCGCCGGGCACCTTCCGCCTGCACATCCAGGGCGTCGACATGCAGAACCTCAACGCCCTGCTGCTGCCGGGCCGCGCGCTCTGCGTCAGCCAGTCGGGCGTCGCCTGCGTGCCGCTGCACTCCTTCCTGGTCGGCGACACGGTGTTCGTCGACGCCAACGAGAACGGCGTCCAGGACCCGGGCGAGCCGGGCATCCAGGGGGTCGAGGTCGACCTCTATGATTCGAACGGCGTGCTGGTCGCGCAGACCTTCACCGACGCCAACGGCCACTATTCGTTCGACGTCGAGGCCTTCTCCTACACGGTGAAGATCGCGGCCGCGAACTACGGCACCAACGAGCAGCCGGGAGTCCTCACCGGCTACACGCCGACGACGCCGGAGCAGTGCCAGGTGACGATCGTCGACGGCAACATCC
Source organism: Thermoanaerobaculia bacterium (assembly GCA_036271335.1). Classification (GTDB taxonomy): domain Bacteria; phylum Acidobacteriota; class Thermoanaerobaculia; order Multivoradales; family UBA5704; genus DATARR01. The sequence goes on from DATBAW010000173.1 coordinate 3,782, forward strand.
TCACCTGTGATTTCGGCTACGACCTGCCGGGCGCCGTCGGCGACCGCGTCTGGAGCGACTTCAACGGCAACGGCGTCCAGGATCCCGGCGAGCCGGGGATCGACGGCATCCCGGTGAGCCTCTATGACGCCGGCGGCAACCTGATCGCCAGCGACACCACGCACGGCGACGGCAACTACATGATCGGCGGGATTCCCGCCGGCACCTACACCGTGCGCGTCGACGACACCTTCCTGCCGGGCGGCCTGACGCCGACCTACGACCTCGACGGCGTGGCGACGCCCAACGCGGCGGTGGTCACCGTCGCCGGCGGCCAGATCCGCACCGACGTCGACTTCGGCTACCAGGGGAGCGCCTCAATCGGCGACCGCGTCTGGAGCGACGTCGACGGCAACGGCGTCCAGGACCCGGGCGAGCCCGGCCTCACCGGCGTCACCCTGCAGCTCCAGGACGACTCCGGCAACCTGATCGCCACCACGGTGACCGGCGCCGACGGCCACTATTCGTTCGACCACCTGCCGGAGGGGACCTACAACGTCCAGATCGACACCACGACCCTCCCCACGGGCGCGACCGAGACCTACGACTTCGACGGCACCGGCACGCCGGACGTGGTGTTCTCGATCTTCGCCGAGGCCGGCACCACCGACACGCTCATCGATTTCGGCTACCTGTTGCCGGTGACCGCCACCGGCTCGATCGGCGACCGGGTGTGGAACGACGTCAACGGCAACGGCACGCAGGATCCCAGCGAGGCCGGGATCAACGGCGTGACGGTGCAGCTGCTCGACGGCGCCGGCAACGTCGTGGCGACCACCGCCACGGCCGGCGACGGCAAGTACACGTTCAGCAACCTCGCGGCCGGCACCTACACGGTGCGGATCGTCGCCGCCAGCCTGCCGCCGGGCGTCTCCGAGACCTACGACCTCGACGGCGTCGGCACGGCGAACGCCGCCACCCTCGACCTCGCCGCCGCCCAGATCCGCAACGACGTCGACTTCGGCTACCAGGGCACCGCTTCGGTGGGCGACCGCGTCTGGCTCGACACCAACGGCAACGGCGTCCAGGACGCCGGCGAGCCGGGGATCAACGGCGTGACGGTGCAGCTGCTCGACGGCGCCAATAATGCCTCTGATAACGTCCTGGCCACGGCCACCACCAGCGGCGACGGCAACTACGCCTTCAGCCGTCTGAACGGCGGCAACTACTCCGTCCGCATCGTCCCGTCCTCGCTGCCGCCGGGCATGACGGCGACCTACGACCTCGACGGCGTGGCCACGGCCAACGTCGCCGCCTTCTCGCTGAACCCCGGCGACTCGCGCACCGACGTCGACTTCGGCTACCGCGGCACGGCCTCGGTGGGCGACCGCGTCTGGCTCGATTCGAACGGCAACGGCGTCCAGGACGCCGGCGAGGCCGGCATCAACGGTGTCACGGTCCAACTGCTCGACAACGCGAGCAACGTTATCGCCACCGCCGTCACCAGCGGCGACGGCAACTACACCTTCAGCAACCTGACGGCGGGGAGCTACTCCGTCCGGGTCACGCCGCCTGCCGGCGTGGCGCCGACCTACGACCTCGACGGCGTGGCCACGGCGAACGTCGCCACCTTCCCGCTGGCCGGCGGCCAGAACCGGACCGACGTCGACTTCGGCTATCGCGGCACGGCCTCGGTGGGCGACCGCGTCTGGCTCGACGCCAACGGCAACGGCGTCCAGGATGCCGGCGAGGCCGGGCTCAACGGCGTCACCGTCCAGCTGCTCAGCAGCTCGGGCAGCATCCTCGGCGTCGCGAAGACGACCGGCGACGGCAACTACGCGTTCAACAACCTGTCGCCGGGCACCTACACCGTCCGCGTCTCCTCGCTGCCGGCGGGGGTGAGCGAGACCTATGACCTCGATGGTCCGGCCTCGGCCAACCAGGCCACCTTCCCGCTGGCCACCGGCCAGAACCGGAGCGACGTCGACTTCGGCTACCGCTACCTCGGCTCGGTGGGCGACCGCGTCTGGCTCGACGCCAACGGCAACGGCGTCCAGGACACCGGCGAGACCGGCATCAACAACGTCACCGTGCAGCTGCTGAACGCCGCCAACGCCGTGATCGCCACCGCGGTGACCAGCGGCAACGGCAACTACACCTTCGGCAATCTGGCCGTCGGCAACTACACCGTGAAGATCGTCGCCGCCTCGCTCCCCGCGGGCGTCGTGCCGACCTACGACCTCGACGGCGTGGCCACGGCCAACCAGGCCGCCTTCGCCCTCGCCGCGGGCCAGGCCCGGACCGACGTCGACTTCGGCTACCGCGTGCCGCCGGCGCCCGGTTCCATCGGTGACCGCGTCTGGCTCGACGGCAACGGCAACGGCATCCAGGATGCCGGCGAGGCCGGCATCACCGGCGTCACCGTCCAGCTGCTGCAAGGCAACGCCGTCCTCGCCACCACCAGCACGGGGAGCGACGGCCACTACCTGTTCGCCAACCTCGCCGCGGGGAGCTACTCGATCCGCGTGGCCGGCGGCCTGCCGTCCGGCCTCGCGCCGACCTACGACCTCGACGGCATCGCCACCCCCGGCTTCGCCAGCCTGACGCTGGCCGCCGGCCAGAACCGCCTGGATGCCGACTTCGGCTACCGGATGAACGGCTGCGCCCTCGCGGCGTTCCTCAACCCGACCTACGGCGCCTCCGTGGCGGGCCATGCGTTCTACTTCCCCGGCATGCCCGCGGACTTCGTCTTCACGCCGAGCCCGGGTGGGTTCGTCGTCAACGGCGACGGCACCGCCCACCTCACCGGCGGTCTCTGGAGCGTCTCCGATCCCACCAAGGGCTTCACCGTCGACGTCCAGTTCACCGGCTACACGAACGTGCCGCCGCCCGGCAGCCCGAAGCTGGAGCTGCAGCCCGCGGCCTACAAGGCGAACGGCGGTCCGGTGGACCCCGCGACCTGGTCGTACTTCACCGCCTTCACCGGCACCCTCAAGGGGAGCGGCGACTACGCGGGAGCGGTGATGACCATCACCCGCACCGGTCCCGCCTTCCAGATCGGCGTCGGAGCCAACGGCAAGAACCTCAACTTCGGCGGCTCCGGATGGTTCCTCTGGTCGATGAGCCATCAGCCGAGCCTCGGCGCCCCCATGCCGGCCGCCGGCATGGGCGACATCAACGTCGACATGACCAACTGCGCGACCCTCGCCGCGGTGGGGAACCGGGTCTGGCTCGACAGCAACGGCAACGGCGTCCAGGATGCCGGCGAGCCCGGCATCAACGGCGTCACCGTCCAGCTCGCCGACAACGCCGGCAACGTCCTCGCCTCGACCGTCACCGCCGGCGACGGCAACTACACCCTGGGCGGCATGCCGGCCGGCACCTACACGGTCAGCATCGTCACCTCCACGCTCCCCGCGGGCGTCCGGCCGACCTATGACGCCGACGGCACCGCCACCGCCAACCGGGCGACGGTCAGCATGACGGCCAACCGGACGGACGTGAACTTCGGGTATCGCCACTAGCCGCCGCCAGCGGGCGGCTCCTCTCGGGAAGGCCGGTTTCCGGCCTTCCCTTTTTCATTTCGAGGCAAGAGGCGGCAGCTACAATGCCGCGATGGACGCCAGCGTAGTCGTTCTCACCGTCCCGGCCAGCCTCACCGTACCGGCGAAGGCCGGACCCGCCTTCACCAGCGCCGAGATCCTCCCCGACCGCGGCATGATGACGCTCCAGCTCCGCGCCCGTCTGGCCGGCAGGGGCGAGACCGACCTCCTCGCGTCGCCCCCCCTCGCGACGGCGCTGGCGCGCTTCGCCGCTCATGCCGGGCCGTTCCCCGGCAACGAATCGTTCTTCTTCGGCGGCGCCGTGCTGATCCCGTTCGCCAACCGCATCCGCGGGCGGCTGTCGTCGGACGGCCGGACGATCGTCACGCGCGTCGGCGACCGCGAGGTCACGCTGCCGGCCAACTTCGGCGGCCAGCGGCCGGGCGCGGAGCGCTACGCGATGCACGGGCTGATCCTCGACTCCCGCGTCGGCGCGATCGAGCGGCGGACGACGGTGGAGGAGGACGCGGTGCGGGGCGTGCTCGCAGCGGGCGATTTCGGCTGCGGCTGGCCGTCGCGGACCGAGCTCACGTTCGAGAACGTCCTGCGCGCCGACGCGTTCCGCTTCACGATCACGGCGCGGAACCTGGGCGACGAGACGCTGCCGATGGGGATCGGCTGGCACCCCTATTTCGCGCTGCCGAGCGGCAGGCGGGAGGCTGCGCGGCTGCGGGTTCCAGCCCGCCGCCGCGCGCGGGTGAACGCCGACGTGCTGCCGACCGGCGAGGTCGAGGCGGTCGCCGGCACGCCCTACGACTTCTCGCCGCCGGGCGGCCGGGCGCTCGGCGACCTCCGTCTGGACGATGGCTTCGTGGACCTCGAAACGGCGGCGGGGGAGGCGGTCGTCGAGGTGATCGATCCGGCGGCGGCCTATGGGCTGCGCGTGGCGTCGGCCTCGCCGCCGGTGCGGGCGATCCAGGTCTACGCGCCCTTGGACGGCGCTTTCGTGGCGGTCGAGCCGCAGCTCAATTGGACCGATCCGTTCGGCGCGCAATGGGGGCCGGAGGTGGACACCGGCATGGCGCTGCTGGCGCCGGGAGAGTCGGTGACCTGGTCCGCGCGGCTCGAGCTGTTCACGCCGTAGCGCGGCTTCCTTGACGCTCCCGGCCCGCCGGTCTACGATCCGAGCCAGCTGAATCCGGCACAGGAAGAGCGCGCCGCGACCTCCGTGAAATGAAACGGCGGCGCGCGACAACTCCTACGAAAGGGAGGGTCGCCGGCAATGATCTGCCCCAAGTGTGGGTTCGAGCAGTCTGAGAGTCCGGAGTGCCTGCGCTGCGGCGTGATCGTCGCCCGCTACAAGGGCCCGGTCAATGCCGTCGCCGCGCCGGCGGCCGCGGCCGGCGTGGTTGACGCGGCCAGCTACGGTACGGTGCGCGTCGTCCTCCCGCCGCCGGCTCCGCCCGTGGCCGACAGCATCTTCCGGGAGGCCCCGACGTTCAAGGAGCCCGCGGCCACCGCGGACGCCGGCAGTGTTTACAGCGGGCCCACGCCAGGCAGTGCCGGCACGGTCTATCAGGGACCGGCTCCGGGCTCGCCCGAGGCGGCGGCCATGGCGGTTACAGCGGCGGCGCGGCGGAGCTCGTTCTCGCCGGTGTTCGGGGTGACCCGGAAGCTGGGGGTCGGCGACGTCCTCAACGAGTCGTTCGCGATCTACCTGAAGAACATCATCCCGTTCGTGCTGCTGACCGCGATCGCCTACTCGCCGGTCTACTTTTTCGCCGCTTTCCTGACCAAGCCGTACGCGGTGAGCCATCCCGCGGCGGCCGTGGAGGGGAAGCTGCTGGTGGCGGCGGCGACGCTCCTGCTCTGCCTGCCGATCTCGACCGCCGGCATCACCTACGGCGTCTTCCAGCAGATGCGCGGCCGGGACGCCTCGCTGGGGACCTGCCTCAGCGTGGGCTTTTCGAGCCTGCCGCCGGTGGTCGCCGTGGCGTTCCTGCAGTCGCTGTTCGAGATCGGCGCGGCGATGCTGACGGTGCTGCCGGTCTTCCTCCTGATCGCCGGGATGATGGGTGGCGGCTCGGAGTCGTCCAAGGCGTGGGGGCTGGTGCTGGCCCCCCTTCTGCTCGTCGCGTTCGCCGCGCCCCTCCTGCTCTGGCTGCGCTATTACGTGGCCATTCCAGCCGCCGTCGAAGAGCGGCCGGGCGCCATGGACTCCCTGCGGCGGAGCTCCTTTCTGACCGCCGGCCATCGCGGGCAGATCTTCTGGATCGCCTTCGTGCTGGGTGCCCTCAACATCGGCATGCAGTGGGGGGCGGGGCTGGTGCCGGTCGCCGGGCCGGTGCTGGCGGTGGTGGGAAACCTGATCTTCATCGGCCTCTCCGCCACCACCTGCGCGGTGATCTACTACCGCCTGCGCAGCTTCCATGAATCGATCGACGTCGACCAGATCGCGTCGGTCTTCGCCTGAGAGAGCGCCAGCCATGATCTGTCCCAAGTGCGGAAGCGAGCAGCCGGACGCCCTGGAGTGCGCGCGCTGCGGCGTCCTCGTCGCCCAGTACCGGGGGCCCGCTCTCGGCGCCTCCGCCTTCCGCCCCTCCGCCTCGCCGCCGCCGTCGTCGTCGCCGTCACCCGCGGCGTCTGGCGATGCGACGGTCGCCGTCCCGCCGCCTCCGCCTTTCGCCGGCGCTGGTCCTGAGGGTCCGGCACCGGAGGCCATGGCGCTGCCGTCCGGCGCCTTCAAGGACACCTTCGGCTTCGGCGAGATCCTGATGGAGACGTTCTCGATCTACGCCGCCAACTTCGTGCCGTTCGTCCTGCTGGCGGCGTTCGCGATGTCGCCGATCTACCTCCTGCAATACTTCGTGATCGCCACCAGGGCACCGGGCGTTTCGGCGGCGAAGGTCGCCGCCTCGCTCCTGGTCCTGATCGTCGCGCTCCTCGCTCGCCAGCTCGCCACGGCCGCCATCACCTTCGGGGTCTACCAGCAATTGCGGGGCCGGGAGACCTCGATCGCCGAGTGTCTGCGCCGGGGGATCTCGCTGCTGCTGCCGGTGTTCGGCCTCGCCATCGTGCAGTCCCTCGCGATCGGGACTGCCGCGCTGTTCTGTCTCGTCCCCGGCATCCTCGTGGCGTTGCGCTGGGCGGTGTCGATCCCCGCGGCGGTGACCGAGGGCACCGGGGTTTCCGCCTCGATCGAGCGCAGCACCTTTCTCACCGAGGGTCTGCGAGCCGACATCTTCGGCGTGTTCTTCGTGTTCTTCTCGCTCCAGATCGCCATCGGGCTGATGGTGAATCTGGTAGCCGGGAAGAATTCCCTGCTGTCCCTGGCCCTCTCGGCGTTGAACGGTCTGCTGGGCGTCGGCCTCTGGGCGACGGCGTCGGCGGTCCTCTACTACCGCCTGCGCGGCATCAAGGAATCGGTCGACGTTGACCAGATCGCCCAGGTCGCCGCGGTCTTCGCCTGAGCGCCGGCTCGCGCTGGCGGCGCTGCTCCTCGCCGGCCTCGCGCTTGCGGGCGCAGGGCCGGCGGCGGCGCAGCCCGTGCCCGCGGACGCCGCGCGGGCAAAAGCGCGGGCGGCGCTCGCCGACCCGCGCTTTCAGCGCGCGCTTCCCTCCCATCGCGAGCTGGCCGGCGCCCATGCCGCCCGGAAGCCCGAGGGAGCGCCGGACGAGGCGCCGGTCGCCTCCGGGAGCGACGACGACACGGATGCGCACGCTCTCGCCCTGCCCTCCCTGGGTTTCGGCGCGCTGCTCGGCAAGGTGATCTTCACCGTCCTGCTGGTGGTGGTCGGCGTGCTGATCGTGGCCTGGATCGCGCGCGAGGTGGCGGGGCGGACGCGCGGGAAGGCGCCGCTGAAACCGGTCCAGACGGCGGCCTCCCTGGCGGCGGGGCCGGAGCGGATCGCGGCCACCTTCGACGACGCCTCGCGGCTGGCGGCGGAAGGGCGCTACGCCGAGGCTGTCCACGCCCTGCTGCTGGCCGCCATCCGCCATTTCGCCGAGCGCGCCAGGACCCCCGTGCAGGCCTCCCGCACCAGCCGCGAGCTGGTGCGCGTGCTGCCGCTCCCTCCCGACGCCCGCGAGGCCTTCGCCGAGCTGGTGCGCACGGTGGAGCTGTCGCTCTTCGGTGGCGGCGAGGTGGGGGAGGAGGACTACGAGCGGAGCCGCGCCCGCTTCCAGTCGCTCACCGGGAGGGCGGCGTGAGCGAATCTGTCCGGGGGCCGGTCGCGCCGGTCGTCCTCGGAGACGACGAGACGCCCGAGATCGAGGGCGGATTCTCGCGCCGGACGCTGCGCTGGATCGTCGGCACGGCGGTGGTGTCGTTCGTGGCGGCCGTGCTGCTCGGCGTCTACGGCCACGACCTGGAGCGCCGGCCGACGCTGGACGCCAACACCTTCAGCTACAGCGCCCTCGGCTATCACGGCCTGTTCGACTTCCTGCGCGCCATGGGGCTCGGCGTGGTCGCCCGCCAGGCGCCGGCGGGGGGAGTGGCCGCGGCCAAGCCGCTGATCCTGGCCGAGCCGGACGGCCGGGATCCGGCGCGCCTGAAGGCCCTCTACGAAGAGGCGGGGAAGCGCCACGCGAGCCTGGTCGTGGTGCTCCCCAAGTGGACGCCGGGAGCGCCGCGCAAAAAGCACCCGGACTGGCTCGCCACCGTCACCCTGGTCGCGCCGGTGGAGATCCAGCGGGTGCTCGGCGAGCTGGGCGAGGAGAAGCTGCGCGAGGTCGGCATCGCGCGCTCCGGCGGTCCGCTGCGCTGCACGGCGCGATGGGGGGCCTCGCCGGTCGAGATCGAGATCGATTCCGATACCGTCCAGCTCCTGGCGCCGTCGCCGGCCCTGGAGCCGGTGGTCGCCTGCGCCGGTGGCCTCCTGATCGCGCGCCGGGCGGGCGGCGCGCCGCGGACCTTCCTGATCGCCGATCCTGACCTGCTCAACAACCAGGGGCTCGGCCGCGCCGGCAACGCCGAGGCGGTCTACCGCTTCCTCGTCCACGACCTGGCGGCGACCGGGATCGTCTTCGACGAGACCATCCACGGCTTCGACCGGGTGCCCGGGCTGCTCGCCGAGTCGCTGCGCTTCCCGATGGTGCTCGGCGTGATCCAGTCGCTCCTGCTGCTCGGCGTCGTGCTCTGGGCCGGGATGGGGCGCTTCGGCAAGCCCCTGCCGGCGGCGGCCGGCCTCGCGGCCGGCAAGGAGATCCTGATCGACAACACGGCGAAGCTGCTGGCGAGCGGCGGCCACGCCGAGGACAGCCTGCTCCGCTACTTCCGGCAGGCCACGCGGGCGGTGGCCAATCACTACTTCCTCTCCCCGGATCTCACCGACGGCGAGCGGCTGGCGAAGCTGCAGCGGCTCACCGACGGTCACGGCCTCCAGCTGAGCCTGGCCGCGCTGGAGCTGCGGATCGCCGGTCTGCCCGCGGGCAAACGCGGCGAGGAGACCGCGGCGGGGCTGGCCCGGCGGCTCCACGACTGGCGATTATTGATGACTAAGAACCGATGACGAAGGGGACGACGCATGTCGATCGACAAGGTACGTGATCTGGGCACCGCCCTGAGGGAGCGGATCGGCCGCGTGATCATCGGCCAGGAGGAGGCGACCCATCTGATGATGGTGGCCCTGGTCTCCGAGGGGCACCTCTTGTTCGAGGGGCCGCCCGGCACCGGCAAGACCCTGCTGGCGCGCGCTTTCGCCGCCTGCATCAAGCTCGACTTCAAGCGGGTGCAGTTCACCCCCGACCTGATGCCGGGCGACCTGATCGGCACCAACCTGTTCAACTTCCAGACCAATACCTTCAACCTCACCAAGGGGCCGCTGTTCACCGAGTTCCTGCTCGCCGACGAGATCAACCGCACGCCGCCGAAGACCCAGGCGGCGCTGCTGGAGGCGATGCAGGAGCGCACCATCACCATCGACGGCACCTCGCATCCGCTGTCGCAAGGCTTCATGGTGGTGGCCACCCAGAACCCGATCGAGCAGGAGGGGACCTATCCGCTCCCCGAGGCGCAGCTCGACCGCTTCCTGTTCAAGGTGATGATCGGCTATCCCGGCCGCGAGGAGGAGCTGACGATGGTGAAGATGCACGGCCACCAGACGACGATGCCGAACCTCGACCGGCTGGGCCTGACGCCGCTCTGCGACCTCCGCTTCATCACCTGGGTGCGGCAGGTCGTGGCGGGCATCCGCCTCGCCGACGAGACCGTGGCCTACGTGGTCGACCTGATCCGCGCCACCCGCAACCATCCGGCGCTCCAGTACGGCGGCAGCCCCCGCGCCGCCAACATGCTGGCCACCGCCGCGCGCGCCGCCGCCGTGCTGGACGGCCGCGACTTCGTGATCCCGGACGACATCAAAGGTCTCTTCAAGCCGCTCCTCCGCCACCGCGTCGTCCTCTCGCCCAGCGCCGAGGTGGACGGCCTGGGGCCCGACCCGGTGCTCGACCAGATCCTCGGCCAGGTGGCGGCGCCGCGATGAGAAGGCCCTCACCTCCCCGGCCCTCCTCTCCCAGCCCTCCGCCCGCCCTGTCTGGGAGAGGAGGGAGAAAAGCAATGCGCTTTGTTTTTAAGCCCCCTCTCTCCCCGGCGGGTGGGTGGAGGGCTGGGAGAGAGGGGGTTGGGGGAGTGAGGGGTTTCTGATGCGACCCACCCGCCGCGCCATCCTGCTCGTCGCCCTCGGGCTGCCGGTCGCCCTGCTGCCGGTGATGGTGGCGGAGCGCCTCTGGGTGGTCTGGCCGGCGTATCTGGGGGTGATGGCGCTGGCCCTGGGCGTCGACGCGCTCTGGGCGCCGCGGCGGCGGGGGTTCGCGGCGTCGGTCGAGATGCCGGGCACGCTCTACATCGGCGAGGAGGAGGAGGCGGTGCTGACGGTGACGGTCCCCTCGGCCCGGCGGCTGTCGCTGGCGGTGGCGCTCGACCTCTCGGAGCGGCTGGTGCCGCAGCCTCCCCTGCGGGGACGCGCGGCGGCGGGCACGGCCGAGATGCGCTTCCGGCTGGTGCCCACGCGGCGCGGGCGGATCGTCGTCGAGCGCGCCTGGGTGCGCTCTCCCGGGCCGCTCGGCCTGATCGCCACGGTGGCGCGGGTGGACCTCAAACGGCAGGCGCCGGTGGTGCCCAACATCCGGCCGGTCAAGGCGGTGGCGCTCCGCTTCCTCAACGACCGCGAGTTCCGGAGCGGCCTGAAGATCGAGCGCTATCAAGGGGATGGCACCGAGTTCGACTCGCTCAAGGAGTACGCCGCCGGCGACGACCGGCGGACGGTCGACTGGAAGGCCACGGCGCGCCACCGCAAGCTGGTGGCGCGCCAGAACCGCGCCGAGCGCAACCATCAGGTGGTGATCGCCATCGACACCGGCCGCCTGATGTGCGAGCCGCTGGCCGGGATCCCCAAGGTCGACCACGCGGTCAACGCGGCGCTGATCCTCGCCTACGTCTCGCTGCGCTCGGGGGACCGCGTGGGCCTCGCGACCTTCGACGCCCGGCCGGGGCTCTTCGTCGAGCCGAAGGGGGGCATCCGCGGCTTCAACGTCCTCAGCCAGCTGGGAGGGCAGGTCGACTATTCGGAGCGCGAGACCAACTTCACCCTCGGCCTGACGGCGATCGGCCAGCGGCTCTCCCGGCGCTCGCTGATCGTGGTGCTGACCGACTTCGTGGACACCGTCGCCGCCGAGCTGATGACCGAGAACCTCGACCGCCTGTCGCGCCGCCACGTGGTGATCTTCGTGGCGCTCCAGGATCCGGCGCTCGCCGCCACCGCCGACCGCTCGCCGGACGGCCTGCTGGCGCTCAACCGCGCCGTGGTGGCCGGCGGCCTGCTGCGCGACCGCGAGGTGGTGATGCTCCGCCTGCGCCGGATAGGGGTGGTGCCGATCGACGCGCCGCCGGCGCTGGTCACCTCGCGGCTGATCAACAGCTATCTCGACATCAAGCGGCGGGAGAGAGTCTGATGTCCGGGTTCGTGCTCAAGTCCGCGCAGTTCCGCCGCGAGCGGGAGGCCGCCTGGCGGGAGCTGGAGGAGCTGCTGGCGCGGCAGGAGAAGGAGGGGCTGAAGAGCCTCACGGCGAGCGAGCTCAACCGCCTGCCGGTGCTCTATCGGAGCGCCATCAGCTCGCTCTCGGTGGCGACGGCGATCAGCCTCGACAAGAACCTGCTCGACTACCTGACCGCCCTGGTCGGGCGCGCCTACATCGCCGTCTACGGCGCCAGGCGGCGCACCGGCGAGGCGATCGTGGAGTTTTTCACCTGGCGGTTCCCGGCCGTGGTGCGCCGCTATTTCGTCTTCGTGCTCGCCGCCTACGCGCTGATGGGGCTCGGCGTGCTCACCGGCTACCGGCTGACGCTGGCCGATCCCGAGCAGTTCTACAGCCTGATGCCCGATGCCCAGGCCGAAGGGCGCAACCCCGCGGCGTCCACCCAGGAGCTGCGGGACATCCTCTATCTCGGTGCCGACAAGGCGCCGCTGTCGGAGTTCGCCGCCTTCCTGTTCACCCACAACTCCAAGGTGGGCATGCTCTGCTTCGCCCTCGGCTTCGCGGCCGGCGTGCCGGTGATCTATCTGCTGTTCACCACCGGCCTCTCGCTCGGCGCCCTGGCGGCGCTCTACGCGACGCGCGGCCTGGGCCCCGAGCTCTGGGCCTGGGTGCTGCCGCACGGCGTCACCGAGCTCAGCGCCGTCTGCCTGTGCGGCGCCGCCGGCATGGTGATCGGCTCCTCGCTGGTCTTCCCCGGCCGCCATACGCGGCTGCGCAACCTGGCCCTGCACGGGCGGGAGGTGGCGCGGCTGGCGGCGGGCGCCGTCGCGATGTTCCTGGTGGCCGGGCTGATCGAAGGGCTCTTCCGCCAGCTCGTGCACGACGTCGCCATCCGCTGGAGCCTCGCCGCCGTCACCCTGGCGTTCTGGAGCTGGTACTTCCTCGCCGTCGGTCGCCGCCGCGGCCAGGAGACCTCAGAGACGTCATGAGCGCGATCACGCTCGCCAAGCCGCGCATCCTCCGGGTCGTCACCCCCGAGGGGCTCGCGCTCCCCTTCGTCGTCGGGCCGGTCGGCGACCGCGTCAGCGCTTTCCTGTTCGACCTGCTGCTGATCGTCCTCGCCACCGTCGGGCTCTGGCTGCTGACGGCCCTGAGCGCCCTGCTCGGGCTGAAGACGCTGGGGTTCCCGGTCGCGATCATCGTGATGTTCCTGCTCTGGAACTTCTACTTCGTCTACTTCGAGGTGCACTGGGGGGGCGTGACGTGGGGGAAGCGCAGGGCGGAGCTGCGGGTGATCTCGCGCGACGGCGGACCGCTGACGGCGGAGGCGATCATCGCCCGCAACCTGATGCGGAACCTGGAGCTCAACCTTCCCGTCCTGGTGCTCCTGGCGCCCGAGCAGATGCTCCCCGAGGCGCCCGCCTGGGGCCGTCTGCTGGCCGCGGTCTGGCTGCTGGTCTTCGCCCTGATGCCGCTGTTCAACCAAGACCGCCTGCGCTGCGGCGACCTGGTGGCGGGGACGCTGGTGGTCAAGATGCCGGCGGCGGTCCTGCTGGGCGACCTCGCCGATCGCGGCGACGCCGGCGAGCGCGCCGTCCGGCGTCCGGCCGCGCGCGGCTCTCTGCCCGTGGCCGCCGCGGCGCCGTCGCCCTTCGTGCCGGCGGTCGAGGCCTACCCCTTCACCCGCCAGCAGCTCGACATCTACGGCATCCACGAGCTGCAGGTGCTGGAGGACCTGCTGCGCCGCCACGACCAGGGGATCCTCGACAGCCGGGTCCTCGACGAGGTCGGCGAGAAGATCAAGACCAAGATCGGCTGGCCCCGCGAGCGCTGGCACGATCCCACCCGCCCCTTCCTCGACGCCTTCTACCGCGCCCAGCGGGCGCTGCTGGAGCAGAAGATGCTGTTCGGGCAGCGGCAGGAGCGGAAGAAGGGGTAGGGGCAGGATCCTCCGCCAGAACCGTAGTTTTGGGCCCCTCGAACGCCGTTTCCCAACTTCGTGGATCGAATTTCGGATTTCGTGTCAAAAAAAGCCGGGGTGCGGCAACTAGCTATAGAAGTGGCTTGACGCACGGCGGGCTGGTCGCCCGGCCGGCCCCCCGGGCGAAGAGCCTCCTCTCATTCACGGCGCGTGGCTCAAAAGGCCACGCGCCCTTTTTCTTTCCGCCCGGATACCTGCCGACCATCGGGATCGCCGTGGCACCCGGTGCCGCCGGCGATCCCGACAGGGCTCAGCCGCCGATGCTTCCGGCCGGCACGCAGGCGTTCTCCGGGCAGATGACCGGAGTGCCGTCGACGCCGCAATTGCAGGTGATGCAGCACTGCGAGCCGTCGGCAAGGGTGGTGCAGACAGAGCAGGAATGATACGGACCGCCGCCGATGAGGCCGGCCTGGGCGCGGGGCGCGGTCAGCGAGGCCGCCGTGGCCAGCACGAGGGTCAGAAGCAGCATCTTGCGGCGCATTATTTTTCACCCGCCGGCGGGCAGAAGTTGTTGGTGCAGGCGATGCGCTGTCCGGAGGCGTCGCAGATGCAGCTCACGCAGCACTGGGAGCCGTCGGCGTAGGTGGTGCAGATCGGGCAGGCATGGGTGCCCCCCGCGACGGCGCTGGGGGTGGTGACGGCGGCGGCCGCCGCGGCCAGGGCGAGGGCGAGGAACATCATTTTCTTGCGCATGAAGAGGGTTCTCCTTGGAAAGGATCTCAGAGATCTTCTGCGATCCCTCAATAAGGTGCCGTCCGGCTCCCCGAGGGGGACGCGCCGCGTCCGGCGACCTGATAGCGAAAGCCTATAGGAATTCGTAGGAATGACCATGCTCCAGGTTCTGATCGTTGAGACCGTTCGAGGTCCACGTCGGGCCGCGCCCGTGCTATTCTTCCGCGCCGTTCCTGAAATGCAGAGGGCTGGAAGCCTTGTTGGACAGGGATCGGCGGCATCCGGCAGCCACCCCCGCCGCCGGCCGCGATCGACCACAACCCCATAACGACTGGAGACGACGGTGTCCCTCGCAAGCTGGTTCCGCAATCTGCTATCCCCCCGCAAGGAAGGGCCTAAGGCCCCGATCGGCCGCAATGACATCTGCTGGTGCGGCAGCGGCAAGAAGTACAAGAAGTGCCACCTGAAGAACGACGAGCTCAAGCGGGTGGAGGCCTCCTATTCCGCCCACATCACCGCCCGCAACCGCATGGGCGACGGCGTCATGCCCGGCTCGGGCAAGAAAAAGCCCGCCCGCGAGCCCGAGGCGGCGCCCACGCCGGCCGAGCGGGGGTAGGAGAGAGACCCCCAACCCACCAGCCTTCGACGGTGCCTGGAAAGCAGCCCCGCAGGGGCGTCAGGAATTAGCCCGGACCGTAAGGTCCGGGACCGTGGTGCCAAAGATTCCGGAGCCCCGAGAGGGGCGACAGGTCCTTCGCCGACCTCCTGCCGTCCCTGCGGGACTGAATGATGACGGTTTGTCTTTCACCCGGACCTCACGGTCCGGGCTAATTCCTGACGCCCCTGCGGGGCTTTCGGCAGGCACCAAGGAGACCTCCCATGCAAGACAAAGTCGTCGTCGTCACCGGCGGCGCCGCCGGCATCGGCCGCGCCACGGCCCGGCGCTTCGCCGCCGCCGGCTACCGGGTCGCCGTCTGGGACGTCAAGGAAGGAGAGGCCGGGGATTCCGGCGTCTTCCAGCGGGTGGACGTCACCGATCCGGCCGCCGTCGAGGCCGCCACGGCCGACGTCTTCGCGCGCTGGGGGCGGATCGACGTGCTGGTCAACAACGCCGGCATCGTCAAGGATGCCCAGCTCGTCAAGTGGAAGGACGGCCAGCAGACCGGCGCGATGAGCGAGGGGGATTTCGACGCCGTGATCTCGGTCAACCTCAAAGGGGTCTTTCTCTGCACCCGCGCGGTGGCGCCGCGGATGATCGCCGGCGGCGGCGGGGTGATCCTCAACGCCTCGTCCGTCGTCGGGCTCTACGGCAACTTCGGCCAGACCAACTACGCCGCCACCAAAGCCGGCGTGATCGCGATGACCCGGACCTGGGCGCGCGAGCTGGGGCGGCACGACATCCGGGTCAACGCCGTGGCTCCCGGCTTCATCGCCACCGAGATGGCGCTGGCGATCCCCGAGAAGGTCCTCCAGGGGATGATCGCCCACACGCCGCTCGGCCGCATGGGCACCCCCGAGGACGTCGCCGAGGCCTACCTCTGGCTCGCCTCGGACGCCGCGGCCTTCATCTCCGGCACCGTGCTCTCGGTGGATGGCGGCCTGGTGGTCGGTACCTGAGCAATCGCCGGGAGGCGAGTTGTGCTCTTATATCAAAGTTCAACTATCTTGAGCTTTTGCCCTGCCCGAAGCTCATCTCGCTTATAATTTCTACGACCGAAGCGTAATAGCCTATTGGGAGGCGACGCGGACGGGTGAGGTAGCGGCCGGACGTATTTCCGGTCGGGCTGAAATGAATGTCCTCCCTGGGTCATTCCCTGAAGAGTGCGCCATTGAGCCCTCGCGGGGGCAGGGAGACAGGCATGGATCATCCCTCCGAAGACACTTTGCAGCGGTTCGCCGCGGGGACCGGCTCGCGGGAGGAGAATCGAGGCGTCGTCGCGCACCTCCTCAAGGGGTGCCCGGCCTGCGCCCGGACGCTGCGGGCCCTGATGGAGCCGGAACCGGTGGTCCGCGCTTCCTACGAAGCGCCACTGGACCACTTCGACCAGGGGCTCCTCGAGAAGATCGAGAGCGCGATCGACCCGCTGGACACCCTGGACGAGGTGCCCCGCGGCGTCCTCGATCCGCCGGAGGAGGACGGGCCGCGGAAGAAGCGGTAATGGCCTAAACCCGCTGCGCCTGCTTCGCCACCGCCTCGGCCGCCTTGCGAGCCGCTTCCGGATCGCCCAGGTAGTAGTGCCGGAGCGGCTTCAGATCGTCGTCCAGCTCGTAGACCAGGGGGATGCCGGTGGGGATGTTCAACCCCACGATCTCCTCGTCCGACACGTCGTCGAGCAGCTTCACCAGCGACCGCAGGCTGTTGCCGTGGGCGGCGATGAGCACCCGCCTGCCGGCGCGCAGCTCGGGCTCGATCGTTTCCCGCCAGTAGGGGAGGAAGCGGGCGACGTTGTCCTTCAGCGACTCGGCCACGGGGAGCTCGGCCGGCGAGAGCTCCGCGTAGCGGCGGTCATGGCCGGGATAGCGCTCGTCCGCGGGGTCGAGCGCCGGCGGCGGATCGGAGTAGCTGCGGCGCCAGACCAGCACCTGCTGGTCGCCATATCTGGCGGCGGTCTCCGCCTTGTCGAGCCCCTGGAGCGCGCCGTAGTGGCGCTCGTTCAGCCGCCAGCTCCGGTAGACCGGAATCCACATCAGGTCCATGCCGTCGAGCGTGATCCAGAGCGTGCGGATGGCCCGCTTGAGCAGCGACGTGAAGGCCACGTCGAACGTATACCCGCCCTCCAGGAGCAGCCGTGCGGCCTCCCTGGCCTCCTCGCGCCCCTTCGGCGTGAGGTCCACGTCCGTCCAGCCGGTGAAGCGGTTCTCCAGGTTCCAGGCGCTCTCGCCGTGGCGGAGCAGGACCAGCTTGATCATGGTATGAATCTCCCTCCTCGGCGCGCAGGATATCAGGGCGGCGGAAGGAAGCCGAAGCGCCGCCCGCCCGGCCGTCTGGCGATTCCACCCACGGCTTCGCCGAAGGGCCCCGCGCCGAGGGGAATCCGGTCTCCGGGTTCGGTCTCTGCGCTCGCGGCTTCGAGGGTTCAACGGCGGCCGGGCCCACGCCTGGGCCCACAGCGCCCGCTCTGGGGCCGGCCGGTCCCCGCGCTGGGTCTTTCTCGTCCCCTTTGGGGCCAACCGGTCCCCGCTCCGGACCGGACGGCCCCGGAAAGGGACCACTCGACCCTCGCGGGGGGTTTACGAGACCTCGTCCGGGCGCGTCGGACCCGGTCGAGGGACCGTCCGGCCCGGAGCGGGAACCGGTTGGCCCCAAAGGGGGCGAGACGCGCTCCAACCCCCCCCCGCGGGCCCTTTCCGGCTTCGTTCACCCGTCCGACAGGAACCGTTCCAGCAGGCGGTGGAAGTGGTGCACCCCCTGCTCGCGCTTCGGCGAATAGCGTCCGCGGTGATAGAGGCGCGATCGTACACCGCGCTGGACGCTCTCGACCACCGCTTCGTCCTCGCGCTCGACGCGGTCGAGGCCGGCGCCGGCGCCGCGGTCGAGCCGCGCGGGGTCCCAGACGTAGGCGAGGAAGGAGACCCGGGTGCGGTCGACGGCGAGCGGGCGGACGACGTTGACCGACATCCCCCAGGGGTAGAAGTTCAGCATCGTGTTGGGGAAGAGCCAGAAGTAGTAGCCGGCGATTTTCTGGCCCGCTCGCTGGCGGTCATAGTCGGGAGAGGAGCGGGGGAGGTCGAAGACGTCCTCGCCGCCGCTGCCGACGCCCACCTGCAGGTTCCCCCAGCGGAAGAGCTCGGTGCGGTACTCGCCGTAATCGAGCTCGCCGGCCAGCGAGGCGTGGACGTAGGGGATGTGGAACCCCTCCAGGAAGTTGTCGCAGTAGAGGGCCCAGTTGGCGCGCACCAGGTAGTCGCGCGAGCGGGCGGGGTCGAGCACGGCCTCGCGCAGCGGCATCCAGGAGACCCGGGCGTCGAGGTCGGCCGTCAGCTCCGCGAGCGGAAAAGCGGGGTCGAGCGAGGCGAAGAGGAGCTTGCCCCAGCTGCCGAAGGGGATTTTGGCCAGATCGTCCGCCGGGGAAGGGAAGCCTTCCGCGCCTTCGAACTCGGGCATCGAGAGGAAGCGGCCGTCGTGGGCGAAGCGCCGGCCGTGGTAGCGGCAGCGCAGCGCCGGCTGCACTCCGGCGTGCTCGCAGACCAGCGTGCCGCGGTGGGTGCAGACGTTCGACAGGCAGTGGAGGCGGTCCTGGGAATCCCGGGTCAGCAGCAGGGGCTCGTCGAGCACCCCTTCGAGCAGGGTGAAGGGGTAGATCTGGCCGGGCACCCGGACGGCGTCGACGTCGGCCACCAGCTGCCAGCTGCGGGCGAAGACCGCGGAGCGGAGGGCGTCGAACCAGCGCGGGTCGCTGTAGACCTCGGCCGGCAGGGTGGAGGCCCGGCGGATGTCGTCGTCGATGGTCCAGGCGAGCGGGGGCATGAGGGGGATTCTATCGCCGCCCTCCCTCCTTTCCTCTATGCTACGCTTTCGAGAAATCTTCAAGGGGTCCTCATGACCGAGAGATATGAGGCGATCGTCATCGGCAGCGGGTTCGGCGGCGGGATCAGCGCCTGCCGGCTGAGCAAGCGCTGGCCGGGCAAGGTGATGGTGCTGGAGCGGGGCAAGCGCTATCCGATGGGCTCGTTCCCGCGCGCGCCGCACGACTTCGCGCACAACTTCTGGAACGTCCTGAACCTCAAGGAGGAGCAGCGCCCGCGCCCGCGGAAGATGCAGAACGCCGAGGCGCACGGCCTGTTCGACATCCGCAATTACCACCGGATGGACGTCGTGCTCTCCGCCGGCCTCGGCGGCGGCTCGCTGATCTACGCCAACGTCTTCCTGGAGCCCCCCGACCACGTCTTCGACGAGCGCTGGCCGGCCAACGTCAAGAAGGCGGCGCTCGCCCCCTACTACGCCGTCGCCAAGGAGGTGCTCGGCTCGCGGCCGATCCCGCGCAACGGCGACCCCCGCCGCGAGATCACCCGCACCCGCCTCTTCGAGCAGGTGGCGAAGGCCACCGGCCGCGACTCGAAGCTGGTGGACATCAACGTCTTCTTCGGCAACGACTTCGACAACCCCCTGCCAATCGGCGAGCAGGCGAAGAACCGCTATGGCGCGCTCCAGACCTCCTGCGTCTACTGCGCCGAGTGCGACGTCGGCTGCAACACCCACTCGAAGAACACGATCGACCTCAACTATCTGCACGTGGCCGAGCACCGCTACGGCGCCCGGGTGCTGACCGAGCACCTGGCGTACCGGATCGTGCCGGTGAACGCCCGCGAGGAGGACGACCCCGCGGCGGACGGCGCGCAGGGGTACCGGGTCTATTTCTACGACCTCCAGAAAGGGACGAAGCTGGAGCAGGCCGCGCTCACCAACCGGGTGGTGGTGTCGGCCGGGACGCTCGGCTCGACCGAGCTGCTGATGCGCTGCCGCGACCTCTACAAGACCCTGCCGCGGCTGGGCGGCCGCCTGGGGACGCGCTTCTCGGGGAACGGCGACTTCCTCTCCTTCGTGATCGGCCCGGAGGAGGTCCCCGCCGGGATGCCGCCGGCCAATCCGAACTACGGTCCGGTGATCACGCAGCGCATCGACTGCAACCTCTTCGAGGATTTCGCCAAGGACCACGCCTTCATCCTGGAGGACGCCAGCTACCCGGTCTTCACCTCCTGGTTCGTGGAGGGGATCAAGCCGCGCTTCATGCACCTGCCGGCGCTCTGGCTCTTCCTGCGCAACGCCTGGGGGCGCTGGATCAAGGGGACCTCGCCGGGGAGCGTCGGCTGGGCGCTGGGCGACCTGCTGAGCGGGGACATGTCCTGGAACACCAGCGTGCTGCTCTGCATGGGGCTCGACCGTTCGAACGGCACGATGTCGCTCGACAGGACGGGGTCGCTCACCATCGACTGGCCGCAGCAGGACAGCATGCCCCTCTACGAGGCGATCGTCGAGGAGTGCAAGCGGTACAAGCAGGTGACCCAGGGCAAGGACTTCTTCGTGCTCCCCACCTGGTATCACCCATCGCGCAAGAACGTCTCCGTGCACCCGCTGGGCGGGTGCGTGCTGGCGGACGATCCGGCGCAGGGGGTGACGAGCGCCGCCCTGCCCACCTTCGGCCAGGTCTTCGGCTATGCGGGCCTCTACGTGGCGGACGGCGCCATTCTTCCCTCGGCGGTGGGAGCCAATCCGACGGCCACCATCTCGGCCGTGTGCGAGCGGATCGCCGAGGGGATCACCGGGATCGTCCCGGACGGCAACCTTTGATTCCGCGGATTCCAGCAAGAGGCGCTTCAGGCCATGGCCATCAAGACCTTCCGTGATCCACAGCTGTCGACCTGGCAGTCGGTCGTCGAAGAGGTGCTGCGCCGCCAGCAGGTGGCAGCGGGCGCCGTGACGACCGGCGGCATCGCCGCCGCGCCGATGCCGCTTCAGCGACCGGGCCTCGAGCACCCCGTGGTGGCCGCCGCCACCGCCGCCGCCTCGACCGCGTTGAGCGGGATCGGCACCATCGCGGCGCCTGTGGCCGCTTCACCGGCGGTCGCCGGAGCCGCCCCGGCGGCGCCGGTCTGCTGCACCGACGACGAGTGCGCCCACCTCGCCCTCCAGCTCGCCACCGCCAAGATCGAGCATCATCCGGAGGCCGAGATCCAGCAGCTCGAGGATGGGCTCCGTTTCAGCACCTGCGATCCGCTCTGGGCCCAGGCGGTGGCCGACTACGTGCACTTCTTCGACGTCGACCGCGGGACGATCCCCTACCGGCCGGCGAAGGCGCCGGACGATCCCGCGCCCCTGACCCTGCCGGAGAACGCCACCGTGGCGCTGATCGCCGACTGGGGCACCGGCACTCCCGAGGCGCAAGCGCTCCTGGAGAAGGTGGCGGCGCACCGGCCGGACGTGCTCATCCACCTGGGCGACGTCTACTACTCCGGCACCCCGACGGAGAACGCCAGCTACCTGCTCGACGTCGTCAACCAAGTCTTCGGCCGCGGCGCGCAGCGTCCGCTTGCCATCTTCAACCTCACCGGCAATCACGACATGTACTCCGGGGGGAGCGGCTACTACGGCATGCTCGACCAGCTGAACGTGCCGCCGCTCGCGCCGCCGGGCCAGATGCAGAGCCACAGCTTCGTCGGTCTGCGCAGCTCCGGCTGGCAGATCCTGGGGATGGACACCGGCCTCCACGACGACGACGTCTTCGACGTCGCCACCGACCTCACCTACCTGGAGGACACCGAGCTCGCCTGGCACAAGCAGCAGATCGCCACCGCCGGCGGCCGGCGCACGATCCTGCTCTCCCACCACCAGCTCTTCTCGGCCTTCTCGGCGATCGGCCCCGACAGCAACGGCGACCGCTCGCTGAACGGCCTCCTGCACTCGCAGTTCGCCGACGTGCTGGGCCAGGTGGACGCCTGGTTCTGGGGGCACGAGCACAACCTGGAGATCTACGCCCCCTACGCTGGCCTCCAGCGCGGCCGGTGCATCGGCTGCGCCGCGGTGCCGGTCTTCGTCACCCAGCAGCCCTACAAGTCGTGCATCGGCGACAAGATCCCCCTGCTGGCAGCCAACCCCGCCCTCCCCAGCATGCCCGTCATGCTGGGCACCACCGACGGCGTCTACAACCACGGCTACGTCATCCTCAAGCTCGACGACGCCCACCGCACGGCGACGGTCTCGTATTACCAGGATACGGAGAGCGGGGATCTGCTGTTCACGGAGACGCTGGGGGGGTAGGCGCGATTGGGCCCTCGGGTGCCTCCGACGCCCGGGCGTAAACGCCCGGGCTATGACGGAGACGAAAAGCCGGCTGAAGCCGGCTCAAATCGCGGGCGGAGAGATTGAGCCTCCTTCAGGAGGCTTTTCGTTTGAAACGTAGCCCGGGCCTTCAGGCCCGGGCGGGACGGAGCCGCGTGAGACCAGATAGGATGGCGCCGTGACCGCCCGTCCCTTCCTGACCGCCCGCTGGCGGTACCTCGCGATGCTCAACTACGAGGTGCCGCCGGAGATCCTCCTTCCCCTGGTGCCCGCCGGCACGGAGCTCGACGCCTGGCAGGGGAAGACCTTCGCCAGCCTCGTCGGTTTCCTTTTCCTCGACACCCGGGTGCGGGGGATCGCCATTCCCGGGCATCGCGATTTCGAGGAGGTGAACCTCCGCTTCTACGTGCGCCGGAAGGCGGCGGACGGCTGGCGGCGCGGGGTGGTCTTCGTCAAGGAGATCGTCCCCCGGCTCGCCATCGCCGGCGTGGCCCGGCTCCTCTATGGCGAGAAGTACGTCGCGCTGCCGATGCGCCATGCCCGCACCGGCGATCCCGCCCGGGAGGGGATGTACGTGATGTACGGCTGGCGTTTTCAGACGAGGTGGAACGGCCTGGGAGCCCTGGTCGAGGGCGCGGCGCGGGAGGCGGCGCCCGGCTCGGAGGAGGAGTTCATCACCGAGCACTACTGGGGATACTCCTCCCTGCGCGGCGGCGGCTGCGTGGAGTACCAGGTCGAGCACCCGCGCTGGCGGGTGTGGACGCTGCGGCGGCCGGTGCTCGACTGCGACGTCGCCGGTCTCTACGGCGAGCGCTTCACCGCCTTCCTCGCCGGCGAGCCCAGCTCGGCCTTCCTGGCGGACGGCTCCGAGGTGGCGGTGTATCCGGGGCGGCGGGTCGGTTAAGGCAAGGGCAGGAACACGGACTCCCACGGACTCCCACGGACGAGCACGGACTTTCACGGACAGGAAACCTCGTCCGTGCAAGTCCGTGGTCGTCCCTGTTCGTCCGTGTGCAACCTCCCCTCCCCTACGGCGCCGCCGTCTGCGCCGGCGCCTCGGTGCCGAGGACGTCCATCAGCGGCTTGTCGCGCCCGTAGAGGTCGTCGCGGAGCTGGAGGATTCCGGCGTCGTCCACCCAGGCGGTCCAGTAGACCAGGTGGACGGGGAGGGGGTGGGGGATGTTCACCCAGGCCTCCTTGCCCCTGGCGATGACGGCGGCGATCCGTTTCGGGGTCCAGGCGGGATCGTCCTTCAACAGGTACTCGGCCAGCTCGATCGGCTTCTCGACCCGGATGCAGCCGTGGCTGAAGCTGCGCACCGTGCGGCTGAACAGCGAGCGCGACGGCGTGTCGTGGAGGTAGACGTCGAAGCGGTTGGGGAAGAGGAACTTCACCCGCCCCAGCGCGTTCTTGGGCCCGGGCTTCTGGCGGACCTCGAGGCTGGAGCCGCTCCCGGTGACCTCCAGCCCCTCCCGCTCCAGGTAGCCCGGATCGCGCTCCATGTGTGGGATGACTTCCTTTTTGGCGATGCTGGCAGGCACGTTCCAATAGGGGTTGAGGACGATGTTGGTCATCCGGCCGGTGAACATCGGCGTGCGGTTCGTCACCTTGCCGGCGACCACCCGCATCGAGAGGGCGGGGTGGCCCGCTTCGACGAGGTCGAAGGTGAAGCCGGCGATGTTCACCATGATGTAGCGCTCGCCGAGGTCATGCGGGAGCCAGCGCCAGCGGTCGAGATTGACCTCGATCTGCCGGATACGCTGCTCGACGGTCACGTCGAGGGCCGCCAGGGTCCCCTTGCCGACATGGCCGTCGGGGTCGAGGCCGTGCAGGTCCTGGAACCTGATCAGAGCCGCCTGGAGGGGAGCATCGAAGAGGTCGCGGGGCGCAGGCGTCGTGGAGGCCGGGGCTTCGGGAGCCAGCTCTCCCGAGGCTTCGAGGCGGGCGCGCAGGGCGGCCACCCGGTCGCCGCGATCGCCGGGTTTCAGGGGTGGGCCGTCGGGCACGGTGGGCCAGCCGCCGCGGGCGGCGACGGTCCGCATCTGCGCCAGAGCCCCCTTGAGCGCCTTGTAGCCGGCGTGGGCGGGGGCGAGCTCGGCGAGGGCCGGGCGCACCCGGCCGGCGGCGAGGGCCTTTTCCAGCGCGGCGGAGAGGTCGACCTCGGGGATGTCGAGCTCGCAGTCGGGAGCGATCAGCTGCGGATTGACGGCGCCGTTGCGCAGGTCGGTGGCGAGGCGGAGGAAGGCGTCGGTGAGCCGCAGGTCGAGCTCCGCCAAGTCGCCGGGCTTGTCGGCGCCCTTGCCTTGAGCGAGCCGCTGGCGCAGGTCGGCGAGGCGGTAGCGCTCGGGGTCGAGGCCGTCGGCGGGGGCGTCGGCCAGGGCGGCGATCAGGTCGTCGGCGTCCGGCCGCACCCCCTTCTCGCCGATCCAGGCGGGCGCGTAGCTCCGGCGCTCGTAGAAGCAGGAGAGGTCGGGCGCGGCGCGGAAGGAGCCGGTGGCCGTCAGCAGGGTCGGCGGCTCGCCCGAGGCCGGAAAGCGGGCATGGAGGATCGGCTGCACCCGCTGCGCCAGCGCGGTCGCGGGCGGCGGCGCCTGGGCCGCCAGCGGCAGGGCTCCCGCCAGGAGGAGCCAGGAGAGCGGGCGAGAGGAGCGGAGCACTCGGAGGTTCGGCATGGGAGAAGACTCTGGTTTCCGTCGGCTCTCTCTACGTTGTCACAGTTGGCGAGGCTTCGGCACCTCCTTGGGCGCCGAAGTCGTCCCGGCCGTTACGGCCGGATCGGGAATCGGCGGCGAGGCGCGTGGGTTAAGATCTCCTGATCGCCGCAGAGGCTCGATGTGTGTCCTCCGCCCTGAAGGAATTACAACCTCTTGGAGACTCGTATGAGAAAGACCCTGATTCTCCCCGCCGCGCTGCTCGTCGCGGCGGCCGCTGTGGCCGTTGCCCAGCAATCCGGCGCTCCCGCGCAGAAACCGGCGGCCCAGCCCGCCCCGCAGGCTGGCAAGCCGACTTCCGTGCAGGACCGGGCTAGCTACGTGATTGGCTACAACCTCGGCCGCACGCTCAAGCAGAACGACGTCCAGGCCAGCGTCGACCTCATCAACAAGGGGTTGCACGACGGTCTGACGGGTGAGAAGGGGATGATGACCGACGAGGAGATGCAGGCCACGATGCAGGAGTTCCAGAAGCAGGTCGTGGCGCAGCAGGAAGTGAAGCAGAAGGCTCTGGGCGACAAGAACAAGGCCGACGGCGAGGCCTTCCTGGCGAAGAACAAGTCGAAGGCCGGGGTCAAGACGACCGCCAGCGGCCTCCAGTACGAGGTCGAGCGGGAGGGCACGGGCCCGATGCCGAAGGCGACCGACACGGTGTCGGTGAACTACCTCGGCACGCTGATGGACGGCACCAAGTTCGACAGCTCCTACGACCGCAAGGAGCCGGCGACCTTCGTGCTCAACCAGGTGATCGCGGGCTGGACCGAGGGCGTGCAGCTGATGAAGGTCGGCGCGAAGTACAAGTTCTACATCCCGGCCTCCCTCGGCTATGGCGACAAGGGTGCCGGCAACGTGATCGGCCCCAACGCGCCGCTGGTCTTCGAGGTCGAGCTGCTGTCGATCGGCCAGCCGGAAGCGCCGAAACCGGCCGCCAACGCGCCGGACGCGAAGCCGATGGACAAGCCGGCCGCCAAGCCGCCGACCCGGTAAGCACGCTTCTTCGCGAGAGCTGTTTGTAGGGGCGCCCCTGTGTGGGCGCCCTTTTTCGTGGTCGGCCTTTTTCGTGGTGATGCCCTTTCGCCGCTCCTTGGGGGCAGGGCGGCCACACAGGGCCGCCCCTACAGAGGATTCGTGAGCACTTCCCGCTGGGCCACCGCGATGTCCTCCAGCGCCATCTCCATCCGGTCGCGATGGGTGCGGAAGGAGAGGACGCAGATTCGCGGGGCGAAGCGCCCGCGCAGCCGCGTCGCCGTCAGATAGACCCGCTGGCGGGCGTTGACGCGGTCGAGGAAGCGCTGGTTGAGGTCATTCAGCTCGCACTCCGGCACGCCGGCCGGAGCGAGCCGGAAGGCGACCAGCGAGAGCTGGGGCTCGGCGAGGATCTCGACCCCCGGCATCGCCCGCAGCCGGTCCGCCGCCAGGCGGGCGAGGGCCAGCTTCTCTTCGAGCTGCGCGCGGAAGGCCGCCGCGCCGTGCATCTTGAACGGCAGCCAGACGCGCAGGCCGCGGAACGGACGGGAGAGCTCGGGGGAGTACTGGCTGAAGTCCACGCGGTCGGGGTCGTCCTGCAGGCCCGGCATGTAGTCCCCCGTCAGGCTGTGGGCGCGGCGCAGCGCCTGGCCGTCGCGGATCAGCACGGCACCGGTGCCGTAGGGGAGGAAGAGCCCCTTGTGGGGATCGAGCACGATCGAATCGGCCCGCTCGATGCCGCGCAGGGCGCGCCGCCCCTCGTCGGTCAGCAGGAAGAAACCGCCGTAGGCGGCGTCGACGTGGAACCAGAGCCCCTCCCGCGCGGCGAGGTCGGCCAGCTCGGGGAGCGGGTCGACGGCGCCGGTGTTGGTGGTGCCGCCGGCGGCGGCGATCAGGAAGGGCTGGAAGCCGTCGCGGCGGTCGGCGGCGATCCGCTCGGCGAGGGCGTCGACGCGCAGGCGGAAGCGGTCGTCGGTCGGCACCTCGCGCACGTTGGCTTCCGGGAAGCCGGCGAGGATCGCCCCTTTGGCCACCGAGTAGTGGGACTGGTCGGAGGCGTAGATCGTCCCCTTGAGGAAGTTCTCGGGCAGCCGCTCGCGGCGGGCGGTGACCAGGGCGGTCCAGTTGGCGAGCGAGCCGCCGCTGGTCAGCGTCCCCCGCGCCTCGGCCGGCAGGCCGGCGAGCCGGCAGAACCAGTCGATGACGTTCATCTCGATCCGCGCCAGGGCGGGCGCGGCGGCATAGACCGAGCTGTAGCGGTTGGTCGCATCGGCGATCAGGTCGGCCACCGCGGCATGGAACAGGCCGCCGCCGGGGATATAGGCGAGGTAGCCGGGGCTCGCCGTGTTGAACGTCGGCGGCACGGCCCGTTGAAAGAAAAGGTCGAGCAGCCCGGCGACCGGCGCTCCCGTCTCGGGCATCGCTTCGGCGAGCGATTCGGCGAGCGCGAAGCCGCCGCTCGTGTCGGACACGGTCTGCGTAGGAAGCGATTCGATATGGGCCACGATCCGGTCGAGCGCTTCCTGGACCAGCGCGCGCATGTCGGAGGCGGAGAGCTCGAGCGGGTGGTCCAGAGGGTGATCGGTGGGAATCTCGTTCATGGGGTCTCCCGGTCGCGCGGAGGGTATCGCACCCACGGAGGGCGGTGGGCGCTGGAGCGACCTGCGCTTTGAAGCCTCACCCTCGTTCCCTCTCCACAAGTGGAGGGAGGGCCCATGGAGGAAAGTCAGCCTGAACCCGCCGATCCCGCGATGGTTTCTCCCCTCTCCACTTGTGGAGAGGGACCGAGGGTGAGGCTTCGAAGCGCACGTCCCCCCAGCCCGCACGTGCCGCCTGGACCCCACTCTTTCTGCCCCTACTCCTTCAACACCACCCGGTTCCGCCCCGCCCCCTTCGCCTCGTACAACGCCGCGTCGGCGGCCTCGATCAGCTCCTGGCCGTTGGGGAAGGAGGGGAAGACGGCGATGCCGCAGCTGAGGGTGGCGGCCATCTCGCCGCTGCCGGCGGAGGGGCGGAGATGGGAGAAGCTGTCGCGGATCTGGTCGAGCACCCGCCAGGCGGTGGGGCCGTCGGTGTGGGGGAGGACGACGGCGAGCTCGTCGCCGCCGTAGCGGCCGAGGACGTCGGAGCTGCGGAGGCGCTGGCGCAGCAGCCGGGCGAGGCTCTTGAGCAGGCGGTCGCCGGCGGCGTGGCCGAAGGCGTCGTTGATCGACTTGAAGCGGTCGAGGTCGATCATCGCGTAGGCCACCTCCCAGCGCTCGCGGGCGGCGCGGGAGATCTCGATCTCGATCTGCTGCTTCAGATAGCTGTGATTGAGCAGGCCGGTCAGCCCGTCGTAGGCCATGCGGGTGGCGAGCACCCGGCCGCGCCGCGCCCGCGCCTCCACCGCGGCCACCAGGTGACGGGGCGCGATCGGCTTGTTGAGGAACTCGTCGCCGCCGGCGCTGATGGCGGCGATCTGCTCCTCGATCCCCTCCTCGGTCGAGAGGTAGACGATCGGCGTGCCGACGTACCCCTCCTGCTGGCGGAGCACGGCCGCCAGCTCGGGGCCGGTGCAGCCGGGCATGTAGAGGTCCATCAGGATGAGGTCGGGCTGGAGCCGGAAGAGCGGCACCATCACCGCCATCGGATCGCCGACCACGGTCACCGTCATGCCGGCCTCGCCGAGCGCCTTGGCGTGGAGCTCGGCGATGTCCGGATCGTCCTCGACGATCAGCACGCGGAAGGGGTCGGCCGGGCCACCGCCGGTCAGCCGGTCGAGCGTCTCGGCCAGCGGTCCCATCTCGACCGGCTTGGCGAAATAGGCGTCGCCGCCGGCGCGTACCGCTTCCAGCCGCGCGGCGAGGTCCCCCCGCGCCGAGAGGAAGACCCGTTTCGGCACCTTGCCCCACGACATGCCGAGAGCGGCGATCCGGCGGGTGTCCTCGCCGTCGTTCGGACCCTCCCAGTCGAAGAGCACGGCGGCGGGCGGGTCGCGCTCGACCTCGCGCTCCAGGGTGGCGAGGTCGACGAACGGCTGCACCTCGTAGCCGAAGGGGCGGAGCTGGTCGATCAGGCCGTCGCCGAAGGCGGGGTCGTCCGACCAGAGGAAGAGGAGGCCGTCGTCGCCGCCGGCCGCCGCGGCGCGGGCCGGCGCGGCGGCGATCACGCCGGTGTCGGAGGTCGGCCTCAGCGAGCGCCGGGCGATCTCGCGCAGGCGGTCGAGAAGGGCATCCACCTCGTCCGCCGCGGGGGGCGAGGCCGCCGGCGCCAGGGCGTCCTTGAGCAGACCCTCCAGCCGGCGGGAGACGGCGGTGATCTCGGGGAAGCCGAAGGTCGCGCCGACGCCGGTGAGCGAGTGGGCGAGGCGGTGGAAGGTGCGCAGCGGCTCGCCCGTCCAGACGGCGTCGCGCGCGGCGTCGCGGGCCGCCTCGACCTCGGCGAGCCGCGCCGGCAGCCGCCCCGCGAAATAGCGCCGGAGCTGCTCTTCCGCGACGCTGGTTTCGGGGGGAACGGCCATGGCGCGTCTCAGCCGGGGAGGGAGCGCCAGAGAGTCTGGACGGTCTCCGCCAGGGTCATCGGATCGAAGGGCTTGGCGATGACGTCCACCGCCCCCATCTCGCGGTATTGCAGGATCTCGTGCGCCTGGACGCGGGCGGTCATGAAGACCACCGGCACGTCGCCGGCGGGGAGCCGCCGCAGCGCCTCCAGGGTCGCCGGGCCGTCCATGCCGGGCATCATCACGTCGAGCAGCACGAGGTCGGGAGCGAAGCCGGCGAACCGCGCCAGCGCCTCGGCGCCCGAGCCGCAGGCGAGCACGGCGAAGCCGCCGAGGGACTCGAGGGCCAGCGTGGCGACGACCTGAATATCCGGGTCGTCCTCCACGAAGAGGATCCGGCGCAGGGGCTGGGAGCTCATCTGTTCCACCTTCATACCAGACAGGGCTGCTACAATCAAAGCGTCCACCCAGACCGGAACGCCAGAATGCTCCCCGATCCCTCCCTGCCGAAAGGGCCCTCCGACCGCCGGGTCCTCGCCGTAGAGGACGATCCGGACATCCTGCGCCTGATCCGCCGCGAGCTGGAAGGGGCCGGATTCACCGTCTGGGCCTGCACCTCGGCCGAGGAGGCGCTCGAGGTCATCGGCCGCCGCGGCCTGCCCCATCTGGCGCTGGTGGACATCCTCCTCCCCGGTCTCGACGGCGTGGCCCTCGCCCGCCGGCTGCACGAGTGGAGCGACCTGCCGATCGTCATGCTCACCTCGGTCGACGAGGCGGAGACCGTGGTGGCCGCGATCGAGCGCTTCGCCGAGGACTACATCCGCAAGCCGTTCAATCCGCGCGAGATGGTGGCGCGCGTCGAGCGCGTGTTCCGCCGCCTCGGCGACTTCGCCTACGTCCTGCAGCCGGTGGTGCGGGTGGACGATTCGCTGTCGGTCGACTTCGCCCATCAGCGCGCGATGCTGGCCGATCGCGAGGTGGCGCTGACCTCCACCGAGACCAAGCTCCTCTACGTCCTGCTGCGCAACGCCGGGCGGGTGGTGGCCACCGACTTTCTGCTGCGCCGGCTTTGGCCTTCGGACGAGGTGTTCGAGGACACCCTGCGCGTCCACGTCCACCGGCTCCGCTCGAAGATCGAGCCCGAGCCCTCCCGTCCGCGCTACGTGGTGACCGAGCGCGGCACCGGCTACCGCTTCCCACTGGCCTCATGAAGCGGCGGCTCCCTTGAAGTTGCCGAAGCTGCCGCGCCTGCGCCTCCTCACCCGCGTTGCCCTGGCGCTCGCGGCGGTGGGACTGCTGCCGCTCGCCATCTCCTACTTCGGTCTGGTGGGGGTCAACCGCGAAGCCCTGTTCACCCAGGTGCTCAACACTCACGCCCTGGCGGCGCGCACGGCGGCGGCGCGGGTCGAGGCCTTCCTCGATACCCGCCTGTCGCTGGCCCGCGGCGTGGCGGCCAACCGGGCGCTCGCCGATCCGCGCTCGCCGGCGGCGCAGGAGCTCCTCTCCGGCAGCCTTCAGGCGTGGTCCGACCTCGGCGTCGAGGCGGTGGCGGTGGTCAACGCCAAGGGCGAAGAGGTGGTGCGGGCGCAGCTCAAGGGCGCCTCGCCGGACGTCGCGCAGGCGCTCGGGCTCGGCGGCGCCGGACCGGTCGCGGCGGTGCCGGGCACGCATCCTCCCGTGGTGCGCGTTTCGGCGCCGCTCCCGGCCGCGGTGGGCGCGCTCGTCCTGGTCTGCAGCGGCGCTCCGCTCGCCGACGTCGCCAGGCCGGAGGAGCTGGGGGGCGAGGCCGAGCTGGCGGTGGCCGACCGCGGCGGCCGCGTGGTGGTGGGGGATGCCCGCTCGCTCGCTCCCTTCCCGCAGGGGCTGATCGACGCCGCGCTCGCCGGCAGGGTGGCCGGCGCCGGGCGCTATCACGGCCGGGGCGGCGAGGAGGTCCTCGGCGCCTATGCGCCGGTGGCGGTGGCGGGGTGGGCCGTGCTGTCGAGCCAGCCGGCGCGCGTGGCCGAGGCGGTCGCGGCGCGGCTGCGGCGGCGGTCGGCCCTGGCGCTCGGCGCCGCCCTGCTGCTGATCGCCGCCCTGATCGCGGTCGCCTGGGCCGCCGTGGTGCGGCCGATCCGCGACCTCGCCCGCGAGCAAAGGGAGCTCGCCAAGGCCGCGCCGGCGCCCGCCGGACGGGATGAAATCGACGACCTGCGGCGGAGCTTCGAGGCGCTCCGCCGCGGCCTCGACGAGCGCCGGGCGCTCGACGACGTCTTCCTTGGCCGCTATCAGGTGATCGAGCTGCTGGCGACCGGCGGCATGGGCGCCGTCTTCCGCGGCTGGGACCCCAGGCTCCAGCGCGCCGTGGCGCTGAAGACCCTGCGGCTGAGCGGCGACCTGCCGGCGGACAAGCGGAGCCAGCGGATCGAGCAGCTGGTGCGCGAGGCGGTGACGGCGGCCCGCTTCAGCCATCCCAACGTGGTCGCCGTCTACGACGTCGAGGACGCGCCCGAGGGGGCCTACATCGCCATGGAGCTGGTGGTGGGAGTGAGCCTCGAACGGCTCCTGCTGCACCGCGGCCGCCTGCGCCCCGAGGAGGTGATCCCGCTCGGCGCCGCCATCGCCCACGGCCTCGCCGCCGCCCACGCCCGCGACATCGTGCACCGCGACGTCAAACCGGCCAACGTGATGCTCGGCCGCGACGGCTCGATCAAGGTGACCGACTTCGGCATCGCCGACCTGATCGCCTCGTCGGCGCGAGCGGAGGGCCTCGTCTTCGGCACCCCCGGCTACCTCCCCCCCGAGGCCCTGCGGGGGAGCGGCCACGACCGCGCCGGCGACCTCTTCGCCCTCGGCGTCGTGCTGTTCGAATCGCTCAGCGGCCTGAAGCCGTTCGGCGGCCACGACGTCTCGGACGTGATCCAGAACACCCTCTTCGGCACCGTCCGGCCGCTCCGCGCCCGCGTCCAGGGAGATTTCCCGCCGGAGCTTGAATCGCTCGTGCTGCAGCTCCTCGACCGCGAGCCCGACCTCCGCCCCTCGAACGCCGGCGCTGTCGCCGCGGAGCTCGACCGCCTGGCCGCCGCCCGCGGCCTGCACTGGCGGCTCGAAGAGTCCTCCTCACCCCCCGGAACCGGCGAAACCCCCGCCTACACCGAGCTCACCCTCGAAGCGCAGTGGATGCCGACCACGCGGCTGGCGACGGAACGGGTGAAGGCGGGGTAGAACCCGCGAGAGTTCCCTTGATGGAATCGGGAGGGGGATCGCCCCGCAGGGGCGGGCTCTGATCAGCCTGGGGTTTCAACCCCAGGCTGCTGATGCGGCTGCCACTACCTCCACGAGGATGGGAGATCTCGCCCGATCGTTCCGTCGAATCGCGTCTGCGCCTGGCCTGCACGAGCGCCTGGGGTTGAAACCCCGAGCGCCTGACCTGCACGGAGAGGCGGGGATGAACCCCCGAGCGCCTGACCTGCACGGAGAGGCGGGGATGAAACCCCCGAGCGCTTGACCTGCACGGAGAGGCGGGGATGAAACCCCCGAGCGCCTGGCCCTGCAGGGAGAGGCGGGGATGAACCTCCCTGCGCCTGACCTGCACGGAGAGGCGGGGTTGAACCCCCGAGCGCCTGACCTGCACGGAGAGGCGGCGATGCCCCCCCCGAGCGCCTGACCCTGCACCCCCGCCTGGGGTTGAAACCCCAGGCTCTTCAAAGCCCGCCCTTACAGGGCGATCCCCCTCCCGATCGAGCCTTTGCCTCAACCCCCCTGCCGCAGCACGATCTCCTTCTTGCTGACGTTCCCCACCAGATCCCGCGCCTCCACCTCCAGCACGACGCGGTCCTTCTCGGTGCGGGTGCGGAAGGTCAGGCTTTCGACGCCCGCGCCGTCGTCCTCGGCGGCGACCCAGAGGATGCGGTTCTCGCCGAGCCGGGCGTCCTTGCCGTCGGCGGTCAGCGAGGTCGCCGGCGCCGCGAAGAAACCCTGGGGGTGATCGCTGGCGATAGTGACCGGGAACTGCGCGATCTCCTTCTCGTCGCGGTCGTGGTCCCAGGGAACGGGGAGCTGCCAGACGCCCGCCCGCGAGGTCCAGGCGTCGCGGGCGGAGTGGCCGCCGCTGCGCCGGCCGCTCAGGCGCCGGCGATCGTGCTCGGAGTCGGTCGCCAGCCGGTCCTTGAGCGAGGAGTGGTCCCCCACCTCCCAGCGGATGACCGGCGCCGCGGCGTCGACCACGAACGCCACCGGCGCGATCGCGGCCTTGCCGCCGCAGCCGTCCTCGGCCATCGCGGCGGCCGTGTGCTCGCCCGGCGTCCAGGTCGCCGGCCAGGCGCTCGCCTGCTGGCCGCCGATCACGGGGAGCCAGGCCGCTGAGGAGCCCGCCGAGGTCGTGCCGCTCGCGGCGGCGTCCGGCACCACCGTCACCGTGGCGGCGGGGGACACGATCAGCCGCTCGCCCACTCGCACCTGCGGCCCGCCGATCAGGAGCGAAGCCGCGGCCGGGATCGCCGCCGCGCCCGGGCGCTCCGAGGTGACGCGGAGCCGTGCCGCCTCGCTGGGATAGCCGTCGAGCCCGGAACGGCTGCGGGCGGTCACCCGCCAGTAGAGCTCGGCGACCGGGAGCGCCGCCGGGCGCCACTGCGTGGCGGTGTCGCCCGGCGCGCCGACGCGGCGGTCGATCAGCGCGCCGCAGCCGGGATCGCGGCAGATCTCGACGATGTAGGAATCCGCCTGCGGCACCGCCTGCCAGGAGAGCGGCGGATTGGTGCAGGCGCGCTCGGCGCCGGTCGCGGGCTCGCCGAGGACCACCGCCGGCAGCAGTGGCTCGGGCGGCGACGGCGGGCCCGTAGGCTCCACCGAGGTGCCCATGCCCCGCTTCACCGCCACCTTGGCGCCGCCGGCCTCGACCTCGCTGTCGCCGCCGTAGGCCATCAGCTTGGCGCTGCCGCCGTCGGCCTTGCGAGCGCGAGTGTGGGCCGCGCCCTGGCTGTCCGGCCGCGAGGTCGCCTTGGTGTTGCCGACGACGATCTCGACCTCGGGGGCGGGAGCCGACGCGAACCCCGACTTGGCGTCGAGCTCCGCCTGTCCCTGCACGATCTCGATCGACTTCTTCGGCGTGCCGCGCAGCGTGTTGCCCGAGCGGTGCAGGAAGATCAGCGAGTCCTCGGTCACCGTCAGCTTGGCGCCGTCGAGGAACTGCATCTCCGCCGAGGACTTCTGGTGCGTGCGCACGCCGTCGCGCTCCACCAGCACGTCGCCCACCTGGGCGTTGTGCCAGGGGATGGGGGAGGGCTGATCCTCCACCTGGCGCGACAGCTGGTTCAGCCGCGCCGCCGGGAAGCTCGACAGGACGCTCGGGATGCGGATGCGCAGCCCCGGCGCGATGCGGTCGGGATCGGCGATGCCGGGGTTCAGCCGGTGGATCTCCACCCAGCGCTCCTGGGTGCCGAGGAACTGCGCGGCGATCCCCCGCAGCGTCTCCCCCGGGCGGACGGTGTGCCAGCCCGTCTGCTCGGGAGTCAAAGCCGCCGGAGCGGTCTGCGGTGCCGAGGGGCGGCTCTGCGCCCGCAAGGGCGCGGCGGCCGGCAGGAGCGCCAGCGGGAGGATAAGGAGGAGCGCGGACGGGCGGCGGTTCATCGTGTGTCTCCGCGGCGCCAGCTTGTCGCCGGCGCGTCGAGTCGAGTCGAAGGGTCCTGGACGTCGGGTCGTCTCCCTATACTAATCCGCTCGGGAGATGAGAAGTAAGATGCTGGTATGAAAACGATCCTGGTGGTGGATGACGAGCCCTCGGTCCTCTTCGCGCTGTCGGAGGGATTGACCGATCGCCGGCGCGGCGTGCGCGTGGCGACGGCGGCCAACGGCATCGAGGCGGTGGCGGTCCTGGAGGCCGAGGCGATCGACCTGGTGCTGACCGATCTGCGGATGCCGGACATGGACGGCTTCGAGCTGCTGACCTTCCTGCGCCGCAACCACGCCGCGCTGCCGGTGATCCTGATGACCGCCCTGGGCGACTCCGACATCTCCTCGCGCCTGGCCACCGCCGGCTCGTTCGAGCTCCTCCCCAAGCCCTTCGACCTCCCCGACCTCAAGCGCAAGATCGCCGAGATGCTGGCCCAGAGCGTCAAGGGGAGGGTGGAGAACATCTCGCTCGCCTCCTTCCTCCAGCTCCTGGAGATGGAGCGCAAGACCTGCACCCTCTCGATCCGCTCGCACCACCCGGAGGCCGACCGCGAGGGGAAGCTCTACTTCCGCGCCGGCCGGCTGATTGGCGCGACGACCGGCGCCGTCACCGGTGCGACGCGCGGCCGCGACGCCGCCCTGGAGATCGTCACCTGGGAGCACGCGGACATCGAGATCGCCGACGGCTGCCCGCCCATCGACCCCGAGATCGAGTCCCCCCTGAGCTTCCTGTTGATGGAGGGTATGCGTCTCAAGGACGAGCAGGGGCGCCCTCCGGAGCCCGTGGAGGTGGAGGAGCCGGATCTCGACGCGACCCTGATCGACCTGCCGCCCCGGTCGCAGGAGCTGAGCCGCCTCCTCAGCGAGCGGATGAGCCGCGGCAAGGGGACCAAGGGGGTGGAGGCGATCCTGCTCGTCGACCTCGGCGGCAACGTGCTCGCCGGCGTCGGCGAGGGAGAGAAACGAGGCGCCGAGATCGCCGCCGCCGCCGCCCGCTTCCTGCGCGACCGGGCCTTGAGCGAGCCCCTCCAGGAGCTGCTCGTCACCACCGCCGACCGCTACTGGCTCTTCCGCCTGGTCGGCGGCGGCAGGCGCTTCCTCCTCCTCCTCCTCGACCGCCACCTCGGCAACCTCGCCCGCGCGCAGCTCGACCTCGTGGAGATCGAGCGGGGGCTGTAGCGCCGGTAGATTTCCCGTCCATCTATATAGACTCCTCACCCCAACCTCCAAGGAACGCCTCGCCCCCCATAATTATCTCTCTCCTCTATATAGACATTTCACGTTCCCTCGCTTCAGAGAGAGCAGTCCATATAAATTTCTCACATCACTATATGGATGGGTCTCCATACTCCGCGCTGAAGCCTCCAAGCCATATAAAAAAATACCTCCGCCATATAGTGAAAGCATCTATCAATATAGATATACGACAAAAATATATGTCGCAGGTGCTCCAGAGCCCTCTGTAAGGTCTCCTCTATATAGGGCGCCCACAAAATTATCGGTCCGCCCCACTCCTGAGCGACTCCTACCACCTTCTCCATATAGAAACGCCTGAAAATTACCAGACCACGCCCGCCGGTGCCCGTCTGGAGCCTCTTCGTTATATACTTTCCACGAAAAATCATATCGAGGACCTCACCGCCGAGGCCTCGCGCGACGGAGGAGACCATGTTTACGAGTCTGGACATCGACGAGAAGCTCTTCACGAAAGCGTGGCAGCTTTCCGGCCTCAAGACCAAGAAAGCGATGTTCGAGGAGGCGCTGCGCGTCTACGTGCGGCTCCACGAGCAGGCGCAGGTGAAATCGCTGCGCGGCAAGCTGGT
>DATBAW010000174.1:0-28604 GCA_036271335.1 Thermoanaerobaculia bacterium
CACTCCGAGGAGCGACCCGAGGAGGAGGATGACGTACCCCGATCGCCGTTCGGCGAGCGCCAGCGTTCCGTACAGCCAGACGACCAGAACGAGCACTACAATGAGATTTAAAAACCCTCCCGGCTCCATCCCGCGGACGACGTCGTCCGCCAGGTGAAACGACATGAGGAAGATCGAGAGCAGAGACGTGATGGTCAGGATGACGTTGTGCCTCATGGGAGCTCTCCCTGGTTCGATTCGCTTGTGCCTCTGGGCAGACCCAGCCTCCGAAAATACCCGGCCGGGCCCTACCCCGTCCCAGTTTCCTGAGGAAACTGGCACCTATTCTGGCAGCTTCGCTAGAAGCATTTATTTTGGATTCTTCTCGATCCTGCAAGTCATTAGAAGTTCGTCAAAGTGTGTCGTCGGGTTGTGAGTATAGTTAGCGACTTCGGCTCGAGCCTGAGCATCTGACATTGGCATGCGTTTTGGCACCGAAGCGCGGGACGACCAAAATAGGACGTAACAGTAATCGCCTGGCACACAAAGAGCTTTGGTGGCGTCTTGGTATACAGATCTGTCCCGCTCCTTAGACTTGTTGACCAAAACCAGCTTCATCATCCCCTGCGTACGAATGAGTTGCCACTCCTTCTGGCCAGGCTGAGCCCGCCCGGGCGCCGTGACCAGTGCAACGAGCAACATTGCTATTGAAACAACCTTCGTTGTCATACTGTACGATCCTTGTACCAATTCTGCACGGCTTTTTGGTGCTTGGCGCATCAAGGTCTGGGGGGTGAATACTTTCTACCAGTTGGGTGGCACGTTGCTTTCACCGCCCCCGCAGGCCGCTTCGATCTGCTCCTTTGACAAGCCGGCTTCCTTCATCTTGACGATCTGGTCCACGGTGCAACTCGCTTTCTTAGCCGTCGGCTGAGCGTCCGACGAGAAGGCGGCGGTCACCGAAGTGTCGGTGAAGAGAGTAGTGAAAATATCATTCGCCGCAGTCATTTCATCGCGACGTTCGGGCCGTTGACGCTTCCCCAATTCGTCGTGCCCAGTGAGGGTGCTCGACCCTAACTCCTGCCCCTGGGCGTTGAAAACCGTCAGGAGAAGGTCGTAATGCAGATCGGTGTGTATGAGAGTATCCGTCCACCAATCCCGGACCTCGATCAGGATCAAGCGTTCCGCGCCCGTTGCCTGCAGATCTTTGAGAGCCCCCTCTCGATGCTTGAAAGGTGACGGACTGACGACCTTCACCGGAGTGCCGCCCAACTTCAAGGCGCGGCTGACGAGGTTCGAGAGGTCCTGAACCAGAGGTTGCTTCGATTTCGTGTAGGCCGGATAGGGAATCCCATAGAGCGACCGGCTCAAACCAACGAACGTCTCTTTCCGGTCGCCGCTGAGGACATCCGGCCGAGCATCCAGCACGCCCAGGGCGGCAGGACCTTGGAACGGCAAGGTAAGCCTAAGGATCTGCGGAGGTGTCGCCGCCAGAACGGATTCCAAAGGCAACATCAGCAAGCTCAAAGCAATAAGGATTCTCTTCATTTTCTCTCCGGGAACACATTCTGATGCTTCCGCTGCCTGATACGCGAGAAGCGAACGCGCTCAGGGTCATCCAGGCTGATTCAGTGACTTACCGCTGGCTGCCAGGAGTTGCTTTGGGTGCTTCGTGTAAGCGGTATTGATGCCCAAGCCCTTTTCTACCGTTCCCGAATACTCCCCTGCCCCAACAGCCCCTCGATCGAGGTGACCAACGCCGGCGCGAGCTGGATCTTCAGGTTGTCCGGCGTGGCGATGCGGACGGTGCGGTCGGCGAGGTGCATTTCGAGGGTGACGGGGACCTCGCCCGGGTGCTCGGTGAGGAGGTCGCGCAGTTTGAGCATCTGGCTGGTGGATACCTTCGGGGTAAGGCGGAGGTCGACGCCGGAGAGGTGCCTCGCGGCCAGCTTGTTGACCGGCAGGATCTCCTCGACGGTGATCTCCATCTCGCTCCCCCGCTCTCGCACCTGCCCCTTGACCAGCACCACGGCCTCGTCGACGAGCAGATGGCCGAACTGGTCGAGCTTGTTGGCGAACAGGGTCACTGCCAGGCCCCCTTCGAGGTCCTCCAGCACGAAGCGCCCCATGAAGCGGCCGGCGTTGGCACCGCTCTTGATCTTCACCCGGTTGAAGCCGGAGACCATGCCGCCGAGGGTGACCAGGCCCTCCGGGGCGCCGTCGCGCAGCGAGCCGGAGGTGTGGCTGACCAGCCGCTCCAGGGTCTCCTGGTATTCGGAGAGCGGATTGCCGGTGAGGAAGAAGCCGAGCGCCTCCTTCTCGTAGCGCAGCCTCTCGCGCTCGGGCCAGGGCTTGGCCGAAAGGTCGGGCATGGGCTCCATCGACTCGCCGGCGCTGACCATGGCGCCGAACAGGCTGTGCTGCCCCTCCTCGCGCTCGCGGCGGCGGCGCTGGGCATAGTCGAGGAGGCCGTCGAGCGAATTCCAGAGCGCGGTGCGGTGGACTCCCAGGCTGTCGAAGGCGCCGGCCTTGATCAGCGACTCGAAGACCTTGCGGTTGACCCCGCGCAGATCGACCTCGGTGGCCAGATGGGCGAGGCTGCGGAAGCGGCCGACCGGCCGGCGGGCCGCCAGCACGGCCTCGATGGCGCCCTCCCCCACTCCCTTGACGGCGCCGAGGCCGAAGCGGATCGACGCGCCAACCACGGTGAAGTACCAGCCGCTCTCGTTGATGTCCGGCGGCAGGAGGTCGATCCCCATGTTGCGGCACTCGGCCGTGTACTTGGCGATCGCGTCGGTCGAGTTGAGCTCGGAGTTGAGCATGGCCGCCATGAAGGCCACCGGATAGTGGGCCTTGAGATAGGCGGTCTTGTAAGCGAGGTTGGCGTAGGCGACGCTGTGGCTCTTGTTGAAGCCGTAGCCGGCGAAGGGCTCGATGTAGTCCCAGAGGCCCGCCGACTTCTCCGGCGCCACGCCGCGGGCGGCTCCGCCCTCGACGAACTTGGCCTTCATCTTGGCCATCTCGACGGCGTTCTTCTTGCCCATCGCCTTCCGCAGCTTGTCCGCGTCGGCCATCGAGAAGCCGGCGACCGCCACGGCGGTCAGCATCACCTGCTCCTGGTAGACGAAGACGCCGTAAGTCTCCTCCAGGATCGGCTTGGTCTCGGGCAGGGCGTAGGTGAACTTTTTCCCCTGCTTGCGCTGGATGTACTCCTCCACCATGCCGACGGAGAGCGCGCCTGGCCGGTAGAGGGCGTTCAACGCGGCGAGCTCGGCGAAGGCGGTCGGCTTGACCCGCCGCAGGAGGTCGGTCATGCCCCGCGATTCAAACTGGAAGATGCCGCTGGTGCGTCCCTCGGAGAAGATGCGGAAGGTTTCCGGGTCGTCGAGCGGGATCTCCTCGAGGTCGAGCGGGATCCCCTGCTGGCGGATGATCTTCACCGCGTCGTCGATCACCGTCAGCGTGCGCAGGCCCAGGAAGTCCATCTTCAGGAGCCCGAGGCTCTCGATGACGGTCATGTCCCACTGGGTCATGATCTGCTCTTCGTCCCCCTTGGTGACCTTGTAGAGGGGGACGAGCTCGTCGAGCCGCCGGGGCGTGATGACAACGCCGGCGGCGTGCACCGAGGCGTGGCGGGTGAGCCCTTCGAGGCGGCTGCCGACGTCGATGATCTGCTTGATCTCGGGATCGCGCGCCGCCTCGCCGGCCAGCGGCTCCTCCTTCGCCACGGCGGCGAGGGACTTGGTCATATCCGGGATCATCTTGGCGATCCGGTCGACCTTGGTGTAGGGCACGCCCATCACCCGGCCGACGTCGCGGATCACGGCCTTGGCGGCGAGGGTCCCGAAGGTGATGATCTGGGCGACCCGGTCGCGGCCGTACTTCTCGCCGACGTAGTGGATCACCTCGCCGCGCCGGCGCATGCAGAAGTCGATGTCGATATCGGGCATGCTGATCCGGTCGGGGTTGAGGAAGCGCTCGAACAGCAGGTCGTACTGCAGCGGATCGATGTCGGTGATGCGCAGGGCGTAGGCGACGACCGAGCCGGCCGCCGAGCCGCGCCCAGGCCCCACCGGGATGTCGTTCTCGCGGGCGTGGCGGATGAAGTCCCAGACCACCAGGAAGTAGCCGGGGAAGCCCATCTTGCCGATCACCTGGATCTCGTAGTCGAGCCGCTTGCGGTAGGCCTCGTCGGGATGGCGGACCAGCCCCTGATCGCGGCGGCGGCGGATCTCGCTCAGCCGCTCGTCCAGCCCCGCCCGCGCCACTTGGTCGAAGTAGCTCTGGAGCGTGTAGCCGTCGGGCACCGGGAATTCCGGCAGGTGGTAGGTGCCGGTCGGGATCACCAGGTTGCACTTCTCGGCGATCGCCAGGGTGTTCTCGATCGCCGCGTGGTCGTCCGGGAAGATCTTGTGCATCTCCTCGGCAGACTTCATGTAGAAGTTGTCCGAGGCGTACTTCAGGCGGTCGGGATCGGAGAAGGTCTTCTGCGTGCCGATGCAGAGCAGAATGTCGTGGGCGAAGGCGTCGTCCTTGCGCAGGTAGTGGCAGTCGTTGCTGGCCACCAGCGGAATGTTGTTGCGGGCGGCGATCCGGCGCACGACCTCGTTGGCGAGCCGCTGCTCGGGGATGCCGTGGTCCTGCATCTCCAGGTAGAAGTTCCCCTCGCCGAAGATGTCCAGGAACTCCTTCGCCGCCGCCTCCGCTTCCTTCTCGCGGGTAGCGACGATGTGCTCGTTGACCTCCCCCTTGAGGCAGGCCGAGAGGCAGATCAGACCCTCGCTGTGCTGGCGCAGCAGCTCCTTGTCGACCCGCGGCTTGTAGTAGAACCCTTCGAGGAAAGCCGACGAGGTGAGCTTGAGCAGGTTGCGGTAGCCGGTCTCGTCCTTGGCCAGGAGGACCAGATGGTTGCTGCTCCCCCGCCCCGGCGTGCGGTCGAGGCGGCTCCCCTGGGCAACGTAGGCCTCCATGCCGATGATCGGCTTGATGCCGGCGGCCCGCGCCTTGTTGTAGACCTCGATCGCCCCGAACATGTTGCCATGGTCGGTGAGCGCCACGGCCGGCATGCCGGCCTCGCCGGCGGCCTTGATCACGTCGTCGAGGCGGTTCGCCCCGTCGAGCAGGCTGAACTGGCTGTGGAGATGGAGATGGACGAAGTCGGACATTGCGGGAGCCGTGTTGCTGCCGCCATGGTATCAGACCGGCGGGTCTCCGGAGGCCCCTGCCTTCTTCTCCATCCGGCTGACGCGGTAGACGTAGTCGAGCCCTGAGGCGACCGTGAGGCCGGCGACGAGGAAGACGCAGGTCTCGGCCGTCAGCTCGATCGACCGCAGGGCGGGGAAGGTGCCGGAGACCAGCACCAGCACCACCGCCAGCACCTGGAAAGCGGTGTTGACCTTGCTGAGGAGGGTGGGCGGAAACTTCTTCACCCCCAGGGCCAGGTACATCACCAGGGCCACCGAGACGAGCAGCACGTCGCGGGCGATCACCAGGATGGTCACCCAGGAGGGGATCCGCGTGCCGTGATTGAAGGCCGGGATCGCCAGCATGACGTAGGCGGTGGTCAGCAGGAGCTTGTCGGCCATCGGGTCGAGGTAGGCGCCGAGAGGGGACTGCTGGTGCCAGAAGCGGGCGATGAAGCCGTCGAGGAGATCGGTGATGCCGGCCACCACGAAGATCAGCAGCGCCTTGGGGAGGTCGCCATTGACGACGGCGATAACGAAGAGGGGGATCAGCCCCATGCGGAGCAGGGAGAGGAGGTTCGGGATGGTGAAGGTCATGGCCTGAGGGTGTCAGGCCCCGCCCAGCAGCTTCAGGCTACGGCGGAGGATCTCGACCCCACCAGCCCCAGAGAGCGCCGCGGCGGCATCGCAGTCGTCGCTGGACGCCATCAGGTCGCACCCCTGAGCCACGTCGCAGACGTCTCCCCCCTCGACGTTGCCGTTGGCGCAGGACGCCGCGTTGAAGCGGGCGAGCATGCGGAGCACGATCCGCAGGGCCTGCCCGCGCCGTAGCGGCGAGCCGGGGTAGAAGCGGTGCTGCGTCGCATCGACGTCCATCAGGCCGAGGTTGACCACCCGCACGATCTCCTCCTGATGGGAGCTGTCGAGCACGTCGGTGGCGATCTTTCCCGCTGAGGGGCGGCTGTTGCGCACCTGCGGTATCAGCCAGTAGAGCAGGACGGCGTAGTCCCCCCGGTTCAGCTCCGGCTTGGCCGCGATGGCCTGGACGTCCTTCGGCAGTTGCGAGAGGCGCCAGCGGAACTTGGCCGCTTCCAGCTTCTGGGCGAGGACGGGGTCCTTGGGGTTGGCGGCGGCGAGCCCCTGGACGATCTGCAGTCCGGCGCTGGGGTCCCCCACCGCCAGCTCCAGCTCGGCGCGGCGCTCCATCAGCTGCCGGTCCCCCGGGGTGCGGCCGGCGATCTCTTTGACCGCCGCCAGCTCGGTCGGCAGGTCGTTGCGCGCCCGCGCCACCTTGCGGGTGGCCTCCAGGGTGATGGTCTCCGACGGTCCCCATCCTTGAAGCAGGGCGAGCTGTTTCTGCGCCTCGTCGATCTTGGTGAGGCGCAGCGCCTCGTCGAGCCGGTGGTAGACGATCTCCATGGCCCGCGGGTGGAGCTCGCCGGCGCGCTTGAGGGCGAGCGGGCTGCGGGCGGCCACCGACCGGTAGGCGGAATAGGAGAGAGCGACGTCGCCGAGGCGTTCGGCGGCG
Organism: Thermoanaerobaculia bacterium; assembly: GCA_036271335.1. GTDB lineage: Bacteria > Acidobacteriota > Thermoanaerobaculia > Multivoradales > UBA5704 > DATARR01. The sequence goes on from DATBAW010000174.1 coordinate 6,691, forward strand.
CGGCCGATCAGCAGCTGACTGGCGGTGTAGGTGGGGAGCGCGTCGCCGACCGGCAGGAGGCGCGCGACGACGCGCGGGTTGTCGCCGGCGGCGAACTCCACCTGGGCGCCGAGGACCTGGGCCGGCAGGAAGTCGGGATTGGCCGCCAGCATCTCCGCGGCGGCCTTCGCCGCGCCCTCGGTGTCGCCGGCGTCGACGAGGTTCCGCCAGGCGGCCGTCAGTTGGCCGCGCGACTGCGCATCCCCCAGACCGGCGTCCGTCCTGGGGGAATACCCTTCGAGAGGATCGATCAGATAGGGACGATCGGCCGGCTCGAGCGCAAGGGGAACGGGAGCCCGCTGAACGGGCTCCCGGACGGACGGCGGTGGCGGCGCGGCCGAAGTGCAGGCGAGGCTCACCGCCAGCAGGACGCCGAGGATCGCTGCCGCGGCGATCCGGCGCCCCTGGCGGTGCCCGGCCTCAGGCGGGAGGCGCTGCGGAGATGGTGGCAATGGCATGCTTGTAAATGAGGATTTCCTTGCCTTCACTCTCTAGCACCACCGCGAATCGGTCGAACCGCTTGAGCCGCCCGAGGAGATGGCGGCCCGTCACCAACTCGAGGTACATCGTCTGCCCTTCCTTCAGGCTCTGGAAGAGATACCCATCCTGAATGTTGATGTTGTGCTTAGCCATACGCCCTCCCGAGACCCCTGTGCTTGGCATGTTCTAATACCCCCGGAATCTGCCGTTTGAGTTCCTGGGCCGAGAACCAGGTTACATCCGGCTCTTTCCGAAACCAGGTCTCCTGTCGTTTGGCGAATCGCCGAGTCTCTCTGACGATCTCGGCGATCGCCTGCTCGAGAGACCCATCCCCCTCCAGGTGACGGACGAGCTGACGATACCCTATCGCTTGGAATGCGGGAAGCCGGGGAGACAAACCTAGCCGGAGAAGCCCTTCGACCTCCGCCAGCCAACCCTCTTCCATCATCCAGGCAACGCGGCCTGCGATTCGATCGTATAAGATGCCACGCGGAAGCGTCAATCCAACGCGGACCGCCGCAATGGCTTGAGTCCCAAAGGGTTGCTCCGCGATCCACGCCGACAGGGGGCGACCGGTGGCACGCGCCACCTCAAGCGCGCGCAGCACCCGCTGGGTGTCCCCGGCCGCCAGCCGTCCTTCCGTCGCCGGATCGACCTGGGCGAGCTCCGCGCGCAGCACCGCGAGCCCTTCCGCCGCCAGCCGCTCCTGGAGCTCCCGCCGCACCTCGGCATCGCCGGCCGGGATCGCGCTCATCCCCTGGAACAGCGCGCGCAGATAGAGCCCGCTTCCTCCGACTACGACCGGCAGCTTCCCCCGCCCCCGGATCTCCGCGATCGCCTCGCGTCCCCGGCGCGCGAACTCGCCCGCCGAGTAGAGCTCGTCAGGATCCAGGATGTCGATCAGGTGATGCGGCACCCGCGCCCGGTCGGCCGCGCTCGCCTTCGCCGTCCCAAGGTCAAGCCCGCGATAGACCTGGAGCGCGTCGGCGCTGACGATCTCTCCTCCGAGCTCCTCGGCGAGCGCCATCCCCAGCGCGCTCTTGCCGGTGGCGGTGGCGCCGACGATGGCGAGGACAGGTTCCATAGGACAAGGGTAGCCTCATTTCGGTGCCCCCGGCATCTCGATCCGCAGCCGCCGGTCGGGAGGGAAGCGCACCACGATCTCGCCGGCACGGTCGGTTCGCAGCACGCGGGATCGCCCACGGAGGCGCGCGACGATCTCGGGCGACGGATGGTGATAGACGTTGTCGACGCCCACCGAGATCAGGGCCAAGCGGGGTGCCACGGCGTCCAGGAAGTCCTCAGTCGACGAGGTGCGGCTGCCGTGATGGGCGACTTTGAGAAGGTCGGCGTGCAGGTCCCGGGCGCAGCAGTCGACCAGCTCGCGCTCGGCCCCCCTCTCGATGTCGCCGGTGAGGAGCGCCCGGCGGCCGTTGGCCTCGGCGAGGAGGACGAGCGAACGCTCGTTCACCGGCCCCTCGTCGTCCGCCGCCGGATGGAGCACGGTGAGGCGCCAGCGTCCCACGGAGAGCCGCTGTCCGCGTGACAGGAAACGCGCCTTTACGCCTGGGACGTCGAGGAGCCTCCCGGCGCAGCCGTGGCGGTCCCAGCCCGGCGCCATCCAGACCTCCCGCACGGGGAGGAACGCCGAAATGTCGACCAGGCCGAGGCAGTGATCGCCATCAGGGTGGGTCATAACGAGGGCAGCCAGGGAATCGATGCCCTCCCCTAACAGAGCCGGCAGCAGAGCCCGGGCGCCGATGTCGCCTCCCCGCGAGCCGCCGCCGTCGATCAGGATCGCGCGGTCGCCGTCGCGCAGCAGGATCGAATCTCCTTGGCCGACGTCGATCATCGCCAGCTCGGGATCGTGCGGACCGCTCCCGGAACAGCGGACGGCGACGAAAATCGAGAGCGCCGCGATACCGAGGACGGTAAGGGCCCATCGGCGCGGCAGAAGGAGCAGAACGAGAGTGATCCCGATCGCGATCCCCCAGGCCCAGGCCGGCGAGAGCGCGAGCGGCGTCGGCAGCCAGACCTCGGGCCGCGTTCTCGACGGCCAGGAGAAAGGCGCCGCCAGCACGTCGAGCATCGGCAGCAGCTTGCCGGCGAGCCCGGGGAACACCAGCGCCACGCCTGTCCAGGCGAGCGAGGCGATCAGCGCCAGACCCGTCCAGGGCACGCCCACAAGATTGAGCAGGGGTGCCATCGGCGACAGCATGTGGAACCGGGGGATCGCCCAGGGGAAGGTCGCGAGGTGGGCTCCGACACTGGCGGCGACCCCCTCCGCGAGACGGGGAGGCAGCCAGCGCCCTTGCCAGCGCCGGGCGAGCGCCTGCGCGAGCAGCAGGAGTCCCGCGGTGGCGGAGACCGTGAGCTGGAACGCCGGGGAGAGCGCCAGATCCGGCCGATCGAGCAGCAGGACGATCACGGCCCAGCTCAGGGCATTGGCGGCGGCGGGCGGGCGCTCGGACAGGAGCGCCAGCACGGCCAGCCCGCCCATCACGGCCGACCGCACGAGGGAAGGAAGCGGCCCCACCAGCAACAGATAGAGGACGATCGCGCCCAACATCGAGAGCAGGCGAAGCGGCCGCGGCAGCCAGCCGCCGAGCAGCCAGACCAGCCCCGCCACCAGCGCCACGTGGATGCCGGAGACCGACATCAGGTGGTAGATCCCGGTGATCCGCAAACCGCGCTTCCAGGGGATCGGAAGCTCCGAGGCGTCCCCGAGCACCAGGGCACGCGCCAGCGCCTTCCCTTGGCCCTTTGCCGGCCCGGCAGCGCGGAACGCCTCCTCCACTTGGCGTCGGATCGCGCCCGAGAGACGCGCCACCGGTCCCGGCGGGCTCTCGATCTCGACCAATTCGCGGCTCTTGACGCGCAGTCGCCAGGGACCGGGTGGAGCCGGGATGCGGTTGCCGAGGCCGGGCGAATGCGCGAGATAGCCCTTGACGCGCAGGGTGGTGCCGAACACCGGCGGAAATTCCTCGGGATCGGGCAGATGGAGGATCACCTCGAGGGGCGGCGCCGTCAGCCGGTCTCCCTGTCGCAGCCTGACGATCCGCGCCGGAGCCGACCACCCCTCGTCGTCGGGAATCCAGTGTCCGGACACCTGGACGACCGCCTCCACCGGATGATCCCGGCGGAACGACGCCATCGGATCGCCCGGCAGGCCGAGGCGTGCCGCGGCGAGGAGGGCGCCGAAGGCAAGGACGGCAACGCAGAAGCCGCCGCGCCGCGCCAGCGCCAGTCCGGCGAGAGCCAGGGCCGCCAGCAGCGGAATGGACAGATAGGAAGCCTGAAACGCCAGCAGGGTGCCGGCCGCGAATGCCGCGGCCGGAAGGAGCATGGGCTTGTTGCGGAGATCGATCGTGCGGAGGTCCAGATGGGGGAGTTTCATGCCCCAATAGGACGTAAAATCGGACCTCCGCTGACAAACCCTTTCGGGCCAGTAGTTTAGCCCCGCTCAGCTTCCGGCGAGAAGAGCGACAGCACCGGCAGCCCCAACCTCCGGCGGAGGGTCTGGCGGGCCAGCCGTTCGCGGGAGCCCTCCAGCTCCGCGGCCGGCAGGCGGCCTCCCAGCGAGGCGAGGGTCTTCTCCACAGTCGCGTCAATTTCCGACCGCGTCTCGCCGTCCAGATCCTCCCAGGCGTGGTCGAGCATCTCGCGGTCGAGAGCGGAGAGATGCGCCTCGATCTCCTGCGGATCCCCCGTAAGGGCATCGAGACGTGCGGCGAGAGCTTCGCGGCCGTTGAGAGCCACCGGCAGGGCGGCAGCGAGAGCGGCCAGGCGAGGGAAAACCTCGAAGGCGGGCGCCTCGACGCGGTGGGCTGGAGCGATCAGCTCGCGCAGGTCCGCCCAGGCGGCCTCGACGGCGGGTACGCAGTAGCGCAGGCTGGAGATCTTCCCCTTCGCCTTCCGCTCTTTGCGGCGGGCGAAGAGCTCTCCGAGGGTCCGCCTCACCAGGTCGAGCGGAACCCCCTCCTGGTGCCAACGACGAGCCACCTGCCAGTCCACCGGCGAGAGCAGCAGCGGCGCTCCCCGCAGCTCCACGAAGACCTCCTCGATCGCCTGGAAATAGGCGTGGTCCGAGTCCTCGGACTCGACGGCAGAGCTCATGCCGGAACCGAGCCTGGAGGGGAGCTGTTGGAAGACGGCGGCACGCGCGGATCGTACTACGGGGGTACCGATGACGAAGGGCTCAGCGCAAAAACCCTCCCGCTCCGGTAAAGCGGGAGGGGCTCGGCTCAGTTGTAGCCGACGTCGTGATTGATGCAACCGCCGGCACCGCAGGAAAAGCATGCGAACCGGGTGCTGGTCGCGGTGCTACCGCCAGAGCAGGTGATCTTGAGTTGTATGGTGTAAGCGCACCAGCTCGTGACGAACTTGTGCGTGACCGGGTTGCCGGTTTGCGTCGTACCGTCCTCGACGAAGGTCCATTGGTACGCCGTCGGGGAGCCTCCACCGGGACAGGTCGACCCGTTGTTCCTGAAGTCTCCATTCACGGAAAAGCCGAGGGTGGAGCCCTGGAAGCTCGCGGTTTGAGCTTGAGCCGATACGACGCTCAGCGCGAGGATCAAGAACCCGGCGACGACCCACAAGAGATGCCGTTTGTTCATGGCCTAGCCTCCTAGGTCGGACGTTAATCTTAGTAAGATAACAAACTTTACTAAAACATCAAGAGACGAGCCCGGATGCCGCCCGTTGCCTTGCGGCAAGGAGCGGGCCGGCGGCGCGGCGCGAACGCGCCCGCCTAGCGGTTCTTCTCGTAGATCAGCTTGAGGCCGGTCAGCGTCAGGTCGGGGTCGACCTCGCGGATGTACTTCGAGCCGCCGGCGATCAGGGGTGCCTGGCCGCCGGTGGCGACGATCCCCTTGACGTTGGGGATCTCGGCCAGCAGGCGCTCGAGAATGCCGTCGACGAGGCCGATGTAGCCGTAGTAGATGCCGGCCTGCATGGCGGCGGCGGTGTTGCGGCCGACCAGCTCGGTGGGCTTGCGGACGTCCACGCGGTAGAGGCGCGAGGCGTGCGCGAACAGGGCCTCCGCCGAGATGCCGATCCCCGGCGTGATGATCCCCCCCATGTACTCCCCCGCCGCGTTGACCACGTCGAAGGTAGTTGCGGTGCCGAAGTCGACGACGATCACCGGCGAGCCATAGCGCTCGCGCGCCGCCACGGCGTTGACGATGCGGTCCGCCCCCACCTCGGTCGGGTTGTCGTAGCGGATCGGCATGCCGGTGCGCACGCCGGGCTCGATGAACAGCGGTTTCTTGCCGAAGTAGCGCCGGGCCAGACGGTCGAGTGTCAGGTGGAGGGGGGGCACCACGGAGGAGATCACCACCGCCTCGGTGGCGGCGGGGTCGATGCCGCTGAGGGTGAACAGGGGAAGGAGGAGGGCGCCGTATTCGTCCGCCGTGCGCTCGGTGTCGGTCGACAGCCGGAAGCTGTCGATCAGCGCGTCGCCGCGATAGATGCCGAAGACGGTGTTGGTGTTGCCGACGTCCACCAGGACGAGCGCGCCGTCCGATCCCGCTTTTCCACTCGCCTTTTTCATCCCTCGATCACCTCTCCGGAGGCCACCGCGATCCGCCTCCCGTCGCTGTCCAGCAGCATCCGCCCGGTGTCGTCGAAACCGGCGAAGACGCCTTCGATCGTGGTGTCGCCATAGCGGCAGACGATCCGCTCGCCCGGCTGATGGATCGACAGCGGCCGGTAGTTTTCCACCACGTAGGCGGCGTCCCCCAGATGTTCGAGCTCGGCCTCGACGCCTTCGACCAGATCCCAGGTGAGATCCGCCAGGCTGGCCTGCGTGCCGCCGACGCCGACCGGCCCTCCGAGCAGCCGCAGTGAGGTCGCGGTCTCCGGGAGATCGCCGGCGTCGTGGAAGAGATTGACGCCAAAACCGATCAATCCCAGCGTGCGCTCGCCCGGCCGCACCAGCGCCTCGATCAGGATACCGCCGAGCTTCCGGCGCTCGCCCCCGACCTCGACCAGAAGGTCGTTCGGCCATTTGAGGCGGCAGGGGGTGGGCAGATGGGGAGAGAGGGCACGGCAGAGGCCGACGCCGACGAGCAGGGGGAGGGTCTGGAGGAGGGCCGGATCGGACGCCTCGATCACCCGCGTGGCATAGGTCCCCTTGCCGGCGGGGCTCGACCAGGTCCGCCCCTGCCGGCCGCGACCCGCCGCCTGCTCGTAGGCGATCACGAGCAGCGGATGGATCGGCATGTCTTCGGTCTGGTATTCGGTGGCGACGGCGCGGGCGAGCGCGTTGGTCGAGCTCACCACGGAGAGGACGACGACGTTCTCGGGGCCGCCGGCCCAGCGGCGCCGCTCCATCAGCTCCTGAACGTAGCGGTCGTAGTCCACGATCTCTCTCTTCAGCCGAGCCCCAGGCTGGAACGCAGGGTGGTCTGGCGCTCGCGCATCTCCGCGAGCTTGGCCTTGCCCCCTTCCACCACGTGGGCCGGCGCCTTGCCCAGGAATTCAGGATTGGCCAGCCGCTCGGCGGCGCGGCCGATCTCGGTCGTCAGCTTGTCGAGCTCTTTTTCGAGCCTCCCCCGCTCCTCCGCGCTCATCTGCGCCGCCTCGAGGGCCTCGAGGGAGATGCCGATCTCGATGCCGGCCACCAGATCGCGCCGCGACCCCTCGGGAGAGGGGCCGATGGCGACCGACTCGACCCGGGTGAGGAACTGGATCAGCGGCGCCTGCTCCGCGAGAAACCGGTCGACTTCGGCGTCGGCGGACTGGAGATGGAGGTCGATCTTCGCCTTGGCGGTGAGGCCCATCTCGGCCCGCAGGGCGCGCACGCGGGTGACCACCTGGGTCAGGGCGTCCATCCCGGCTTCGACGGCGTCGTCCTCCCACGCCTCCTCGCGCCGCGGATAGGGAGCGAGACAGATCGTCTCCGGGTGGATCGCCTCGTGGCCGGGCAGGCGCTGCCAGAGCTCCTCGGTGAGGAAGGGCATCACCGGATGGAGCAGCCGCAGGGCGCGGTCGAGCACGGTGAGCAGCACGTCGCCCACCCGGGGGCGCGGCGCATCGCCGAAGAGAGCCGGTTTGGCCAGCTCGATGTACCAGTCGCAGAGATCGCCCCAGAAGAAGTGATAGAGCCGGTTGCACCCCTCGTCGAAGCGGAAGGTCTCGAAGCGGGCGTCGACCTCGGCCGCCACCCGCGACAGGCGCGACAGGATCCAACGCTCGGGGGCGGCCAATCCGGGGCTCGCTGGATCGATCGCCGTCTGCACCCGTGCGTCGGGGGGGATGCGCGAGAGGGCGAAACGGGTGGCATTCCAGAGCTTGTTGCCGAAGGCGCTGTAGCCCGCGATCTGGTCGCGGTTGAGCGGGATGTCGCGCCCCGGGCTGTCGAGAGAGGCCAGGGTGAAGCGCAGGGCGTCGGCGCCGTACTCGGTCACCAGCTCGATGGGATCGAGCACGTTCCCCTTGGTCTTCGACATCTTCTGCCCTTCGGCGTCCCGCACGAGACCGGTCAGATGGACCGCCCGGAACGGCACGTCGTGGGTGAAGTGGAGGGCGGTCATCACCATCCGCGCCACCCAGAAGAAGAGGATGTCGTGACCGGTGATCAGCACGTCCGTGGGATAGAACGTCTCGAGATCGGCCGTGTCGTCGGGCCAGCCGAGGGTCGAGAAGGGCCAGAGCGCCGAGGAGAACCAGGTGTCGAGCACGTCGGGATCCTGGGTCAGCTGGTCGGTGCCCGCCTCGGCGATCGCCTCCGCGAGGTCGTGGGCCACGATGCAGCGGCCGTCCCCGGTGTACCAGGCCGGGATCTGGTGCCCCCACCAGAGCTGGCGCGAGATGCACCAGGGGCGGATGTTGAGCAGCCAGTTCTCCCAGGTCTTGTCGAACGAGTCGGGGAAGAGCTTCGTGCGGCCGTCGCGCACGGCCTCCAATGCCTGATCGGCCATGCTCCGCATGTCGCAGAACCACTGCGTCGAGACCAGAGGCTCGATCGGCTCGCCGCCCCTCTGGCTGTGGCCGACGTTGTGCAGATGCGGCTCGATCTTGACCAGGTACCCCTCGGCCTGCAGGCGGGCGACGATCTTCTCGCGCGCCTCGGCGCGGTCGAGGCCCGCGAAGTCGGGGCCGGCCTCGGCGGTCATCCGGCCGTCGAGGCCGATGACGGTGATGCCGGGGAGGTCGTGCCGCTTCCCCATCTCGAAGTCGTTGGGGTCGTGGAACGGCGTGATCTTCACCAGCCCGGTACCGAACTCGCGGTCGACCGCCGCGTCGGCCACGAACGGCAGGCGCCGGCCGACCAGCGGCAGGACCGCCGCCTTGCCGTGGAGATGCAGGTAGCGCTCGTCCTCGGGGTGGAGGGCGACGGCGGTGTCGCCGAGCATCGTCTCGGGACGGGTGGTGGCCACCACGATCCGCTCCTCGCTCCCCTCCACCGGATACGCGATGTGGTAGAGCTTGCCCTGCACGTCCTTCTTCTCGACCTCGAGGTCGGAGACGGCGGTGCCGAGGACCGGCGACCAGTTGACCATGTACTCGCCGCGGGTGATCAGCCCCTCGCGGTAGAGGCTCACGAAGGCCTCGCGGACGGCGCGGTTGAGGCTCTCGTCGAGCGTGAAGCGCTCGCGGGTGAAATCGGCGGAGGCGCCGAGCAGGCCGAGCTGCTCGCGGATGTTGCCGTGGTACTGCTCCGTCCACTCCCACATTCTCTCGACGAAGCGTTCGCGGCCGAGATCGCGACGGCTGACGCCCTCGGTGGCCAGCTGCTTCTCCACCATGAGCTGGGTGGCGATGCCCGCGTGGTCGGTGCCGGGGAGCCAGAGAGCGTTGAACCCCTGCATCCGCTTCCAGCGGGTGAGGAGGTCCTGCAGCGCGGTCTGCAACGCATGGCCGACGTGGAGCTTGCCGGTGACGTTGGGGGGCGGGATCATGATGCAGAAGGAGGGCTTGTCCGAGGGGGCCTCGGCGCGGAAATAGCCCTTCTCCGCCCAGCGCTGCTGCCAGACCTGCTCGTAGCGGGCCGGCTCGAAGCGCTTGTCCATCTCGGTGCTCGTCTTCGGTTCCATCGTCGTTTCCGTGCCGCTCACGTCAGTCTCCTTCGTACCTGCTCGTCCTTACAATCCCTTGTGCCCTTACGTCGGCCTGCCCTCCGAATCCTCACCCTCGGTCCCTCTCCACAAGTGGAGAGGGAGGGCCCGCGTAGGAGCTGCCGAGGCCTGCAGAATCAAAAAGGTCTCCCCTCCGCGCACAACGTATCGTATGAGCTTTCGGGGGTCGTGAAAGGCCCTCCCTCTCCACTTCGTGGAGAGGGACCGAGGGTGAGGTTTCGGAGGGCGGGTCGACCCGGAGGGCACAGACGCGCGTAGGCCCTACTCGACCTGGGCCTCGAGCTCGCGCAGGCGATCGCGGATGATCACCTCCGCCATGTCCGGGATCACCTCCCAGGCGACGTCGCGGACGGTGCGGTCGCCGAGCAGCTCGACCACCCGGCGGGCGATGCGGTCGACGTCGTCGTCCGAGAGATGGCCGTTGCCGGCCGCCGCATGGGCCGCGGGAGCCACCGGTTCGGGAGCGGGCTCCGGCGGGGGCGCGGGCTCCGGCGCGGTCCAGGGGGCCGGCGCCGGCGGCGCCGTGATCTCCCAGGGCCCGGTCGGCGCCTCGGAGCGGTGGTGCGGCTCGGGCTCCGGGCTCCAGTTGAAGCCGGCGGCGGCCGGCGCGGCGGGCTCCTCGGCGAGATAGCGGTCCTGCGGCGGCGCCTCGTCGAGCGACAGCTCGCTGGGCGCGCCGAAGATATCCTCGCGCACCGAGTAGGTGTCCGCGCTCTCCTCCAGCTCGAAGACCGGCTCATCCTGGGCCTGGAAGCCGGGGTCGGGCTCGAGCGAGAACGAGGGCTCGTGATCGAACGGCTCCAGATGCGCCGGCGCCGCGACCGCCGCGACCGGCGCGGCGGGCGCGGGAGGAGCGAACGGCGAGGGGGCCGGCTCCGGCTCGAGGTCGAAGTTGCTCCAGGCCGGCTCCGCCGTGAATTCCGGGATCGCGGCGTTCGGCGCCGGCGGCGCCGCCTCGGGAGCCGAGAACTCGTGCGCCGGCTGGGAGAGCCAGTCGGGCGTCGCGTTCGCCGTCCAGTCGGCCAGCGGCCGGGGACCCGGCGCGGCGGCGGGAGGAGCGGGGGGCGGCGGCACGGCGGCCGCCATCGAGGGAGCGGGAGCCGGGGCGGCGGCGGGCGCGCTCGGCGCCTTGGCGATCAGCTCCTCCACCCGCTGGAGCAGCTCCTGCGAGTCGAAGGGCTTCTTCAGATGGGAGTCGGCGCCGGCGGCGCGGGCCTCGCCTTCGTCGAACGGCTCGAAGGTGCCCACCAGCAGCAGCACGGGGAGACCCGGCCGGAGCTGCTTGGCCCGGCGGCAGACCTCATAGCCGTTGGCGCCCGGCATGTGGACGTCGGCGATCACGAAATCGGGGTTGATCTCCGACAGGAGCCTCACCGCGTCGTCGCCGTTGCTGACGGCACGAACCTCGTAGTCCTCGTCCATGAACGTCAGCTCGATGACCTTCTGGATCGTGACGCTGTCGTCCGCCAGCAGAATCCTTCTCTTCATTCGTCCTCCGTCTGAATCCGACTAAAATAACATTGCGGCCTAGGCCGACGCCACCGCGGCGGTGAAGCGATTTTGCAGGTACTCGACAATCGCCCTGGTCGAGGTACCCGGCAGGAAGATGGCGTCGACGCCGGCGCTCTTCAGCCCCTCGATGTCCTGTTCCGGCACGATGCCGCCGGCGAACACCAGGATGTCCTCGGCCCCCTGCTCTCTCAGCAGCCGGGTCACCTCGGGGAGCAGCACGTTGTGCGCTCCCGAGAGGATCGACAGGCCGACGGCGTCGACGTCCTCCTGGACGGCGGCGGCGACGATCTGCTCCGGGGTCTGGCGCAGGCCGGTGTAGATCACCTCGTATCCGGCATCGCGCAGCGCCCGCGCCACCACCTTCGCGCCCCGATCGTGCCCGTCCAGGCCCGGCTTGGCGATCAGGATGCGGATCCGTCGCTCGCTCATGCGGCGGGATTCTCGTTCATGCGGCGGGATTGTAGCAGAGGGGGCCCCGCCGAGTGGCAGGGCCCCCGGACCTGTCCTACTTGTCGTTGTAGATCTCGACGAACTCGTAGACGAAGTTGTTGGTGCCCAGAGCGTCCGAGAACTCGTTGATCACCGGGCCCTTGCCGCAGCTGGTGCCGGTGGCGCCGGTCCCCGGCGTGGGGCCGGTGATGGTGCCGGTGATCGTGGTCGTCGTCCAGCTGCTGGCCGTGCCGGCGGCGAGGCAGGGACCCTTGCGCTGCACGGTGCTGTTGGCCGAGGCGGGCATGGCGATCGTCGGGCCGTCGACGGTCGTGCCGGAGGCGTTCGCGAGCGCGTAGGTCTCGCCGCCGTTGATCTGCGGCATCACCCCCGCCGAGTCGACGAAGGTGACGTTCGACGGCAGGGGCGTGCCGCCGCGCCAGAAGGCCTCGAAGGCGCTCTTGGTGGCGTCGCGCGCCACGATCAGGTACCCCTTGCTGGCGATCGTGGTGCCGGCCGGCAGCGTGTAGGTCTGGGTCGAGTTCTGCTGCGTCAGCTTCCAGCCGGAGACGTCGGAGCTCGTGCCGCCGCCGCCGCAGGAGCCGTTGGCGACCGTGACGCTGCGGGCCGCCGTGGTGCCGACGTTGTGGTTGCAGGAGGCGTCCGTGGCCCGCGCCGCGAGGGTGTGCGAGCCCGAGGTCGCGCCGGAGCTGGCCCAGGCGAACGAGAAGGTGCCGGCGGTGGCGTTGAACGTCGCCGCGGTCCAGGCGCCGCCGTCGATCTGTACCTCGGCGGACTGGATGCCCGAGGCGTCCGAGGCGGTGCCGGTGACCGTGGTGTCGGCGCAGGTGATGGTGGCGCCCGCCGCCGGGGCGGTGAGGGCGACCGCCGGAGCCGTCGAGTCGCTGCAACCGGTGCCGCTGTAGGTGACCCACATCGGCGCCGACCAGAGGTTGTTGCCGTCGGCCTGCACGGCGTGGACGTAGTAGTAGTAGGTGCCCGAGGTCAGCGTCTCGGTGACCGACAGCGTCGAGGCACTGGTGACGGTCTTGTACGCCGCCGTCGGCACGCCGCCGCCGATCTGGCCGCGCCAGATCTCCATCCGCGAGATCGTCTCGCCATCCGGATCGTAGGCCGCCGCCCGCAGCGTCAGCGGGCTCGAGGAGGTGAAGATGTCGCCCATGATGTGGGTGCCGGCGACGAACACCAACTGGGCGTTGGCGTCCTCGGTGGCGAAGAAGTGGCGCGCCTTGTGGGCCGAGAGCAGGGCGGCCTTGGTCAGCACCGGCGACGAGCCGTTCGGCAGCAGGTAGACCGTGCGGTCCGGCATGCCGATCCCGTAGGTGATGCAGTGCGCGTCATGGTCCGCCGTGGGGCCGAGATGGAACCCCTTGTTCAGCGCCGCCTGCCAGAGCGGCACGTAGTCGGTGGAGGCGATGTTGGCCGCCGCGCAGCTGGTCGAGGTGTTGAACGCGACGCCGCTGCGCACCGCGATCCCCTGGAGAGCGTTGTCGGCGTCGGAGTTGAAGGCGAAGTTGTCGAACTGCCCCGTCTCCGGATGGCAGAGGATGCCCAGCGCCCCCTGCGCCGACGGGTGGGCCAGCGACGTCTTGTACATGTTCAGGTAGCCGAAGCGCTTGGGGGTGAAGACGTCGAAGTAGCAGTTGCTCCCCGTGGTGCACTCCTGGTTGGGGCCGTTGCAGGTGGAGCAGGTCTCCCAGCCGAACAGCACCGGGGTATCGAGCAGCGAGACGTGCCCCTCGTCGGTGTTGGTCAGCACCCCCCACTCCATGCCGTAGATGCCGATGAACGAGTCGTTGACCGTGGCCGCCGCCGCCGCCGCGAGACCGCTCTGGTAGCGCGCCTTGATCTTGGCCTCGGTCACCGGCGGCGCGTTGGTCGTCATGGCGTCGTCGAACAGGTGGTTGTGCTCGACGACCACCCAGTAGTCGAGGCCGGCGGTGTTGCGGGCGTAGTCATAGATGTTGGCGGGGGTGTAAGTGCCGCTGCCGTAGGCGTTGCCCGAGGCGCAGTTGCTGGTCGGCTGGCCGCCGTCCGACCAGTTGGAGTGGCTGTGGGTCGAGCCGTAATAGAAGTTGTAGCCGAAGCCGGTCTCCATCGGCGTGTTGCGCTGCTTCTGGCAGACGCCCGCCAGGGCGGCGGCCTTCGTCTGCCGGGCGGCGATGGCGTCCATGCGGTCGTCGACGATGACGTCGCGCGTCGTGCTCCGCGCCTCGGCGACGCCGATGCCCTGCGACTTCTCCAGCTCCTCGTAGCTGGCGGCCTGCGAGCGCACGCTGTCGGGGAGGAAGCGGGCGTGGAAGGTGTACTCATAGTGACCCGGACCGACCACCTTGCCGCTCTCGTCGCGGCCGTTCCAGGCGTAGTCGACGTGGGTCTGGCCGTCGGCCTCGATACGGGCCACACCATTGGCGACCCGCACCAGGGGGGCCTTGGTGTCGGCCATCACTCCCGGATCGCCGGCCAGCGGGCCGCGGATCTCCAGCCGCCAGAACGCGCGGCCGAAATCCCCCTTCGCCGCCGTCTTCTGGTAGGAGAGGACGGAGAAGAGATGAACGGTGCCGAGGTCCGCCGGCTGGGCGGGCGAGAACTGGTAGACGTCCGAACCGACGAAGGCGATGAAGTCGGATTCGCATTCGTCGTACTGCGCGGTTGCGGCGGAGGCGGGTGAGACGGTGCCGAGGCTCGCGAGCGTCAAGGCGAAGGCCAGCGGCAGAACGAGGGTCGAGCGAAGATTCCCTGGAACCGGAAAAAATTTCATGGCTTTTTGAGCCCTCCTCCACTGTCGGGTGCTCAAGCCAGGATCGAGCGAGCCGCGGCGGGAGGGCGAGACTCAAGGCCGCAGGGGCTTCCGTCGTCTCGGCCCACGCCTGGGCCCGCTGCGCCCACGCCTGGGACCCATCGCTCTCCGGCGCAGGGCCGCTGGTCCCAGGCGTGGGCCCAATGGGCTCAGGCCGAGAGGCGGCCCCACCGGGCGGGTGCGCAAAGGCCGCTCGCGGGCGCCCACACACCGGCTTCGTGGACGGACAGCGCGCAAAGGTCCGCGGGAGGGCAACTCGCGGCGGTGCTTTCGGCGGAGCCGTGGGTCCGGCCGGCAGCCCTCCCGGCTCGCCGAGAAGTATGCGGAAATACTGAAGCACCCACCCGTCACACCCGGGCTTGGACCCGCTCCGGATTTCCGCTACGCTCTTGCCCACCCATGGCATCCTCACCTTCCTGGAACCAGCGAAGCTCCCGGGCCCCAGAGTTGCTTCCCTAGAATCTTATGCCTTTCCTCTGCCGTCACAAGCTCCCCGGTAATGCCCATTTCTGCGGCTCCGAGCACCCGGCCGAGGCGCCGTGCGGGGCCTTCGAGTACGCCCGCGTCGAGCGCCCGGAGGATCTCCCGCCGGCCGATCCGCGGATCGTCGACGTCGCCGTGCTCGACATGAACCACGGCTGGCCGAACCTCGGCCACGACTGCCTCGTCCACGCCCTGCTCGACGACGCCTGCGAGCTGCTGCCGATCGCCGAGGAGACCGGCGTGCGCGTGCGCGCCCTCTCCTTCGACGTCCGCCGCTCCGGCATGGTCCCCGAGCCCCCCGGCGGCCGCTTCGCGCTCTATGTCGGCACCGGCGGCCCGGGCCACATCGACCCCTTCCTGAACGACGGCGTTTCGGAGGAGAGCCAGGGGATCCGCGAGGACCCCTCCTGGCAGGCGCCGCTCTTCCGGGTCTTCGACGCCATCGTCGCCGACGAGGAGGCCGCGCTGCTCGCCGTCTGCCACACCTTCGGCGTGATGTGCCACTGGTCGGGGCTGGCCCACCCGGCCCTCCGCGGCCCGGAGAAGGGGGGCAAGAGCTCCGGCGTGCTGGAGAACGTCCTCGACCCGGCAGCCTGGCAGCACCCCTGGTTCCACCGCTTCGGCGACGACCTCCCCGAGGGGGGGCGGCTGCGGGTGATGGACAACCGCCTTTTCGATCTCCTGCCGCGCGACGGCGACTTCCCCACCGGCACCTCGCCGATCGGCTGGGAGACCCTGGGCGTCGGCGGCCCGCGGGGGGATGGGATCACCATGATCGAGTTCGCGCGCGACGGCGGCGGGCTGATGCCGCGCGTCTTCGGCGTCAACCACCACCCCGAGATCATCGTCAACCGCGCCGGCCAGGCCGCCATCCTGCAGCAGAAGGTCGATCGCGGCGAGGTGACGGAGCAGTGGGCGGCGGAACGGCGGGAGATCCTCACCCGCGGCGAGCGCGACGTGGAGGCCGAGCGGCTGCTCCAGCTCACCTCCGACTACACGCTGCTGCGGCCGCTCCGCTTCCACCTCCAGCGCCAGGTCCGCCAGCGCGCCGAGTCGCTCGGCTTCACCGTCGATCTGGACGAGAACCGCATCGCCCTTGGACCCACGATGCCGAGCGCGGCGTCGCGCAGCCCTGTTCTTGCCGCTCCCGCGAGGGGAACCCTGCCGTGATCCCGCAGCCGCCGTTCCCCATCGATCTCTCGCCCGAGGCCGAGCTCGCCGAGTTCCAGCGCCTCCAGCCCCACCTGCGCGACGTCTGGAACGCCCTGGTCATGCAGGACGAGGCCCCCCACACCTCAGTGGTGGTCCCCTCGATGACCCTCGACCAGAGCGAGCTGCGCAAGCTCGCCGGCGCCAGCTTCTACGAAGAGCGGCTGCTCTTTCTCCTCATCCGGTTGCGCAATCCGCGGGCGCGGGTGGTCTACGTCACCTCGCAGCCGGTGCACCCGATGATCCTGGACTACTACTTCCAGCTCCTCGCCGGCATCCCCGCCAGCCACGCCCGGTCGCGGCTGACGCTGCTCTGCGCCTACGACGCCTCGCCGCGCTCGCTGACCGAGAAGATCCTCGAGCGGCCGCGGCTGATCGAGCGCATCCGCGAGGGGATCCAGGACCGCTCGCGCGCCTACCTCACCGTCTTCAACTCGACGCCGCTGGAGCGCAAGCTCGCCGTCCTGCTCGGCATTCCGCTCAACGGCGCCGATCCCGACCTCTACCCTCTCGGCACCAAGTCCGGCAGCCGCAAGGTGTTCCGCGAGGCCGGCGTGGCGCTACCCGAAGGGTTCGAGGATCTGCGCGGCCAGGACGACGTCGAGGAGTCGCTGATCGAGCTGGCGGCGCGGCGGCCGGGCATCCGGCGGGCAGTGGTCAAGCTGAACGACAGCTTCTCGGGCGAGGGGAACGCCATCTTCCGCTATCCGCAGGGGCCGGAGTCGCAGAACCGGGCGGCCATCCGCGAGGCGTTGCAGCGCATCGAGTTCTCGGTGGCCGAGGAGACGTTCGGCAGCTATTTCGAGAAATTCTCCCGCATGGAGGGGATCGTCGAGGAGTTCATCGAGGGGGCCGAGAAGGTCTCGCCCAGCGCCCAGCTGCGCATCAGCCCGGGGGGCGAGGTGCTGCTGATCTCGAGCCACGACCAGATCCTGGGCGGCCCCAGCGACCAGGTCTTCCTCGGCTGCAGCTTTCCCGCCCGCGACGAGTACCGGCTGCGCATCCTGGAGGCCGCGAAGCGGATCGGCGAGGTCCTCGCCGGCCGCGGCGTGGTCAGCCGCTTCGCCATCGACTTCCTGCTCTGGCGCAACGATCCGACGGCGGCCTGGGACATGGCGGCGCTGGAGATCAACCTGCGGATGGGCGGCACCACCCACCCCTACCTCGCGCTCCAGTTCCTCACCGGCGGCCAGCTCGATCACGCCAGCGGCCTTTTCTACTCCCCCAGCGGCCTCGCCAAATACTACCGGGCGACCGACAACCTCCACTCCGACTCCTACCGCGGCCTGCTCCCCGAGGACGTGATCGACATCCTCACCGAGAACCGCCTCCACTACAGCCACGGCACCGACTCCGGCGTCCTCTTCCACCTGATCGGCGCCGTCTCCGAGTTCGGCAAGCTCGGCCTCACCGCCATCGGCAACAGCCGCGAGGAAGCCGACGCGCTCTACTACAAGACGCTGGAAGTGCTCGACCGCGAAACGGAGTACGGGCGGCGGTCGGGGTAAGAAAAGTCGCGAACCGGCCCCGGCTCGCAAAGCTTCACCCGCTGCACCAGCTCTTACAAACAGAGCTCGTCCCGGTGTCTCTTGCCTGGACAGCCCAATGCCCTCCATGAGAGGGAGAAGGGGAATCTTCGTGAAAAAAGCCCTGATCTGCCTAGCCCTCGCCGCGTTGCCGTTCACCGCGGCCCATGCCGCCAGCACCACCGCTGGCTCCGGGACCGCCCCGGTCAGCCTCGACGGCCTCAAGCAGCAGCTGATCGACGCCGCCGCCAAGGACGGCAACCAGCTCCAGACCGATGAGATCGTCACCCTCGGCGGCAACGGCCTCACCTTCGCCGGCGGCAGCATCGTCGGCTTCGAGCAGGTGCCCTCCACGGCGCTGGCCGGCGGCGTGGACTTCGGCTACACCTACCTCGACGCCCCCCAGTCCGGCATCCCCACCGGCATCTTCAAGCTGCGGGCACACGCCAACGCGTCGGACATCAAGGTCGGCGACTATCCGGGCACCGTGGACTACATCGACTCCACCGGCAAGGTGGTGGCTACCGTCGCCGCGACGGTCGAGAGCTCCTCGCTCACGGTCCCCAATCCGCTCCCCTTCCCCCACACCACGGTCGGCGCCAGCTACCGCATGATCAACCGCGGCCACTGGGTGACGACCGTCTACATCTGGATCTGCCCGAACGGCGAGATCATCTGGTGGTCGACCCAGTCCTGGGTTCCCTGAGCGCCGCAGGATCTTTTCCCGCCTGACGGGTGTCTAAGCGGATGTGAGGCTCCAAGACCGGGGCCGCCACATCGCTTCGGGAGGAGGATCCCTCCATGCCCCTCAAGGCCACTCTCCTCGGTGTGCCCATTCTCGCCGCCGTCCTGCTCACCGCCCATCGCGCCCCGGATACAGCTGCACCGTCCAGGGCCGTCGCCAGCTCCGCCGCCGCGTCGCCCCGGTCGGCCTCGTTCTCCTTCGCGAAGCTCCCCCCGGAGGGCTCCACCGCCGAAACGGTCGCGCCGATCTCCCTCACCGCGTCCGACGGCACCGGCCTCGCCCTCGTGGGCCTGGAGGCGAACGGCGTGCTGGAGCCGCCGCTGGCGTTCACCGAGCTCCACCTGACCTTCGACAACCCGCGCGACCGCACGATCGAAGGGCAGTTCCGGATCGCCCTGCCGCCGGGTGCCGCGCTCAGCCGCTTCGCGATGAAGACCGACGCCGGCTGGCAGGAGGGCGAGGTGGTCGAGCGCCAGCGGGCCCGCGAGGTCTATGAGGACTATCTCCATCGCCGGCAGGACCCCGCCCTGCTCGAACAGGGCGCCGGCAACGAATTCTCGGCCCGCGTCTTCCCCATCCCCGGCCATGGCCGCAAGGAGCTGATCGTCTCCTATTCGCACGCGTTGACCCGCGCGGACCAGCCCTACGTCCTCCCCCTGCTCGGGCTCTCGAACATCGGCCGTCTCGACGTCCGTGTGCTGCTCGGCGGCCACGCTGAAAAGGACGCGGCCGCCAGCAATCTCGGAGGCGAGGTCAGCGAGCGCCGGGTGGTCGAGCTGCACAAGCAGGACTGGACGCCCGACCGCGACTTCGAGATCGCGGCGGACCGCGCCTCGAGCCGCGCCGGCCTGCGCCAGGGGAACCTCGCCGTGGTGCGCGTCGCCGCGCCCGTCAAGCCGGAGCCGCAGGAGGTCGCCGGGCTCTACGTGCTGGTCGATTCGAGCGCCTCGCGGGCTTTGGGTTATGCCGCGCAGGTGCGCCGGCTCGGGTCCCTGATCGCCGGCCTGCGCGGCGGCACGCCGCTGGGCGTCGCCGTTTTCGACCAGGAGATGGTGCCGGTCTACGAGGGCACGGCGGCCGGTTTCGGCGCGGCCGAGATGCGGCCCCTCCGCGACCGCCGGCCGCTGGGTGCCTCCAATCTCGGCCTGGCGCTCGGCTGGCTGGGCGAACGCCTGAGCCGGACCGGCCCCAGATACCCTCGCGTCCTGCTGCTCACCGACGGCGTCGCCACGGCCGGCGAGATCGAGACCCGGACGCTCAAGGCGGCGGTGCGCGGCCTCGGCGACAAGGGGGTCGATCGCCTCGACGTGCTCGCCGTCGGCGGCCTGCGCGACGAGGCGACGCTGCGCGAGCTGACGACCGGCAACCTGGCCCACGACGGCCAGCGGATCGACGGCGCCGCTCCCCTCGCCGAGATCGCCCGCCGGCTCACCCTCGCCTGCCGTTCCGGGATCGCCGTGAAGGTCGAGGGCGCTGCGTGGGTCTGGCCCGAGACCCTGGACGGCGTGCAGCCCGGCGACGAAACCCTGGTCTACGCCGACCTGCCGGCGGACAGGCCACTCCACCTCACCCTGGATGGCAAGGCCGTGCCGCTCGCCGGGCTCGGCTCCGCCGAGCGTCCGCTGCTCCAGCGGGCCTGGGCCCAGGCCCGCATCGAGCGGCTCCTCCACCAGCGCGAGACGGCCGCCGCCGGCGACGACGACCTCCGGCAGGCGCTCGGCCTGGAGATCGTCGCGGTGAGCGTCAAGAACCGGGTCCTCAGCCCCTTCACCTCCCTGCTGGTGCTGGAGACCCAGTACGACTACGCGCGCTTCGGCCTCGACCGGCAGGCCCTCGCCGACATCCTCACCGTCGGACCGGGAGGTCTGGAGGTGACGGCCCGCAAGACCTTCGACCGGCCGGGGAACTCGCAGGGAATGATCACCACCCAGGAGGAAATGGCGCTCAAGTCTCTCGACTATGTCGCGCCCCGGGAGACCGTGACCGCGGAATCACCTCTGGCCTTACCCTCACCCGCGGCCGAGGAACCGGTCGAAGGGGGAGTCGAAGACGGTGTTCCCGGCGGCGTCGCGGGAGGCACGATCGCGGGGTTCGCCGTCGTCTCCCCTACCGACATAGTGTCGGCGGCTCCTCCGCCACCGCCACCCTCTGCCCCGGCTCTCCAGTCGGCGCCTCTCGTCCGCGAGGAGCGCCGGGCCACCGCGCGTCCCCTGCCGAACGAGGACGAGGAGAAGGAAGCGGAGACGGCGCCATACCAGGGTCGCTTCGCCGAGGTGAAGAAGCTGCTGGCCGCCGGCCGGACCGGTCAGGCCCGCGAGATCGCCGAGGCCTGGAACACCGAGGAGCCCGGAGACGTGCTGGGTCTCCTCGCCCTGGGTGAAGCGTGGGAGGCGGAGGGCGACCGGACCGGCGCCGCTCGCGCCTACGGCTCGCTCATCGACCTCTTCCCGCGCCGGGCCGACCTCCGGCGCCTCGCCGGGGAGCGTCTCGAAGGGCTAGGCGCGAACGGCCTCGAGCTGGCGATCGACACCTACCAGAAGGCGGTCGAGGAACGGCCCGACCACCCTTCGGGCCACCGCCTCCTCGCCTGGGCGCTGCTGCGTGCCGGCCGTTTCGGCGAGGCCTTCGCGGCGATGGAGAAAGGGCTCGAGCAGAAATATCCGAGCGGGCGTTTCGCCGGCGTCGACCGGGTGATGCGGGAAGATCTCGGCCTCCTCGCGGCCGCTTGGCTGCGCGCCGAGCCGGGCCGCCGGACGGAGCTGCTCGACCGCCTCCGCTCCCAGGGCGCCCGGATCGAGGATGAGCCTTCCATACGCTTCGTCCTCACCTGGGAG
This sequence comes from Thermoanaerobaculia bacterium, assembly GCA_036271335.1. Lineage (GTDB taxonomy): Bacteria > Acidobacteriota > Thermoanaerobaculia > Multivoradales > UBA5704 > DATARR01. The sequence continues at coordinate 27,849 of DATBAW010000174.1, forward strand.
ACCGACGCCAACGACGTCGATCTCCACGTCTGGGACCGCAAGGGGGATCACGCCTATTACCGGCAGCCGACCCTCCCCTCCGGCGGTCAGCTCTACGCCGACGTGACGACCGGCTACGGCCCCGAATGCTTCACCGTTCGGCAGCCGGCGGGCCGCGACGCCGGGCCGTACCATCTGCGGGTCCACTACTACAATCGAGGCCCCATGGGCTACGGCATGGGGACCGTGCAGGTGGTCCGGCACGACGGCAAAGGCGGGATCACGATCGAGCCGCGGCCCTTCGTGGTGATGACCGACTCCGCCATGGTGGACGTCGGAACCGTGGAGGACGGGAAGACGCCGAAGAGCGGCCGGCAGGCTCGCTGAGCCTCCTACTGCTCGTAATTCTCGACGATGCCGGCGTCCCGCACCTTGGCCTTGTCGGGGTCTTTGTCGAACTCCCGGCGGGCGCGGCGCTGGCGCAGGAGGTCCCAGCACTGGTCGAGGGTGACCTCGAGCTTGCTCAGCCGCTTCGGGTCGTGATCCGGCGTCTCGACGAGCTTCTGCTCTTCGGCGACGAGGGTGTTGATGTGCGCGAGGAGCTCGGCGTCATCCATCGGTGGCCTTTCGTGGGGGAGCGTTGCGGCGCAGGATATGGCGCGCGGCAGACTGGACGGGATGGCAACGACCGGCGGCGAGCTGCGATGGGGCACCCCCGCGGCGCGGTGGGTGATCGCGGCAACGGTGCTCGGCTCGGGCATCGCGTTCCTCGACGGC
>DATBAW010000175.1:0-22127 GCA_036271335.1 Thermoanaerobaculia bacterium
CGCCTCGGGGCATACGGAGAAGGAGCATCTGGCGACGGCGGTGGCGGCGGTGGAGCACTTCGTTCGCGAGCTCGGGTAGATCCTCCTGGGACCGCCGGCGTCCCGCCGGCTCTAACTTATACAAACTAAAAGCGGAGTTAGAGCCGGCGGGACGCCGGCGGTCCCAGGAGGATCTACCCGAGCTCGCGAACGAAGTGCTCCACCGCCGCCACCGCCGTCGCCAGATGCTCCTTCTCCGTGTGCCCCGAAGCGACGCGGGGCTTGAAAGAGTGGTCGCCGTCCTCCAGCCAGACGATTCGAATGGCCGGCGACAGGTCGTAGCCCTCGACGTCCTCGCGGGAGCCGAGAGCGTCGCGGGTGCCCTGCACGATCAGGGTCGGGGTGCGCAGGTCGCGGAGATGGGCGGTGCGCAGCTTGCCGGGCTGGCCCGGCGGGTGGAAGGGGTAGCCGAGGCAGACCAGCCCGCGGACGCCCGCCTCGTCGGCCACCAGGCTGGCCATCCGGCCGCCCATCGACTTGCCGCCGATCACCAGGCGCTCCCCTCCTCCGAGGGCGGCGATCACCTCCAGCCAGGCCTGCCGCAGCGCCGGCTCGCGGTCGGGCGGCCGCCCCTCGCCGGTCTCGCGGCGCCTTCGCATGTAGGGGAACTCGAAGCGCGCCACCGCCAGGCCGGCGGCGGCGAGGCCGGCGGCCATCGTGTTCATGAACGGCGAGTCCATCGGCGCCCCGGCGCCGTGGGCCAGCGCGATTATAGGGACCACAGCGGGGCCCGCGGCCGGGCCGTCGAGGATCATCGGGGGTACCGTCGCTTCCTTCTCCATCCGGCCTCCTCGTTGGGTATACTCCCACCTGCATTTTTCTTCAGGACACCCATGATTCCTACTTCCGCGCAACTGGAGGAGATCGCCCATCTGCGGGAAGGGAGCTTCCTGGAGGTGTCTTTCGCGCCTCTGCTCCTCGCCCACTCGCTGCATCAGAGCTCGGTCGTCCTCGAGCTCCGGCGGCGGCAGGTGTGGAAACGGATCCTGCTCGAGAACGGCGTGCCGGTCGACTGCCGCTCCAACCTCGCCCACGAGACCCTCGGCCGCTACATGGTGTCCGAGGGGAAGCTGAGCGACGAGGACTTCACCGCCTGCCTGTCGCGCTCCGCCGCCCGCGGCGTCTTCTTCGGCGAGGTGCTGATCGAGCACGGGCTGGTCTCCGCCGCCGATCTGTTCCGGATTCTGCAACAGAACCTGGCCAAAAAGCTGCTCGACCTGTTCTCCTGGAGCGAAGGGGAGTTCCGCCGGCTCGACGAGGCGCCGGCGGCCGAATCGCCGCTCAAGGTGAAGGTGCCGCAGCTGATCCTCACCGGCGTCAGCAAGCTGACGCCGCAGGAGGAGGTGGACATGGCGGTGGCGCCGCTGGTGGGCCGCAAGCTGGTCCGCCATCCCACGCCCCCCTTTCCCATCGACGAGCTGCGCCTCAACGCGCACCAGACGCAGATCGCCGGCGCCCTCCACCCCCCCGGCCGGCGGATGGGCGAGCTCGCCGAGCTGACCCAGCTGCCGGTCGACGAGATCACCCGCGCCCTCTACGCGCTGTCGATCCTGGGGGTGGTGACGACGGCGGAGGTGCTGCCCAAGGACCTCTCCGCCACCGGCTCGTTCCAGCGCCCGGTGACCGCGGCGCAGCCCGTCCCCGCGGCCACGGTGCCGCCGACGGTACCATTCGCGATTCCCGCCATCGTTCCGCTCCCGGTACCCGCCGCGGCGACGGTCGCGGTCCGGATCGCCGTCCCGCCGCCACCCGATCCCGACATCGAGCGCCGCCGCAACGAGATCATGGCGGCCTACCTCTCCTATCGCCGGCAGGACGCCTTCGATCTCTTCGGCGTGCCGGAGGAGGGCACGGCGGCGGCGTTCGAGGAAGCGTTCCTCGCCTTCGCCCGCCGGTTCGCGCCCTGGGCCCTCGACTCCGCCGAGCTGGCGGAGAAGGCGCGCGACCTCTTCCTCTCCGGCGCCCGCGCCTACGCCGAGCTCTCCGACGTCGAGGCCCGCAACACCCTGCTCTTCCGGCGGCGGACGCTGCGCGAGGAGCGCGCCCGCAAGCCGGCGGCAAACTTCGCGATCAAGACCGACCTGCTCGACCCGGAGTCGCAGTACAAGAAGGGGAAGGCGCTGATGGACGCCGGCAAGGACCGCGAGGCGCTGGTGCTCCTGGAGTTCGCCGCCGACTGCGATCCGCAGAACGGCGTCTATGCCGCCGAGCTCGCCTACTGCCGTTTCCTGGTCAGCTCGGCGCACGCCGGCCGCGCCCTCAAGGAGCTCAACGAGACCCTGCGCCGCGATCCCAACTGCGGCCTGGCGGCGCTCTACGCCGGCGAGATCGAGCGCCAGGCCGGGAGCGCCGAGAAGGCCGAGGCGCACCTGCGGCGGGCGATCAAGCTGATGAGCCCCGACCGCCGCCCGATCGAGGCGCTGAAGGCGCTGTCGACCGAGCGCAAACGCTGATCTTGTCCCGTCCCGCCCTCCGCCAGGCACCCCCTAAAGCGAGAGGGCCGCTGTGCTAGGATCGGCGGCCTGGACGGAAGACCAACCATCCTCAGAAGGAGGCGACGGTGAAACTCGGAGATGTCCTGATGAAAGAGCGGGAGCGCAAGAAGCTCTCGAGCGAGGATATGGCCGGCCGGCTGGGGATCCCGGCCGACAAGTACCACGACATCGAGGCGGGAGCCTCGCCCGCGGAGACCTGGGGCCCGCTGCTCGCCAACGTGGCGATCAAGCTGGAGACCCCGACCTCGCGCCTGCTCGCCGACAGCGGGCGCTCCGCCGACACCAAGACCGGCCAGGCCGGCGAGCTGATCCGCAAGCATCGCGAGCGCCGCGGCAAGACGCCGGAGCAGATGGCCGAGATGCTGGCGATCTCCAACGAGGAGTACGGGCAGATCGAGGCCGGCCAGTCGCCGATCGAGGAGTACGGCCCGCTGTTCCTCCGCTTCGCCGAGGTCATCGAGCAGCCGGTGTTCAACCTCTTCTACCCCTTCGGCCTGCCGCTCGACAAGCTGACCGTCGAAGACTACCGCTAGCCGGAGATCGCAGGGTGCCCCGCGCGGGCGCCCTGCGCGGTGTGGTAAAAAAGCGGCGCCATGGCCAAATCGTTCATCCGCGCCGCCCTCCCGCTCCTTCTTCTCCTCAGCCTCCCCGCTGGCGCCAAGCCGAGTCCGATCCCCGCGACACCGCCCAAGCCGGCGGTCGATCCGATGCTGCTCGCCGGCCTGAAGTGGCGCGAGGTGGGACCGTTCCGCGGCGGCCGGGTGGCGGCGGTCACCGGCATCCCCGGCGACCGCAACACCTACTACTTCGGCGGCACCGGCGGCGGCGTGTGGAAGACCACCGACGCCGGCCGCACCTGGAAGAACGTCTCGGACGGCTTCTTCGGCGGCTCGATCGGCGCCGTCGCCGTCTCCGAATGGGATCCCAACGTCGTCTACGCCGGCGGCGGCGAGGTGACGGTGCGCGGCAACGTCTCCCACGGCGACGGCCTCTGGAAGTCGACCGACGCCGGCCGCACCTGGAAGCTCGCGGGGCTCACCGACGGCCGCCAGATCGTCCGCATCCGCATCCATCCCAGGAACCCCGACCTCGTCTACGCCGCCGTGCTCGGCCACGTCTTCGGCCCCAACGAGATGCGCGGCGTCTACCGCTCGGCCGACGGCGGCGGCCACTGGGAGCGCGTGCTCTTCGTCAGCGACCGGGTGGGCGCCGTCGACCTCGCGATGGACCCCACGAACCCGCGCATCCTCTACGCCTCGATGTGGAACTTCAAGCGCACGCCGTTCAGCCTGGAGAGCGGCGGGCCGGGCTCCGGGATCTGGAAGACGACCGACGGCGGCGACCACTGGAGCGAGCTGACCCACAACCCCGGCTTGCCCCACGGGACGATCGGCATCAACGGCGTCGCCGTCTCCCCCGCCGATCCGGACAACCTCTACGCCCTCGTCGAGGCGGCGGAAGGGGGGATGTTCCGCTCGCGCGACGCCGGGAAGACCTGGACCAAGACCAGCGACGACCGCGAGCTCCGCCAGCGCGCCTGGTACTACAGCCACGTCTACGCCGATCCCAAAGACGAAGAGGGGGTCTACGCCCCCAACGTCGCCTTCCTGCACTCCACGAACGGCGGCAAGAGCTTCGGCAACATCCGCGTCCCCCACGGCGACAACCACGACCTCTGGATCGATCCCAGCGACCCGCTGCGGATGATCGAGTCGAACGACGGCGGCGCCGCGGTCTCGAACGACGGCGGCAAGACCTGGTCCAGCGAGGACAACCAGCCGACGGCGCAGTTCTACCGCGTCTCGACCGACACCCACATCCCTTACCGGATGCTCGGCGCGCAGCAGGACAACTCGGCGCTGCGCATCCTCTCGCGCGGCAGCGGCGGCGGCATCGGCCCCGGCGACTGGGAGCCGACGTCGGGAGGCGAGAGCGGCTACATCCTGGCCGATCCGAAGAATCCGGACGTCGTCTACGGCGGCTCCTACGGCGGCCTGCTCACCCGGCTGAACCATGCCACCGGCGAGCTCCGCGACGTCAACCCCTGGCCGGACAACCCGATGGGCTCCGGCGCGGCGGAGCTCAAATACCGCTTCCAGTGGAACTTCCCCATCGCCTTCTCGCCCAACGACCCGAATACCCTCTACACCGCCGCCCAGGTGCTGTTCAAGAGCACCGACGGCGGGCAGAGCTGGGCGACGATCTCGCCCGACCTGACGCGCAACGACAAGTCGCGGCAGGGCTCGTCGGGAGGCCCGATCACCCAGGACAACACCAGCGTCGAGTACTACGGCACGATCTTCTACGTCGCCGAGTCGCCGCTGGAGCCCGGCGTGATCTGGACCGGCTCCGACGACGGCCTGGTCCAGCTCACCCGCGACGGCGGCAAGAGCTGGAAGAACGTCACGCCGAAGGGGATCCCGGACTGGATCATGATCAACGAGATCGACGCCAGCCCGCTCGACAAAGGGGTGGCCTACGTCGCGGCGACGATGTACAAGTCCGACGACAATCGTCCCTACCTTTACAAGACCGCCGACTACGGCGCCACCTGGACGCGGATCGACGCCGGGATCGACCCCGGCCACTTCACGCGCGTCGTCCGCGCCGACCCCGAGCGCCGCGGCCTGCTCTACGCCGGCACCGAGCGCGGCGTCTACGTCTCCTTCGACGACGGCGCGCGCTGGCAGCCGCTGCAGCTCAACCTGCCGATCGTGCCGGTGCACGACCTCACGATCAAGGACAACAGCCTGATCGCCGCCACCCACGGCCGCGCCTTCTGGGTGCTCGACGACCTCTCGCCGCTGCGCGAGCTCGCCGCCCGTCACGACCTCGGCGGCGCCGCCGTCCATCTCTACGCGCCCGCCCCGAGCTACCGCTACGCCGACGCCGGCGGCTCCTTTCCCCAGCCGGGCGTGGGCCAGAACCCGCCGGCGGGCGTGGTCATCGACTACTACCTGAAGGCCGCGCCAACCGCCGAGCAGGCCAAGGGCGCCAAGCTGGAGATCCTCACCGGCGACGGCAAGGTGATCCAGACCTTTCACGCCAAGCCGGAAGCGTCGGCCGGAGAAGTGGACAAGAAGCCGGAGGCCGGCGACGAGGAAGCCGAGGAGCAGGGACCGGCGGCGCGCGCCTTCGAGCGCCGGCTCGCCGGTCTCCGCCAGGACACCGCCGAGCCGGCCGAAGGCGAGGACGACCCCGAGCTGCCGAAAATCCCGCTGAAGGCGGGGCTCAACCGCTTCGCCTGGGACCTCTCCTGGCCGGCCGGCAGCAAGTTCCCCGGCATGGTGCTCTGGAACGGCAATCCGGTCGCGCCGACGGCGGTGCCCGGGATGTACCAGGTCCGCCTGACCGTGGCGGGCCAGACCCTCAACGCACCCTTCGAGGTCCGCAAGGACCCGCGCTCCAGCAGCACGCAGGAGGACCTCGAGGCGCAATTCCGCTTCCTGCTCGCGACGCGGGACAAGCTGACCGAGGTGCACGACGCCGTCCGCCGTATCCGCGAGGTGCGCGCGCAGCTCAACGACGTCGAGAAGCGGCTGGCCAAGGACGACGCGATGAAGCCGGTGGTCGACGCCGCCAAGGAGCTCGACAAGAAGATGACCGCGGTGGAAGAGGCGCTCTACCAGACCAAGAACCACGCCTCCGAGGACCCGCTCAACTTCCCCATCCGGCTCGACGACAAGCTCAACGGCGTGGCCGCCTCCGCCGCGCTCGGCGACTACCGGCCGACGGCACAGGCCGTGCAAGCCCGCGACGCGCTGGTGGTGGAGATCGACGCCCGGCTCGGCCAGCTGCGCGGGATCTGGGATGCCGATCTCACCCATTTCAACCAGTTGGCGCGCGAAAAGGGCGTGGCGGCGGTCATCGTCCCCCCGGCTCGGCTAAAATAGCGGCGATGAAAACTTCGGACTCCGGGAAGCAGAGTGAAATGGACGTCATCACCCGATCTTTTCCGACCTACACCCTCAGCACCTGGGACCTTTCGGACCTGCTGCCCGAGCCCAGCGAAGAGGTGTTCTCCTCCCGTCTGGCCGGCCTCGAAGCCGCCGTGGCGGCGTTCGAGCGGCGGCGCGCGGACCTCGATCCGCGGATGGAGCCGCACGCCTTCCTCGCCATCCTCCGCCAGTACGAGGAGCTGCACGACCTGATCCAGGTGATCAACGGCTACTCCTCGCTCTGGTTCTACTCCGACACCGGCAGCCAGGAGGCGCTGACCTTCCGCAACCGCGTGCAGCAGGAGGTCACCGAGGCCGGCAACCGCATCCTCTTCTTCACCCTCTGGTGGCGGAGCCTCGGCGACGACGAGGCCTGGCGCCTGCTCCCCAGCGAGGGCGAGCACCGCGACTACCGCCAGTTCCTGCAGGATCTGCGGCGCTTCAAGCCCTACACGCTCGACGAGAAGAGCGAGCAGATCATCAACATCAAGGACCAGACGGGCGGCGACGCCGTCGTCACCCTCTACTCGATGCTCACCAACCGCCTCGAGTTCAGCCTCGAGGTGGAGGGCGAGGTCCGCAGGCTCACCCGCGACGAGCTGATGGGCTACGCCTTCTCGACCGATCCCACGCTGCGCGAGGGGGCCTACCGGGAGCTCTACCGGGTCTACTCGCAGGATTCGAACATCCTCGGCCAGATCTACACCTACGTGGTGCGCAACTGGTACGACGAGCAGGTGGGGCTGCGCGGCCACTCCGCCCCCATCGCCGTGCGCAACCTCGACAACGACGTGCCCGACCGCGCCGTCCAGGTGCTGCTCGAGGTGGCGCGCGAGAACGTCGGCATCTTCCAGCGCTACTTCCGCCTGAAGGCGGGATGGCTCGGGCTCGAGCGGCTGCGGCGCTACGACCTCTACGCCCCGCTCGCCGGCTCCGACCGCAAGATCGAGTACGCGGACGCCGTCCGCTCGGTGCTGGAGACCTTCGAGGACTTCCATCCCAAGCTCGCCGAGTACGCCCAGCGGGTGTTCGACGAGAACCATCTCAACGGCGAGATCCGCAAGGGCAAGCGCGGCGGCGCCTTCTGCTACACCGTGCTGCCGCGCTACACGCCGTGGGTGCTGGTCAACTACTCCGGCCGGGTGCGCGACGTCGCCACCCTCGCCCACGAGCTCGGCCACGCCATCCACAGCATGCTGGCGGACCACTGCTCGAGCCTGACCCAGCACGCCTCGCTGCCGCTGGCCGAGACCGCCTCGGTGTTCGCCGAGATGCTGATGACCGACCGCCTGCTGCGCGAGGAGCACGACCCGCTCGCCCGCCGCGAGCTGCTGGCCGCCGCCGTCGACGACGTCTACGCCACCATCCTGCGCCAGGCCTACTTCGTGCTCTTCGAGATCGAGGCCCACGACGCCGTCCGCGCCGGCCGCTCGACGGACGAGTTGGCGGAGCTCTACTTCGCCAAGCTGCGCGAGCAGTTCGGCGACAGCGTCGAGATCGGTCCCGAGTTCCGCCACGAGTGGCTGTCGATCCCCCACATCTACCAGAGCCCGTTCTACTGCTACGCCTACAGCTTCGGCCAGCTCCTGGTGCTCGCCCTCTACCGCCGGTTCCAGGAGGAGGGCGAGGCGTTCAAGCCCGGCTACCTGCGGCTGCTCTCCTACGGCGGCTCGGCGCGCCCCGAGCAGATCCTCGCCGAGGTCGGCATCGACATGACCGACCGCAGGTTCTGGCAGGGGGGGTTCGACCTCGTGCGCGAGCGCATCGACGAGCTGGAGGCGATGAAGCTTTGAAACGGATCGCTCTCCTCGTCCGTCCTGATGATTGCAACCGGACGAACGGTGCAATCGAGGACTCAGCGAGGAGATGACGATGAACGGAACGAAGCCTTTCGGAATTGCCAGACTTGCCGGCGCCGCGCTGCTCGCGGCGGCGCTCACCACCGCCACCGCCGGAGCCGCGGATCTCTGGCTTCACGTCGACGTGCACAACAAGGACAAGGGGGGCGATCAGGCGAAGATCAACCTCCCCCTGTCGATGATCCACAATCTCGCCGGCATGATCCCGGAGGATGCGCAGCACGGCGGCCGCGTCCACGTCAAGGACCACGACTACGACGTCGCCGAGCTCCGCCGGGCCTGGCGCGAGCTCCAGGACGGTCCCGACGCCACCTTCCTGACCGTCAACGATCCCCAGTCGAAGGTGCGGATCGCCAAGCGGGGCGGATATCTGGAGATGCGGGCGACCGACCAGGGGGGCAAGGCGGAGAACGTCGAGGCGAGGATCCCCCTCTCGGTGATGGCCGCCCTGCTCTCCGGCTCCGGCGACCAGCTCAACGTCAACGCCGCTCTCGACGAGCTCGCCCGTTTCGGCGAAGGCGAGCTGCTGACGGTCACCAGCGACGCCGAGACGGTGCGGATCTGGGTCGACCACGCCTCGGAAGGCAGATAGGGTTTGTAGGGGCGGCCCTATGTGGCCGCCCTGTTCCCTGCCCATGGCGGTCCGCCCTATTCCCTGCCCATGGCGGTCCCGCCCTGTTCCCTGCCCATGGCGGTCCGCCCTGTTCCCTGCCCATGGCGGTCCGCCATGTTCCCTGCCCATGGCGGTCCCGCCCTGTTCCCTGCCCATGGCGGTCCCGCCCTGTTTTCCCCACCCAGGGCGGCCACATAGGGCCGCCCCTACCCCAGCTCCTCCCCCGCCATCGCCGCGATCCGCTCGCCGATCGAGATCGAGGCGGTGGCGCCGGGGGAAGGGGCGTTCAGCACGTGGATCGCCCGCTCGCCGCGCACGATCCGGAAGTCGTCGAGCAGCCCCCCCTTGGCGTCGAGCGCCTGCGCGCGGACGCCGCTCCCCGCCCGATGGACGTCGGCGGCCTGGATCTCCGGCACCAGCCGCTGCAAATCGCGCACGAACAGACCCTTCGACAGCGACCGCCGGACCTCGTAGGCGCCGATCCGGCCGAAGCGCGCCGCCATGCGCCAGAAGCCCGGCCAGGCGGCGATCGCGGCGGCGTCGCGCAGCGAGACGTCGCGCCAGCGGTACCCTTCGCGCTTGAGGGCGAGCACGGCGTTGGGGCCGGCCTCGATGGCGCCGTCCACCCGCCGCGTCAGGTGGACGCCGAGGAACGGGAAGCGAGGGTCGGGGACGGGATAGATCAGTCCACGCACCAGCCGCCGCCGCTCGGGGACGAGGTCGTAGTACTCGCCGCGGAAGGGGAAGATCCGCACCTCCGGCTCGGCGCCGCAGAGGCGCGCCACGCGGTCGGACTGCAGGCCGGCGCAGTTGACCAGGAGCCGGGCGGCGACCGCGCCTGCCGCCGTCTCCGCGACCAGCCCGGGGCCATCCCGGCGAACCCCCATGAGACGGGCGCCGGTCAGCACCCGGCTCCCCGCCGCCTCGATCCGGCGGGCATAGGCGCGCGCCACCGCCGGGTAGTCGGCGATGCCGGTGGCCGGCACGTGGAGCGCCGCGATGCCGGTGGCGTGAGGCTCGAAGTCGCGGATCTCCTCCGCAGCCAACCGGCGCACGCCGGCGAGGCCGTTGGCCGCTCCTCGCCGTTCGAGCTCGTCGAGCCGCGGCAGCTCCTCGGCGGCGGTCGCCACGATCAGCTTGCCGCAGCGCTCGTGGGCGATCCCCTCCTCGGCGCAGAAGGCATACATCGCCCGCGCCCCCTCGGCGCAGAGGGTCGCCTTGAGCGAGCCCGGCTTGTAGTAGATCCCCGAATGGATAACGCCGCTGTTGTGGCCGCTCTGATGGGCGGCGAGGCGCTCCTCCGCTTCGAGGACCGTCACCCGGTGGCGGCGGGAGAGGGCCATGGCGGTGGCCAGCCCGAGCAGGCCGCCGCCGACCACCGCGACGTCACAGGAGGAGTCGATGGATTCCATGAGGCTAGCGGAAAAGGCAAACCAGGGACATAAGAGACATCAGGGACTCCAAGGACAAGAAAAATCCAGTATCGGCAGTCGTCTTCATGATTCCTGATGTCCCTGCTGTCTCTGCCGTCCCTTGTGTTCCTGCTGCTAGGGAGCCAGCCGTTCGATCTTCCAGCCCCCCGCGGGCAGCAAGGTGTAGACCAGCCGGTCGTGCAGCCGGCTGGGGCGCCCCTGCCAGAATTCGATCGCTTCCGGGCGCACTCGGAAGCCCCCCCAGTCGTCGGGTAGCGGCACGTCGTCGCCGGGGAAGCGCTCGCCGGCCTCGCTCCAGAGCCGCTCGAGCTCGGCCCGCCCGGAGATCGGCCGGCTCTGCTCGGAGGCCCAGGCCCCCAGCCGCGAGCCGCGCGGGCGGGAGGCGAAGTAGGCCTCCGACTCCGCGCGCGAGGTCGTCTCGACGGTCCCCTCGACGCGCACTTGGCGGTCGAGCGACGCCCAGTAGAAGACCAGGGCGGCGCGCGGGTTCGCCAGCAGCTCCCGTCCCTTGCGGCTGCCATGGTCGGTGTAGAAGACGAACCCCCGCTCGTCCACCCCCTTGAGGAGCACGACGCGCGCCGACGGCCGCCCGGCGCCGTCGGCGGTGGCGAGGGTCATGGCGGTGAAATCCTGGGGATCCGCCGCCTTCGCCTGATCCAGCCAGCGCTGGAACTGGTCGATGGGATCGGCGGCGAGATCCTCCTCGGAGAGCCCGGCCCGCCCGTACTCCCGGCGCACGTCGGCAACCTTCATCGTCATCGCGCCGGATTCTACTGCGGTTGGGTGGTCGGGCAGAAGTTCGTGCCGGCTGTCACAAAGTGCGGCGAAGGAGAAACCGGCGCCCCGGCACGGCGCGAGAATCGATCAGATCACCTCGCTCGACACGTCGGAAGACGACTCGATGCCTCATTGTAAGCATCTGATTTGATTTGACTTACGCTTTCATTACGCTTTATATTGAGGCTCGCGGGAGAGAGACCATGACCGAGCCGCTCACACAGACGAAATTCGAAAGATCGGCCCTCCCCGAGGCCCTCCGCGCGCATCTGCGCAGCGCCCGCGAGCTCGACCGGGAGATGCGGGAGGCGGCGGGCCAGGGCGCCTTCGCCACCGCCGTTCCCGTCTTCGACCGCCTGCTCGCCGGCGGCCTGCCGCGCGGCCAGCTGGTGGAGCTCGTCGGCTCCCGCACCAGCGGCCGCTTCTCCACCCTGCTCGCGGCGCTCGCCGCGGCCACCGGGGTGGGCGAGGCGGCGGCGCTGGTGGATCTCGGCGACAGCCTCGATCCCAAGGCGGCGGCGGCGGCAGGGATCGACCTCGAACGGTTCCTCTGGACGCGCCCGGCCCGGATGAAGGAGGCGCTGGCGGCGGCGGAGATGCTGTTCGCCGGCGGCTTCCCCCTGGTGGCGATCGACCTCGGGCTGCCGCCGGTGCGCGGCGGCCGGGGAGTGGAGTCCGCCTGGCTCCGTCTGGCGCGAGCGGCGAAAACTCACGACGCGGTGCTGCTGGTGGGCTCTCCCTATCGGGTGACCGGCACGGCCGCGGCCGCGGTGTTGCAGGCTGGCCGCGGGCAGGCCGCCTGGCGCGGCGGCGGCGCCTCCCCCTGGCTGCTCGATGGCTTCTCCGCGCGCGTCGAGCTGGAGAAGCACCGGGGCCGTCTCCCGGGCCAGAGCGAAGCTCTCCGGCTGCTGGTCGAAGATCTGCCACGCCCACCGCTGCCGCCGCGTCTCCCGGCGCGACCCGCGGCTCCAGTCCGCCAGGAGCGGGTGTGGCCTCTCCTCCGGGCCGCCTCGGCCTGAAGAGGCTAGCCGTTTCGCCTCGCCATGCCACGCATCGCCTGCCTCCACCTCCCGCTCTTCCCCCTCGCCGCCCGGCTGCGCAGCGAGCCCGAGCTGGCGCGCGAGGCGCTGGCGGTGATGGAGGGGAACGGCAACGCCGCCCGCGTGGTGGCGGCGACGCGCCTCGCCCGCGCGGCCGGCCTGCGGCCCGGCCTCAGCCTCCCCCAGGCGCGCGCCCTCTGCCCCAAGCTGGTGGCCCGGCCGCGCGACGCCGACTGCGAGCGCGCGGCCCAGGAGGCGCTGCTGGAGGTGGCGGAGGCCTTCTCGCCGCGCGTCGAGGACGCCGGCGAAGGGATCGTCTATCTCGACGCCGACGGCATCGAACGTCATTATCCGGGCACCGAGCCCGAGCTGGCGATGGGGCGCGCGCTGATGAGCGCCGCCGACGCCGCGGGGCTGCCGGCGCGGGTGGGGATCGCCTCCAGCAAGCTCGCCGCCCGTGTGGCCTCAGGCCTCGCCCATCCGCCGGCGATCGTGCCCGACGGCGAGGAGGCCGCCTTCCTCGCTCCCCTGCCGCTCCAGCGGCTCGCGCCGGAGGTGGACGTGGCCGAGACGCTGGAGCGCTGGGGCGTGCGGTCGGTGGGGGACTTCGCCAAATTGCCGCCGTCGCGGATCGCCAGCCGCCTCGGCCGCCTCGGCCGCGAGCTGCATTCGACCGCCCGCGGCATCGATCCCCGGCCGCTGATGCCGCGCGAGCCGCCGCCGGCCTTCCACGAGGGGATGAGCCTCGAGTGGCCGCTCGTGGCGCTCGAGCCCTTCCTGTTCGTGGGGCGGGCGGCGCTCGATCGCCTCTGCCAGCGCCTCGCGGCGCGCGGCTTCGCCTGCCTGCGGCTGGAGCTCGAGATGCGGCTGGAGCCGGAGGGCATCCAGACGCGCGCCGTCGACCTGCCGGCGCCCACCTGCGACGTCAAGACCCTGCTCACCCTGGTCCGCCTGGAGCTCGAAGCCCGTCCGCCCGGCGCGCCGGTGGCCGGCTTCACCTTCATCGGCCATCCCGACCGGCCGCGCGAGGCGCAGCTCTCGCTCTATGGCCCGGCCGCCCTGTCGCCCGACCGGCTGGCCACCACCCTGGCACGCCTCTTCGCCCTGCTCGGCCCCGACCGGGTCGGCTCGCCGAGGCCGGTGGACGGCCACCGGCCGGAGCGCTTCGCCCTCGTCGACTTCTCTCCGCCGCCGCCCCCCGAGGTCCGCCGCGAGCCGCGCGCCGGCCGCGGGCTCCTCGCCGTGCGGGTGCTGCGGCCACCGGTCGAGATCGAGGTGCTGACCGCCGGAGAGGAGGGGGGCGCGACGGCGAGCCCGGTCGAGATCCGCGCGACCGTGCAGGCGGAAGAGGCGAAGCGCCCCCGGATCGAAGGGACGGTGAAGGTCGCTTCCGGTCCCTGGGGGCTGGAGGAAGAGTGGTGGGCAGACGATCCGGCCGGGCGGGACTACTGGGACGTGGAGATCGCCGGCCGCGGGCTCTATCGGATCTACCGGGAGCGCGCGACCGGCGTCTGGTACGCCGACGGGATCTACGACTGAGGCCGATCCTGGGCGGTGCCCGGCAGGAAGTGGAGCGCCGAGCAGGCGCTGTCGAGCTGGACGGCGTCGTAGCCGACGCTGAACCGCCCCTGCGCCTGCATCGTCACGTACACCCAGGCCTGCTCCGCCGCGGGGTCCTCGGGCGGCACGCTGCCGGCCGGCGCCACCGTGCTGTTGAGGTCGAGGTACATCCAGCCGAAATCGAACGGCACCGGCAGGTCCGGGCTCCCCACCAGGACGCTCTGCGCCTCGGCCGGGAACGGGATGATCCCCTGCTGCGGCGGCTGTGGCGATACCGGGGAGCTCGACGTCAACATCGGCTGCTCCTGCTCGTCGAAGATCACGATCCCCTCCTGGCCGAGCGGATACCAGGACGGCAGCGAGCCGCCGTTCGACGGGCAGACGAAGGGGTTCTGGTTGACCTTCGAGTCGCGCCAGACGATCAGGCTGGTACCGGCGTCGAAGGTGCCCTTGGTGATGAAGCGCGCCCCGAAGTTGGTGGACAGCGGCTCGCGATGGTCGCTGGCATTCCAGCCGACATAGCGGCCATAGAAGGTGTACTGGCCCGGCGTCGTGGTCTGGGGGTCGGTGAGGCTCGCCTCGATGTGCACCATGGGGTTGCCGTCGGCGTAGCTCTGCAGCTCGTCGGTGTAGAAGAAGTCTCCCCAGAGCACGTTCTGGAAGGTGGCGACGTTCGTGAAGTAGTTGGGGTCGCCGGGGAAGAGCAGCGAGCAGCTGTTGACGGTGTCGACCGTGATGTAGCCGCGCGCGATGTTGTCCCCCAGGTCACGGCCGGCGCAGTTTCCGGCGAGGAACGTCGGCGAGGGCTTGCCGGTCAGCGCCAGGCGAATGTGCTGGACGAAATCCGCGCGCAGGGTCGACGGCGGCGGCAGGAATCCGCTGCAGCTCGCGAAGTTGATGTCCTGCGAGAAGGCGCCCTGCGGCGAGATCGTGTCGCCCGGGTCCTGTCCATCCGAGGCGGTCTGCGGCAGGGTGCCGGTGAGGACGTCGAAGAGATTGATCGTCTGCACGTCATAGCCGGTCAGATAGATGTTGAAGTCGAGGACCGGCACCGACAGGTCCGACCACACCACCACGTGCGCCAGCACGGCGGTGGACGACGCGTTGTTGATCGAGAACAGGGTGTTGCCTCCCCATCGGTTGTCGAGGTTCACCTCGAAGTAGGGGAGAAGCAGCGTCGCCGCCGGTACTTCGTCGATCGTGCAGATCACGGCCCGGGCCGGCACGCTGGCGAACAGAGCCGCCAGCAGCAGGACGAACGCACACTTCCTCATGAGAGACCTCCTTCAGTCGATCGGGTTGCTTCCGGCAGGGGACAAAACGACTGCGGGAGTATATACAGATTGGCCGGAGCGCGGCATCCCGCGACTCCAGCCAATGCGTTGGAACGGAACGGGGAAATCAGAAGTGCCAGACGAAGCCGGCGTTGGCGCCGAAGCCACGGAGCTGCAGGTCGACCTTGTCGGAAACGGTGGTGGTGCTGTTCTGCCGCACCGTGGTATCGACGCTGCGATAGATCGCCTCCACCATGACGCCGAAACCGTGATCGGTCTTGATGTCGGCGCCCGCCACCGCAAACCAGCCGAATTCGTTGTCGGTGTTGCCGCGGTCCGGGTTGAGCACGAAATAGCTGGCGCCCCCGCCGAGGTAGGGGGAGAAGGTCGAGCCGGGCTGCCACTTGTACTGCAGGCCGGCCTCCAGCGGAATCACCCGGAGCTTGAAATCATTGCCGCTGCTGAAGCGGGTGCCGGACGTGACGTCGCCCAGGTAGGTGGCCCGCAGCGTGATGAAGTTGGCGATGTCGAGCTTGACGCCGCCGCCGCCGCCGTTGCCCGCGTCCTTGGTGTCCTGGTAGGCGCCGAAGATGCCGAAGTCCGCCGCCTTCGCCGGTCCGGCCAGGAGCCCGAGACCCAACGCCGCCACCGCACACAGAGCTGTTTTCTTCATGGACGTTTCCTCCGTTCCGATGTTGCACTCCCGGCCCGGAAGAATCCCGAGGCCGGACCGTTGTGATCCGCGGTTGAGTGCAAGGCCCGTTCCAGAGACGCTGGAACGGGCATGGAGACGGACGACGGAGCTCTACTTGCGGCGGTTCGCCGGCAGGATGCGCTTGCGCAGGCGGAAGGAGTGGGGGGTGACCTCGACCATCTCGTCGTCGCGGATGAACTCGAGCGCCTGCTCCAGGTTCATGATCCGCGGCGGCACCAGCCGCACCGCGTCGTCGGAGCCGGAGGCGCGCATGTTGGTGAGCTTCTTCTCCTTGGTGATGTTGACGTCGAGGTCGTTGGGGCGGGCGTTCTCCCCCACCACCATCCCTTCGTAGACCTCCTCACCGGGCGAGATGAACAGCTCGCCGCGCGGCTGCAATCCCTCGATCGCGTAGGCGGTCGTGCGGCCGGGACGGTCGGAGACCAGGGCGCCGTTGGTGCGGTGGGCGATGTCCCCCTGCCAGACGTCCCAGCCGTCGAACAGGTGGTTCATGATCCCGGTCCCTCGCGTGTCGGTGAGGAACTCGGAGCGGAACCCGATCAGCCCCCGCGAGGGGACGCGGAACTCGATCCGCACCCGGCCGGAGCCGTGATTGATCATCTTGGTCATCCGCCCCTTGCGCACCCCCATCTGCTGGGTGACGACGCCGATGTACTCCTCCGGACAGTCGATCACCATCTGCTCCATCGGCTCGTGGAGCTTGTCGTCGATGCGGCGGGTGATCACCTCGGGCTTGCCGACCGACATCTCGTACCCCTCGCGGCGCATCATCTCGATCAGGATCGCCAGTTGCAGCTCGCCGCGCCCCGAGACCTGGAAGGCTTCGGGGGTGTCGGTCGGCTCGAGCCGGATCGAGACGTTGGTCAGCGCCTCCTTCTCCAGGCGCTCCTTGAGCTTGCGCGAGGTGACGTGCTTGCCGTCGCGGCCGCTGAAGGGGGAATCGTTGACCGACAGCACCATCGAGATCGTCGGCTCGTCGATCTTGATGTGCGGCAGCGCCCGCGGGTTCTCGCGCTCGGAGAGCGTCTCGCCGATGCTCACCTGCTCGAGGCCGGCGATGGCCACGATGTCTCCCGGACCCGCCTCGGCGATCTCCACCCGCTTCAGCCCCTCGTAGCCGTAGAGCAGCGAGACCTTGGCCGGCGGGAAGGTGCCGTCGAGCCGGCAGACCGCCACCTCCTGCGCCTTGCGAACGGTGCCGTTGAAGATCCGCCCGATCGCCAGCCGGCCGACGTAGTCGTCGTAGTCGAGGTTGGTGAACAGGAGCTGGAGCGGCATCTCGGGGTTGTAACGGGGGGGCGGCACCGAGCGGACGATCTCCTCGAAGAGCGGCTTGAGAGTGTCCCCCAGCCCCTCCGCGGTGGTGCCGCAGCGGCCCGCGCGGGCGTTGCAGTAGAGCACCGGGAACTCGAGCTGCTCCTCGGTGGCGTCGAGGTCGATGAAGAGGTCGAACACCTCGTCGAGCACCTCGGGGGCGCGGGCGTCGGGGCGGTCGATCTTGTTGATCACCACGATCGGCGGCAGGCCGGCCTCCAGCGCCTTGCGGAGCACGAAACGGGTCTGCGGCAGCGGGCCTTCGCTGGCGTCGACCAGGAGCAGGACGCCGTCGACCATCTTCAGCGTTCGCTCCACCTCGCCGCCGAAGTCGGCGTGCCCGGGGGTGTCGATGATATTGATCCGCGTCCCCATGAAATGGATGGACGTGTTCTTGGCCATGATGGTGATGCCCTTTTCGCGCTCGAGGTCGATCGAGTCCATCACTCGCTCGGCCACGTGCTCGTGGGCGCCGAAAGTGCCGCTCTGCCAGAGCATCGCGTCGACCAGCGTGGTCTTGCCGTGGTCCACGTGGGCGATGATGGCGAGGTTGCGCACGTCGTCTCTCGTCTTCGAAGTCAAACCGTCCTCTCGATCTCGGGGAAGGAAAAATCTGGTGGAAAAGTTACAAGCCCCGCGGGGACGGGGAGGATACCACAGTCTTTCGGGGAGGGCCGGGGAGGTGAGGGGCTTCTTCTACGCCAGGCCGGCCGATTTCAGAGCCCGCATGGCGCGCAGCGCCTCGCGTACGGTCTCCACCTCTTCGGGCTCGAAATAGGCGAGCTCGCAGCGGGTGCAGACCCAGGCCGGCACCTGCTCCCAGGCCAGCCGGTACCCCTGGCCTTCGAGGCAGACCGGCGCCGTGCCCCGCTCGACGGGACCCTGGCAGCGCAGGCAGCGCATCGGCAGCACCTCGGGCGCCGTCGGCACGGGCGCCTGCTGGCCGCCGAGCGGGATCGTCGCGTCGAGGTCCACCACCGGCCGCAGCACGCCGCGGGGGCGCGCCGGCGCGGGGCCCTTTCGGGGAGCCTCCGGAGAGGTCTCCAGGGCAGGAACGGAGAATCGCGGACCGGCCTTCAACAGCATGAGACGCTCCTTCTGCGACGGCAACTCCCAACAACGAAGACCCAATTCCAGAGCAAGTATCGTGCCCGGCCCCTGATCGGTTACCATCTGCGCCGGTCTGGAATGTCCCTTCCCCAAATGGAGATTGAACACACCATGAAAACCGTTCTCGCCGTTGCGCTCGCTTTGCTCGCCGCACCGGCCTTCGCAGCTCAGGCCGCTCAGGGCACAGCCGCTCCGCCGGCCGCGCCGCCCGCCTCCCAGCTCCCCCGCGGCCAGCTGATCGACAAGATCGTCTGCGCGGCCAAGCCCGGCGAGAGTTACGCCCTCTATCTCCCGAGCGGCTACTCCCCCACCCGCGCCTGGCCCATTCTCTATGTGCTGGACCCGCGCGGAAGAGGGACGCAGGCGGCCGAGCGTTTCCGCGCCGGCGCCGAGAAATACGGTTACATCCTGGTCAGCTCGAACAACTCGCAGAGCGACGGCCCCATGGAGTCGAACATCGACGCGATGCGATCGATGTGGACCGACACCCATGGCCGTTTCCAGATCGACCCTCACCGGGTCTACGCCGCCGGCCTTTCCGGCACCGTGCGCGCCAGCGTCACCCTGGCACGGACGGTGCCCGGCACGATCGCCGGCATCATCGGCGCCGGCGCCGGTTTCCCCTTCCACGAGGCGCCCCGCAAGGGTGATCCTTTCGTCTTCTTCGGCACGGTCGGCGACAAGGACTTCAATTACTACGAGATGGCAGACCTCGAGCCCATGCTCGCCGAGGCCGGGGTGGTCCACCACGTCGAGATCTTCGACGGCGTCCACCAGTGGCCACCCGAGGAGCTCGCCACCCGCGCCCTCGGCTGGATGGAGATCCAGGCGATGAAGGCGGGCACCCGCGGCAAGAACCGGACCGTCATCGACGAGCTCTGGAAGCAGACGATGGCGCGGGCCCACGAGGCCGAGGCCGCCGGCAATCTCTTCCAGGCGCAGCGCGCCTACTCCGCCGCCGCCACGGATTTCGCCGGCCTGGCCATCTCCGACGACCTCGCCCAGGCCACCGGCAAGGCCGCCGAGCTGGCCGCCAACCCCGCCTTCCAGCGCGACCAGAAGGAGCGGGCGACCCGGATCAAGAACGACGAGGAGTACCTCGCCGAGGCTCCCGGCATTCTCGCCGCCGTCAATCCCTCGGGTGAACCGGTGACCCTCGCCCAGGTGGTGGGAACGCTGAAGATCCCCGAGCTGCGCGCCAAGGCGAAGAATGCCGCCGATCCGGACGAGCGGCTCTCGGCCCAGCGGCTGCTCAACAACCTCGAGGTGCAGACCAGCTTCTACCTGCCGCAGACGTTCAACCAGCAGAAGAAGTGGGACCGGACGATCTTCGTCCTCTCGATCGCCGCCGAGGTCTCCCCGCAGGATCCCTCCATCCTGTACAGCCGTGCCCAGGCCTACGCCCACAAGGGGGACCGCCGGCGGGCGCTCGCCGATCTGCAGCAAGCCGTCGACAAGGGGTGGAAGGATCTCGCCGCCATCCAGCAGGAGGAAACCTTCGCCCCGCTCCGCCAGGAACCCGAGTACCAGCGCATCCTCCTGGCGCTTGGCGAGAACCTGAAGCCCCCTTCCGGAAGCGAGCGCTGAGGCGCCGTCTCCGTCTCCAAGGAAGCCCCCCCATGAAGATACCAATGAAGAAGATCGCTCCGCTGCTCCTCTCCCTGCTGCTGGCTCCGACGCTGTCCGGCCACGCCGCCGAGCCGCCCGCGAAGCCCGCGACTGCCGCGAAGCCCACGAAGGCCGCGTCGACCCCGCGCGCCAAGGAAGCCGCGAAGGACGCGCCGCCCGCCGCCACCGCGCCCGCGCCGCCGACCGAGACGCTCTCCTACGGCCGATTCGGCAAGGTCTACATCTACCGCCGGACGCCCCACCCCAGCCACGTCGCGCTCTTCTTCTCCGGCGACGGCGGCTGGAACCTGGGAGTCGTCGACATGGCCCAGATCCTGTCCGACATGGACACCCTGGTGGTCGGCATCAGCGTCCCCGACTACGTGGCGAAGCTCAACGCCTCCAAGGAGAGCTGCACCTCGGCGGCGGTCGACCTCGAGCTGCTCTCCAAGTACGTCCAGAAGACGATGGGCCTCCCCAACTACGAGCCGCCGGTGCTCGTCGGCTACTCGTCCGGCGCGACGCTCGCCTACGCCGCCCTCGTCCAGGCGCCCCCCAGCACCTTCAGCGGCGCCATCAGCATGGGTTTCTGTCCGGACCTCGAGCTCACTCACCCCTTCTGCCCCGGCCACGGCATCGCCAGCGACCCGGGCCCCAAGGGGAAGGGTCTCGTCTTCCGTCCGGCCTCCACCCTCGAGCAGCCCTGGATCGCCTTCCAGGGGACGATCGACAAGGTCTGCTTCAAGGACGACGTGGTCAAGTACACCGCGAAGGTGAAGGGGTCGGAGACCATCCTGCTGCCCGACGTGGGCCACGGCTTCTCCCGGGCCAACAAGTGGGCGCCGCAGTTCCGCCAGGCCTTCCGCAAGATCGTGCAGGCCGACAAGCCGCCGGCGGCGCCTGCTGCCGTGGCTCCGCCTGCGGCCGGCGGCGCAACCCAAGGCGGAGTCCCCTCCGTCGCCGGTCTGCCGCTGGTCGAGGTGCCCGCCAAGGGGCAGGGGGGCAAGATGCTCGCCGTCATCCTCTCCGGCGACGGCGGCTGGGCCGGCATCGACAAGGACGTGGCCGGAGCGCTCTCAGCGCAGGGGATCCCGGTGGTGGGCTGGAACTCCCTGCAATATTTCTGGAGCCCCAAGTCGCCCGAGATCGGCGCCAAGGACCTGGACCGCATCCTTCGCCACTATCTGGCGACCTGGGGCAAGTCCGAGGCCCTGCTGGTCGGCTACTCCTTCGGCGCCGACGTCCTGCCCTTCTTCGCCAACCGGCTCCCCGCCGACCTGCTGGACCGTGTGCGTCTGGTGGCCCTGCTGGGGCCGGAGAAGATCGCGGACTTCGAGTTCCACGTCTCCGACTGGCTGGGCGGCGGGAGCAAGGGGCAGCCGATTCTGCCCGAGGTCAAGAAGCTCGGCGGCCACCCGCCGGTCCTCTGCCTCTACGGCAGCCAGGAGAAGGACAGCCTCTGTCCGGAGATCACCCCCGCTCTCGGCAAGGCCCAGGTGCTGCCGGGCGCTCACCACTTCGGCGGCGACTATGACGTCCTGGCCGCGCTGATCCTCAAGGCGGCGCAGGGGAGCGGGGCGGAAGCGAAGAAATAGCGCGCCACCCTCCTGGGACCGCCGGCGTCCCCGCCGGCTCAAACCAAAACTAAATCAAAAGCAGAGTGAGAGCCGGCGGGGACGCCGGCGGTCCCAGGGCCTGCGGCCTGCTGCCACGGGATGGCTTACTTCGGCGGCTCGTCCGCGCCGATCGAGAAGATCCGCTCCAGGTCGTAGCGGGAGAAGGCGCGGAAGGCGAGCAGGGTCTCCGAGCGGAGGATGCCGCCGATCTTCAGCATCTGGCGGGTGACCGCGTCGGCGATCGCCTCGTTGTCCTTGACGCGCGCGATCGCCACCAGGTCGTACTGGCCGGCGACCGAGTAGACCTCGGTGATCCCCTTGAGGTCGACGAGCGCCTCGGCGACTTCGTTGACCCGCGATTTTTCCACCACCAGCAGAATGACGGCACTGACCATGGGCGTCCCTCCGATTGAGAGGGGAAGTCTATATGGACCTCCTGCGATACGCTACCGCGCATGGAGATACCTCATATGGACAGTGCCGCGCTTCCCGAGCCGCTCTTCCAGCGGACCCTGGGCGTCCTGCGCGAGCTGACCGCCATCTCCTCGGACAGCGGCGATCCGGCGGGTCTCCGGCGCGCGGCGGAGTATCTTGCCACAGCGCTGCGGGAGCGCGGGCTGGCCACGGAAATTCAGGACGAGGGCTCCCCTCCCCTGCCGGTCCTCTACGCGCGGGGTGCGGACCTCTCCCGTGGCCATCTCCTGCTGATCGGCCACCTCGACACGGTGCTGCCGGC
>DATBAW010000176.1:0-17457 GCA_036271335.1 Thermoanaerobaculia bacterium
CGCCCGCCGGGGCAGCCCGGCGAGCGCCGCGACCTGGCCGTAGGTGGCCACCCGGCCGCGGGGGATACGGCGGATCACGGCGTAGAACTTCTCCTGGGTCTTCCGATCGGCGGCCACGGCACGACAGTCTAGCCGGTGCGCCCTCCCGATGGGGCTTCTCTCGCGGCATCCTGCCTTTACGGTACTCGAATCGGGCGATAAGAGACGGATGGACAGAACAGACGTGTCCGTGTACAGTCGCTGGCGTTCCGTCTTTTCATCACCGTGTCTTTCTACGCCGATCTCCACGTCCACTCCAAATACTCCCGGGCCACCAGCCGGGACGCGGATCTCGAGCACCTCGCGCTCTGGGCCCGGCGCAAGGGGATCACCGTCGTCGGCACCGGCGATTTCACCCATCCCGCCTGGTTCGAGGAGATTCGTTCGAAGCTGATCCCCGCCGAGCCGGGGCTGTTCCGGCTCCGTCCCGAGATCGAGCGCGAGGTCGAGCGCCAGCTTCCCGCGGCCTGCCAGGGTCCCGTCCGCTTCCTGCTGGAGGTCGAGATCTCGACCATCTACAAGAAGGGGGACCGGACGCGCAAGGTCCACCATCTGATCTACGCCTCCAATCTCGACACCGCCGGGCGCTTCCGCGAGAAGCTCGCCACCCTCGGCAACATCGCCTCCGACGGCCGGCCGATCCTCGGGCTCGACTCGCGCCACCTTTTGGAGATCGCGCTCGCCAGCGGACCGGACGCGTTTCTCATCCCCGCCCATATCTGGACCCCCTGGTTCGCCGCGCTGGGATCGAAGTCGGGATTCGACTCGATCGACGAGTGTTACGGCGACCTCGCGCCGCACATCTTCGCGGTCGAGACGGGCCTTTCCTCGGATCCGCCGATGAACTGGCGCGTCTCGCAGCTCGACCGTTTCACTCTGGTCAGCAACTCGGACGCGCACTCGCCGCCGATGCTGGGTCGCGAGGCGTGCGCCTTCGACACGGACCTCGACTACTTTGCCATGCGCCGCGCCCTGGAGACGGGGGTGGGGTTCGGCGGCACCGTCGAGTTCTTCCCCGAAGAGGGGAAATATCACCTGGATGGCCACCGCGCCTGCAACGTGAGGCTGGAGCCGCCGGAGACCCGCCGCCTTGAGGGGCGCTGTCCGGCCTGCGGCAAGCCGTTGACCGTCGGCGTGATGCACCGCGTCGAGGAGCTCGCCGATCGCCCCGAGGACTGCCCGCCGCGGCCGGTGCCCTTTCGGTCCCTGGTGCAACTGCCGGAGATCCTCGGCGAGCTGCAAGGGGTCGGCCCGAAATCGCGCGCCGTGGAAGCCGTCGCCGCGCGGCTCACGGCCAGGCTGGGACCCGAGATCGACATTCTGGAACGCCTCCCCCTGGAGGACGTCGAGAGGGCCGGCGGCACGCTGTTGCGCGAGGCGCTGTCGCGCCTGCGTGCCGGAATTGTGCATCGGGACGCCGGCTATGACGGCGAATACGGGGTGATTCGCCTGTTCGCGCCGGACGAGATCCGCGGCCGGTCGGTGGTGGCGCCGCTGTTCGAGCCTTCATCACCTGCTCCAACCCACCCTTCCGCGCCGAGGGACCCGAGGGACGGCAGGGACTTCAGGCAGGGACCCGGCGACCGAGCCCGTTTTTCCCTGGAGTCCCTGTCGTCCCTCGGCGCGGAAGAGCAGGTCGAAACGGGAGAGTGGCCTGTCC
This sequence comes from Thermoanaerobaculia bacterium, assembly GCA_036271335.1. GTDB lineage: Bacteria > Acidobacteriota > Thermoanaerobaculia > Multivoradales > UBA5704 > DATARR01. The sequence continues at coordinate 1,700 of DATBAW010000176.1, forward strand.
CGAGGGCTCTCCTCGACCCCGAGCAGCGCGCGGCCGTGGAGCACGTGGACGGCCCTCTCCTCATCGTCGCCGGGCCGGGAACGGGGAAGACGCGCACGCTGACCCACCGGATCGCGTTTCTGATCGCAGAGCGAGGCGTGAAGCCCGAGCAGTGCCTCGCCGTCACCTTCAGCCGCCGGGCGGCGGCCGAGCTGGAGGAGCGGCTGGCGGCCCTGCTGCCTCTGGGAAGCCGCCAGCCGCTCGTCGCCACCTTCCATGGCCTGGGCCTGACGATTCTGCGTGAGAACGAAGCGGCGGCCGGCCTCGCTGCCGGCTTCCGCGTCGCCACACCGGCGGAGCGGGTGGAGGTCGTCCGCGATCTCTTCGAGCTGACTCCCACAAAGGCCGAGCGGCTGCTGGAGGAGATGGGAGAGGTCCGTTGCGGCCGGAAGGAGGACGAGGAGCTTGTTGGCCGGATCGTGGCCTACGAGAAGTCTCTGATCGAGCGGGGGTGGGTCGACTTCGACGATCTCCTCCTCAAGCCCCTGGCGCTGCTGCGGGCGCGGCCGGATCTCGCCGAGGCCTACCGGCAGCGCTTCCCCTGGATCTCGGTCGACGAGTACCAGGACGTCGATCCGCTCCAGTCCGCGCTCCTTCGTTTCCTCGCGCCGCCCGGCGCCAATCTCTGCGCCATCGGCGATCCCGACCAGTCGATCTACGGCTTCCGCGGCGCGGACGTCGGCATTTTCCTCCGCTTCCGCGCCGAGGATCCAACGGCCCGCGTCGTCCACCTCACCCGCAACTACCGCTCGACGCGCATCCTGGTCGAAGCGGCCGGTCAGGCGATCCGTCCGACCAGCCTGGTACCGGGGCGACGGCTGGTGGCCGTCCAGGAAGGCGTTGCCGCGCGGATCGTCGTCCAGCGCGCCGCCAGCGAACGGGCCGAGGCCGAGCTGGTGGTCCATACCCTGGAGCGGCTGGTCGGCGGGACATCCTATTTTTCCTTCGACAGCGGCCGGGTGCGAGATGGCGACTCTCATCTTTCCTTCGCCGACGTGGCGATCCTCTACCGCACCGAGGCACAGACGCCGCCGCTGATCGAGGCGCTCGGGCGGGCCGGCATCCCGTTCCAGAAGCGGTCCCACCGGCCGCTCGCCGAGCAGGCGGGCGTGAAGTCGCTGCTTCCTCGCCTGCGGGAGCAGGCCATGGTGGAAGAGCGGGTCGAGGCCGCCGTCGACCGCGCGGTGGCGGCGCTGGCCGAGGAAGGGGCCGTCGCCGCCCGTTCCTCTTTGCTCGCCGCCGCCGACCTGCTGCGGCCCCTGGCCATCCGGGCTGGAACGGACCTCGAAGGCTTCCTCGCCGGCATCGCCCTTGGCGGCGAGGTCGACGCCTGGGACCCGCGGGCGGAAGGGGTGTCGCTGCTCACCCTGCACGCCGCGAAAGGGCTGGAGTTCCCGGTGGTCTTCCTGGTCGGCTGCGAGGAGGGTCTGCTGCCGTTCTCGTTCCAGGCCGGAAGCGCGGACGAGGCCGTCGTCGCCGAGGAGCGCCGGCTCTTCTTCGTCGGCCTCACCCGCGCCCGCTCGCGCCTCTTCCTCTTCCACAGCCGGCGGCGGGGCGAGACCGCTGAAACGCGCCCTTCGCGTTTCCTCGCCGATCTCGAGGAGGCGCTGCTGGAAAGACCTGAGGAGCCGGTGCTGCCGGCGCGGAGGCCCGAGCAGATGCGGCTGCTGTAGGGCGACCACGAAAGGTTGGTTCTATTTGACTAGCTGGGAACGTTTTCATCCCGCGTCGCCTTCTGGCCCACTTCCGGCACTATGTCTCTTGAGATGCCGGAGACGATGCCCCCAGCTTCAGATCCCATCGTCTCGCGGCCGGGCGTCTGCCTGGTCAACATGCCCTATGCGTCGCTGAACCGCCCTTCGCTCGCCCTCGGCCTTCTCAAGGCGGTTCTCGAACGGGAAGGGATCGCGACGACGGTGGAGTACGCAAATCTCTGGCTGGCCGAGGAGATCGGCCTCAGCCTGTTCCATCTCCCGTCGCAGTTCCCCAAGGACTTCCTGGCGGGAGAGTGGACCTTCGCCGCCGCCGCCTTCCGCGAGGCGCCGCGCGCCGGCGACGAGGAATACCTGGAGCGGATCGCGGCCTGCCACACCTCGGTGCCGGGCTATCACCGCAACGCGGGCGAGGCCGTGCGGCTGGTCGCGGACCTGCGGGCGCTGCGGCGGTCGGCGTCCGGCTTCATCGACCGCGCGGCCCAGCGGGTGCTCGCCACCGGCGCGCGCATCGTCGGCTGCACCTCGACCTTCGAGCAGCACGCCGCCTCGCTCGCCCTGCTGCGCCGCGTCCGCGAGCTCGATCCCACGGTGATCACTCTGCTCGGCGGCGCCAACTGCGAGGGGGTGATGGGGCGGACCACGCACCGGAGCTTTCCGTGGGTCGACTACGTCGTCGCCGGCGAAGCCGACGCGCTGATCGCCGGCTTCTGCCGCCGCCTGCTCGACGAAGGGCGGGAGATTCCGGCCGAGGAGCTGGCGGCGGGCATCTACGGTCCGGCCCACCGTGGCGCCCGGCTTCCTTTGAGCGAGGCGCCGAAGCCGGTCTTTGAAGATCTCGACTCGCTGCCGGTGCCCGACTTCGCCGACTACTTCCGTGGCCTGGGCGTCTCGCGCTTCGCCGCCGCGGTGCGGACGGGATTGCCGCTAGAGACCTCGCGCGGCTGCTGGTGGGGAGCGGTGCGCCACTGCACCTTCTGCGGCCTCAACGGCTCGTCCATGGCCTATCGCTCGAAGTCTCCGGGCCGGGTGCAGGAGGAGATCGTCGAGCTCGAGCGGCGCCACGGGATCTCGCGCTTCGAGACGGTCGACAACATCCTCGACATGGCCTACTTCCAGACCCTGCTGCCGACCCTGGCCGCCGAAGGCGGCGAACGCCGCAAGATCTTCTACGAGGTGAAGGCCAACCTCCGGCGGAGCCAGGTCGAGATGCTGCGCCGCGCCGGCATCCTCTGGCTGCAACCCGGCATCGAGAGCCTCCACTCGTCCGTGCTGGAGCTGATCGACAAGGGGGTCCAGGCCTGGCAGAACGTGCAGCTGCTGAAGGCGAGCCGCGAGCTGGGGGTCCGCCTGTCGTGGAACTTCCTCTGGGGCTTCCCCGGCGAGAGCGACGACTGGTACGCCGAGATGGCCGCCTGGCTCCCCGCGCTGGAGCACCTGCAGCCGCCGAGCGGCGTGATCCGGGTGCGCTACGACCGCTTCAGCCCCTACCACCAGCGGCCAGGGAAGTACGGCCTTTCCCTCGCGCCGGCGTCCGCGGCGGCGCACGTCTATCCGCTGCCGCCCACGGAGCTCCTCGATCTGACCTACTACTTCACCGACGAGGGGCGGCCGGACGTCTTCTCCGGGGTGGGCGGCGCGATCATGGCGGCGCGCCCGGCGGTCCAGGCGATCCAGGCGCTGGTCCGCTCCTGGTCGATCGCCTTCTGGATGGGCGATCCGCCGGTCCTCACCGTCGAGGATGACGGCGAGGGGCTGGACGTCGAGGACACCCGCGGCTGCGCCGTGGAGCGCCGCTTCCGCCTGACCGGCCTCGACCGCGCCGTCTATCTGGCCGCCGAGGACGCGCCGTTGAAGGAGCGGCTCGCCGCGCGGCAGGACCTCGCCGGCGACGCCGCGACGGACGGCGAGGTGGCCGCGGCCATCGCACGGCTCGAGAGCCGCTCGCTGGTCCTCACCCTCGACCGCCGTCTCCTCGCCCTTGGTCTGCGCGGCCCGCTGCCGGCGCTCCCCGGAGTCCGCGAGTTCCCCGGCGGGCTGGTGGAGGAAGGCTCGCGCCAGTGGGCCTGAGACCCCCGAAGACTTCAATTCCCAGAGATCTTCCATCTCTGGCGACCCAGGAGGTTACCGAATGAAGAAGAACATGAAGAAGCTCAGCCTGAATCGTGAGACCCTCCGCTCCCTCGACGTCGTCGGCGGCGCCATCGCCATCACGACCCCGCAGCCGCAGCCGGTGCCGGTGACGCAGCCGTTCACGACCTCGCAGACGATCTCGATCTGCAAGTACTGCACGACGCCGCTCGACGGCTGCCAGACTGTCACCGTGACGGTCGCCTGAGACCGGCTTTCGAGCTCTCTGGATCAGGGCGGCCTGCCGCCGCCCTGATCCTCCTTTCTCCGCTCCCCTCTCTTCCTGGGTTTTCGCGATTCCTGCTACAATCCGCGGACCGTATGCGACTGGTGACGCGTGGCGATCTCGACGGCCTGACCTGCGCCGTGCTGCTCTCCCTGAACGAGGAGATCGACAGCATCTCGCTCATCCATCCGCAGGACATCAGCGACGGACGGGCGGACATCCGTCCCGGCGACATCATCGCCAATCTGCCGTATCACCCCGGCTGTGCGATGTGGTTCGATCACCACCTCCATACGGCGGCGACGCACGTGCCGCAGGAGGCTTACCGCGGCGCCTTCGCGCAGGCTCCCTCGGCGGCGCATCTGGTCTACGAGTACTACGGCGGCGAGGAGGCCATGCCGCAGTTCGCCGAGCTGGTGCGCGAGACCGACCGCCTCGACTCCGCGAACCTCGCCCCCGCCGACGTGCTCGACCCCCAGAGCTACATCAAGCTGGGCTTCACCATCGACGGCCGCACCGGCCTCGGCACCTTCGAGAAGTATTTCCTCCATCTGGTGGAGCTGCTGCGGGCAGGGACGCCGATCTCCGCGATCCTCGACGATCCGTCGGTGCGGAAGCGCTGTGAGCTGCTGGAAGGCGAGAACGAGCATTTCTGCCAGGACCTGCGCAACTCCAGCCGGGTGGACGGCAACGTGGTCGTCACCGACTTCCGCGAGCTCGATCACACGCCGATCGGCAACCGCTTCCTGGTCTACGCCCTCTTCCCCGAGGTCAACGTCTCGGTGCGCATCCACTGGGGCCCGAACCGCGCCTTTCCCATGCTCCTCCTCGGCCACAGCATCTTCCGCCGCACCTGCAAGACCAACGTCGGCGAGCTCGCCGCCCGCTACGGCGGCGGCGGCCACAAGGGCGCCGGCAGCATCCCGCTGAGTCCCGAGCCCGATCAGCAGATCCGGATGGTCGTCGCCGAGCTGAAGGCGAACGGCTGACGGCCGCGGGATCAGGCCTCAGGCCGCATCGCGCTCGGGACGGCGGGGCGAGAGGTTGATGACTTCATGGTCCGACGAGGCTTGAGATTCGCGCAACATCTGACCGAATTTCTCCAGGCTGTACCCGGCGTCGGCAAACAGACGTTCCCTCACCGCACGCACCTCGGCGACGATGGGGTCTTCCCAGATTCCCGCAGGTTCGACGGGTTCACGCATGATCGTCTTCTCCCATCAGTTCGTCCGGAGTGCAGAGCACTGGGGGCTCGTATCCGGTCTTGCGGCAGATCTTCTCCACTCTAGGCCGGATTTCCGCGTTCGCGATGTGCTTCGAGTTCCAGGTGAGGAGATACTCCACTCCGTGACAAGCCGCCGTCGCGATGTGCAGCGCGTCGGCTCCGGCTTTCTTCGGCAACCCAGCCTCCCGAATGAGTATTTCCGCCAACCGGACCGCAGCCTCGCTGACATCCAGCAGCGGAATGCCCTTCAGCAGCTCCAGCCGTTTCCGCGCGACCTCGGGATTTCCAGCAGCCACTTCTCGGACTACGAGCTCCGAAGCCACGAGTTTGAAATCATGCCGTCGCGCCGCCCACCAATCCGACGTAAACTGTTGCAGTGCCAGTGTTATCACGTCACGGCTAGGCCGACTCGTGAGGTAGCTGATGATCGATGATTCGAGGTAGACCGTCGGCTTCACACCGGTGATCTTACTCGGGTTTTAAAGAGGGAAGGGGAGGGTTAGAGCCATGCCCGGAGAGCTTCGCAAGGACATCCATCCCGGTCTCGAGGTGGAGATCGTGCAGAAGGCCGATCAGCGCACGGGACGGCTGACGCGTGGGATCGTGCGGGACATCCTCACCAGCGCGCCGCAGCACTCGCGCGGGATCAAGGTGCGGCTGCAGACGGGCGAGGTCGGCAGGGTGCGCGGGATCCTGAAAGCAGCTCCCAAGCGTCCGCTTCAGCCGCCGCCGAGCGGCGAATCGTCATAGCGGGCCAGCAGGTCCGCGGCGTCGTCGTAGATCGCGAGGGCGTCCTTCAGGTCCCCGTCGCCGAAGCCGCCGCAGCGGAAGGCGAGGACGCCGATGCCGACCTTGCCGGCGGCCTGGATGTCGTAAGGGGTGTCGCCCAGCATCAGGACCTCGCCGGCCTTCAGCTTCAGCCGGTCGAGGGCGGCCTGGACGACGTCCGGATCGGGCTTCGACCTCGCCGCATCGCTCGCCGAGGTCGCGTCCTCCAGCAGGTCCCCGATGCCGACGAGCGCGATCGCCTTCTTCACCTCGTCCTCCGGCGACGAGGTTGCGACCGCGAGGCGAAGGCCATCCGCCTTCATCCGTTCGAGCAGAAGGCGGACCTGGGGGAAGGGCTTCAGATGCGGGAGATACTTCGAGCGGAAGATCTCGCCGCGCCGCTCGGCGATCGCCTTCCCCTCCGGGCTCTGCCTCGAGATCTTCACCGCCGCGGGCAGCAGGTTGTCCCCGCCCATGCCCACCCAGGGCCAGATGTCCTTCTCGGACACCTCGCGCCCATGATCGCGCAGCGCCTCCACCCAGGCGTGGACGTGCGCAGCGTTGCTGTCGAGGAGCGTGCCGTCCATGTCGAGGATCACGGCGCGATAGTGCGTGAGCGGACGGCTCATCGGTCCTCCTTGGCGATCACGATGATCCAGCGAAGTTTCGCGGCGCTCAGCGCCATCCTCGACAGCCGGGCATGCGTCGGATGGCCGTCCAGCGTCCCATCCAGGACCAGGGCGTCCGGCTGCGCGGCGTCGAAGGAGAATCGCGCGCGCTCGTACGCGGGCAGGGTCGGCAGAGGGTTCCCGTGCAGGTCGCGGCGGGCTCTCTCCAGGGTCATGGTGCGATTTTTCAGGTCCAGTCCGAGCCTATAGCTCGGGCGGGAGCCGATCATCTGCTCGACCGTGACCCGGCCGGGGCTCTGGAAGATCACATACCGCCAGCTCTGCGGATCGGTGTTCAGCGGCACTTTCTTGCCGTCGAGGGCGAGCTCGTCGACCGACCAGGCGCCGTAGAGCGGCGGCCGCGGCGGATGGAACCCCTGGTAGCGCACGTAGCTCTCGTGGAAATCCATGCCGACCAGGGCCAGGCCCACCAGCAGCACCACGCCCTGCAGGATCAGATCGACCCGCCTGCGTCCGAACAGCGGCCGCGCCGGCGCGGGTTCCACCGCGCGATTGAACAGGAAGAGGTCGGACAGCCGGCAGAGATCGGGGAGGACCAGCAGGACGGCCATGGCCAGCAGGTGCATCGCATAGAGCTTGACGTGCACGTCGAAGCAGAAGTTCAGCACGACGACCATGGTCATGTCCCCGATCGCGACGAGGGCTCCCAGCAGGGTCGTGCGGGGAAGGAGCAGCAGGAGGCCGGCCAGCAATTCGGCGCCGCCGGTGAAGCTCTCGTAGGCCGGAGAAGAGCCGACGAACGTCCACAACAGCTCCATCGGGCGGAGCTCGCCGAACCGCTGCAAGAGCGCGAACGGCGGGTTCGGGGAGATCATCTGCGTGGGGATCACCTTGAAGGTGCCGTAGCGGATCAGCGCCAGCGCGAGCGTCAGCCGGAGCAGGAGCCGGAATCCTTGCTGGAGAGCTACGTAGCTCGGGCGCTTCCGGTCGAGCACCGACCAGAGGACGGTGGCGAGAGCCGCCGCCACCAGGTAGCAGAGGAACAGGATCGTGCCGTGGGCGGTGTTGTTGACGCCGCCGTCGGCGATGTCGAGCTCATAGCGGGTGTGCAGCACATGCCGGCCGGCCCAGACCACGACGGCGTGCCAGAACGCGACGTAGGGCCGGATGAGGACGCCGTAGAAAGGGATGAACGAGGCAATCTCGCCGGTAAGGAAAAACGTCAAAAAGTAGGCGAAGACGAACCGAAAGGCGATCCTTTTCCCCAGGCTCCAGCGCGGGGCGGGATCGATGTCCGGTTGCATGAACAAAGCTTATCGCATGCCGGATCGGATCTCGCGATACCATCGCCCTGCTCACAAGGAGATTCCGTGATCCAACGTGCCCTCCGGCTCGCGACCGTCCTGGGGACCCTCCTGGCCTCCCCCCTCCTCGCCACCGAGCCGCCACCCCTGCTGCCGGAGGCCGCCGTGCAGGCGATCGCCGGCGAGGTCTCAGGGGTCGCGGCGAAGCGCAACCTGCAGGAGATCACCCTGTTCCACCGCATGCGCGGCTCGCGGGCGTTCGGCGCCGCGTCCGACTGGGTGCGCGACCGCGCGAAGGAGTACGGGCTCGCCGAGGTCGAGACGCTGGAGCTGCCGGCCGACGGCAAGGTCTTCTACGGCACCCAGCGCTCGCGGCCGGCCTGGGAGGCCGACTTCGCCGAGCTCTGGGAGCAGCGCGAGGAGGGCGGCCGGTGGGTGGACGGCGCGCGCATCGTCTCGTGGGAGGCGCGGCCGATCGGGCTGGCGGAGGACAGCGCCGCGGGCGAGGCCACGGCCGAGCTGGTCGACGTCGGCGCCGGCACCGCGGAGGCGGACTATCAGGGCAAGGACGTGCGCGGCAAGCTCGTCCTCGCCTCGGCCCAACCGGGAGGCGCGGTCTACGCGCTGGCCGTCGACCGCTTCGGCGCCGCGGGGATCGTCTCCTACGCCCAGAATCAGGTGACCGGCTGGTGGAAAGAGGACGAGAACCTCGTTCGCTGGGGGCATCTCGACACCTTCCCGCCGCCGAAGACCTTCGCCTTCATGGTCTCGCTGAAACAGGCCCGCGCCTGGCAGGAGCGGCTGGCGAGCCATCAGCCGGTGCGGCTGCGGGCGAGCGTCAAGGCCGGCCAGCACCCCGGCGCCTACCGCATCGCCACCGGCGTGATCCCGGGTGCCGACCGCGCCCACGAGATCGTGCTCTCCTGCCATCTCGACCATCAGCGGCCGGGGGCGAACGACAACGCCAGCGGCTGCTCGGCGATCCTGGAGGTGGCGCGCACGCTGGCGAAGCTGGTCCGCGAGGGGAAGCTGGCGGCGCCGCGGCGCACGATCCGCTTCGTCTGGCCGCCGGAGATCGAGGGCACGACGGCGCTGCTCAACGCCCGGCCGGACCTGGCGGCGCGCGCCCTCGCCGTGATCCACATGGACATGGTGGGAGGCGACCCGGAGATCACCAAGGCCGTCTTCCACGTCACCCGCTCGCCGAAGAGCCTGCCGACCTTCGTCAACGACGTCGGCGAGGCCTTCGGACGCTTCGTCAACGAGCAGTCCTACGCCCTGGCGGCCACCGGCGAGGCCCCCTACCCGCTGGTCGATCCGGAGGGGAGCAAGCGTGCGTTGCAGGCCGAGTTCGTCGACTTCACCGAGGGGAGCGATCACCAGGTGTGGAGCGAGGGATCGTGGCGGGTGCCGTCGATCTATCTCAACGACTGGCCGGACCGCTACATCCACACCCACGCGGACGGCGTCGCCAACATCGACGCCACCAAGCTGTTGCGCGCCGCCTTCCTCGGCGCGGCGAGCGCCTGGTATCTCGCCGGGCTCGACGCGGAGCAGACGCCGGCGCTCTGGGAAGTGGTGCGCCGCGGCAGCCTCGAGCGGACGGCCGAGGCGCTGGCCCGCGCCGATCGCCTGCGCGCGTCAGGGGAAGGAGCCGAGGTCGACAACGTGCTCCGTTTCCACCTCGCCCAGGAGGCGGAGATCGCGCGCTCGATCGGCCGCTTCGCCGAGGTCCCGCCGGCGCTGCGGGCGGCCATGGACGCGCACCTCGCCGCCCTGCGGACGCTGGTGGGCGAGCCCGTCGCGTTGCCCGCTGCGTCGCTCGCCGCGGCGGCCAACGCCGAAGCCGCCGTCGTCTACCGGCGCGCCGCTGATCCCAAGGGAGCGATGGGCGGCTTCGGCTACGATTACTTTCAGGACCATATCGCGCAAAAGAAGATCGCCGCGCCCGCCCTCCTCCAGCGCACCGGCCTCTGGGGCGCCGGCGGCGACTACGCCTACGAGGCGCTCAACCTCGTCGACGGCAGGCGCACGGTGGGCGACGTGCGCGACGCCCTCGCCGCCATCTATGGTCCGCTGCCGCTGGCCGAGGTGATCGAATATCTGGGCGACATGGAAAAGATCGGCGTCCTGCAACGGGAGGCGAACCATGCTCCGTGAAAAGCTGATCGGTCACCACGCTCCGAAGCACCCGCTGAAACCCGATCAATTCCGCTGGCGCAGCCGCGAGGTCTCGCGGCTGGAAGGCTTGAGCGACGCCGTCTTCGGCTTCGCGATCACCCTGCTGATCGTGGCCCTGGAGGTGCCCCGGACCTCCGGTGAGCTGCTGGAGACGATGCGCGGCTTCGCCGCTTTCGCGTTCACTTTCGCCGTCCTCTACATGCTCTGGTATCGCCAGTTCATCTTCTTCCGCCGCTACGGACTCGAGGACCGCACGACGGTCTTGCTCAACGGCGCGCTGCTGTTCGTGATCCTGTTCTTCACCTTTCCGCTCAAGTTCCTGTTCACCACCCTGATGAACCGGCTGCTCGGCTTCGGCGCGATGGTGCGACTGCCGAACGGCACGCTCGAAAGGGCGGTCCAGCCCGGGCACCTCCCCTTGATGCTGGCCATCTACGGGCTGGGCTCGATGGCCATCTTCGGCATCTTCGCGCTCTTCTACGTCCACGCCTACCGCCAGCGGCACGAGCTGGAGCTCAACGAGCTCGAGCGGCTGGACACGCTGCTGGCTCTCAAGGTCTCCTCGCTGGCTTCCGGAGTGGGACTGACCACCGCGGTCTATGCCGCGGCCATGTTTCTGCTCCGGGGAAAAGGCTACGAGGACCAGGTGGGCTACGCGTTCATAGGCGCCATTTCCCTCTATGCGGTCTGGATCGCACGCTTCCGCCGGACCCAGCGCGGGCGCCGGCGCGAGCTGCTCGACCGCATGGCCGCCCTCCACGGCGAGGCCAACGTCGATCAGAGCTGAGCCGGGCGCGGGCTGGCGAGCCCGGCGTCGAGCCGCGCCTCGGCGAGCGCCGGCCCGTACTCCCGCTGGAGAAAGGGATTGATCTTGAACGCCGCTTCCAGCGAGGCCACGGCCTGGCGCGCCTGGCTCCCGCGGCGCGCGGGATTGCGCTCCAATCGGGCCGCCAGCGATTCGATCAGGCCGCGCAGGGCGAGATAGCGCGCCTCGCCGGCGTTGATGGCCAGCGCCTTGCCCACGCGTTCGAGCCCGTCACGCAGGGCCACCGCCCGCGCCGCGTCGTCGCGCGCCGTCTCGGCCCGGTAGCGCGCGACTTGGCCCTCGGCGAAGAAGACGTCCGGCTGCTGCGGGTTGAGCGCCTCGGCGCGCGCCAGCTCGGCGGCGGCGGCGGCCAGCTCGGGCGCGACGTCCTGCCGCTGCCGCTGGCGCCAGCGCGCGGCCAGCAGCTTCACTCGCGCGCGCTCCAGGAAGACGTCGGCGTCGGTGGCGTTCAGCCGCGTGGCCTCGTCGAGCGCCGCGCCGGCCGGGTCCAGCGCCGGTTTCGGGTCCTGCCCCTGATCGAGCAGCGCCTCGCCGAGCGAGCGCCAGGTGTAGGCGAGATTGAAGCGCGCCAGGTAGTAGTCGGGCTTCAGCTCGATCGCCCGGCGGTAGCTCATCGCCGCGCGGTCGAGGGCGGCGCGCGGGTCGAGCCCGCGGGTCAGCAGGGATTCGCCGAGGGTCAGATGGGCGTTGCCGAGGTTGTTGTGGATCGTCGCCCAGCTCGGATTGAGCGCCGCCGCGCGCTCGAGGGCCGCCACCCCCTTGCCCGTCGAGAGGCTGGGATCGAGCCCCTGGGCGACCTCCACCTCCGACATCACCTTCCAGGCGTTGCCGAGGCCGATGAACGCCGGCAGCGACTGCGGATTGAGGTCGGCCGCCTTCTGATAGCTCGCCACCGCCTGGGCGACCGCCTGGCGGGGGTCCGCCCCGCGGCGCTGCTGGTCCTGGGCGAGCACGATGTAGGCGGTGCCCAGATGGTCGTAGCCGGAGGGCGCGTCGGGCTGGATCGCGACCGCTCCCTTGGCCGCCGCGATCCCCTGCTGGATGTCGGCGCGCGCGTCGCCGCCGTGCCCCATCTGCCACTGCGCCAGCAGGCGATGCGACATCGCGAGGTGATTGCGCGCCTCGACGTCGCGCGGATCGAGCGCGATGGCGCTCGCCGCCAGCCGGATGCCCGCCGAGAGATCGCCGGTGGGATCGGTGCCCCGCTTGAGCTTCTGCTCGCCGAGGCGGCTGAGGAGGTCGGATTCGACCACCAGCCCCTCGGCGAGGCCGGGATCGACCCGCAACGCGCGGCCGCAGGCGGCGAGATCCGCCTTCACCACCGCCTCCGGCACGTCGGCCAGGGCGATGGCGGCCTGGAGCCTCCTGGCGCGGCGCGCGCAGTCGTCCGCATAGAGATCCGGATCGCTCGGCCGGCTGGCGGCGAGCGCGGCGTAGGTCTCGCCGGAGCGGTCGAACAGGTGGACCGCCTCGGCATAGCGGCCGGCCCGCGCCGCCTCGGTCGCCTGGGCGGCGAAGACCTTCGCCTCCAGGCGCGCCGCCTGCGGCGAGGCGGCGTCGCGGCGGGCGTCCGCCAGGGCCTCGGCGTAGCGCCCTTCGTAGAGGGCGATCAGGCCGGTGAGATGGGAGGCGCCGGGCGCGCTCGCCAGCGCCGCGCGCAGATAGCTCACGGCGGGCCGGCGATAGAGGCTCTCGGCCTCCTCGCGGAGGGAGGGGCCCTCGGCGGCGGGGGAGCGGTCGGCGTCGGCCAGCGCCCGTTCGTAGGCGCGGCCGAAGGCGAGGCCGAGCGCCTCGGCCACCTCCGGACCGCGCTCGTCCGCTCCCCAGGCGCGCCGCAGGTGCTCGCGCGCGGCGTCGTCCTGGTGGAGCGCCAGGTACCCCTGGCCGAGCGCGAAGTTCCCCGGACCCTCGGCGACCGGTCCGATCCGCTTCATCTCGGCGCGGATCGCGTCCATCTCCGCCCGCAGCTGCCGCTTGTAGGGGGTGATGTCGTGCAGCGGCTGGGTGGCGACGTACTCCATGCTGGTGCGGAACGAGCCGATCCGCTGGCCGAAGCGCTGCGCCAGCTCCGCCCGCTCGCGCGCCTGCCACTGCGCGCGCAGGCTCCAGAGCCCGATCAGCAGCAGGCCGAGCACGGCGGCGGCCGAGACGATGGCGAGCGCCTTGTTCTTGCGCAGCCGTTTGCCGGCACGGTAGGTCCAGCCGGTCGGCCGGGCGCGGATCGGCTCGCCGTCGAGGAAGCGGTCGAGGTCCTCGGCGAGCTCGCGCGCCGAAGCGTAGCGGCGGCCGGGGTCTTTCTCCAGGCACTTGGCGACGATCGTCTCCAGGTCCTCGGGCGTCGCCGGCGCCATCAGCCGCAGCGGCTTGGGGTCCTCCTGAACCAGCTGCACCAGGACCCGCGCGAGGTTGGCGCCCACGAACGGCGGCGTGCCCGCGAGCAGCTCGTAGAGCACCACGCCGAGGCTGTAGACGTCGGTCCGGCGGTCGAGCGGATGGCCCTGCGCGGCCTCGGGCGAGATGTAGGCCGGGGTGCCGCTGATCATGCCGGTGCGCGAGAGCGAGACCTCGTCCTGCGTCATGGCGAGGCCGAAGTCGACGACGTAGGGGTGGATCTCGCCGTCGTCGTCCCGCGTCAGCAGGATGTTCCCCGGCTTGAGGTCGCGGTGGACGAGGCCGGTGCGGTGGGCGGCGTGGACGGCGCGCGCCACGTCGCGCACCAGCCGCACCTGCTCGTCGCGCGCCAGCTCGTCGCACAGCTCGCCGAGGCTGCGGCCGTCGATGAACTGCATGGCGATATACGGCCGCCCCTCCGCCTCGCCCACCTCGTGCACTTGGCAGACGTTGGGATGGGACACCCGCGCCTGCGAGCGCGCCTCGCGCAGGAAGCGTTCGGTCTGGCGCTCGTCGTTGCGGTGCAGGAACTTGAGCGCCACCCAGCGGCCGAGGGTGGGATCGAACGCCTTGAACACCGTGCCCATGCCCCCCGAGCCGAGCAGGCGGTCGACGCGGTAGCGCGGCCAACGGCTGAGGAAGCTGAGCTCCGGGGGGAACGGCGAGGGTGGGGGAGCGCTCGCCTCCGCGGCCCTCTCGGAGGCTGAAGGCGGAGCGGGCCAGGACCGCGCGGGGCCGGCGAGGTCGGGCGTGAGATCCACCCGCTCCGACCGCAGCTCGGCGTCGAGGCGCGCGACGTCGTCCTCCGTCAGCAGCCCGGCGCCGACGAGCGCCGCCACCCACCGGCCATGCCGCGGCGATACCGCTTCCTTCCCGCCGTCGGCCGGCAGGTTCTCGGCGACCGCATCGAGGTCCTCCCAGCGGATCAGCCCCTCTGCGATCGCCAACCTCAGGAGACTGCTCTCCACGGGAGGGCTCATGATGGTCCGGTTGTCGGCCGAGAAACGAGTGTATCCGGTTTCGCGGGGCAACCGCCGCGCCGCCTCGCGATGGCCGGCGGTGCACGAACGATTGCATTGGCTTCGAGCCTGGAGCTTTCGTAGGGGCGACCCTATGTGGCCGCCCTGGGCGGGGGGGTGCCCTTTCGCGAGCAGGGCGGCCACATAGGGCCGCCCCTACAGAGTTTTGATAGACGCTCCAAGGACAGGAAAGGGCATCGCCCTCGTGTTCCTGATGTCCTTGCAGTCCCTGTTGTCCCTGTTGTCCCTCTCCGGCTTTTTCTTCCGCCAGCGCCGGATCGCACCCTTCGCCTCGCGGGCTGCTCGCTTCGCCTGCCTCTCCGCATCATTCGCCTGAGCCGAGGATGCGTTGGCCTCGCGTGTTGCGCCCTTCGCCTCGCCGGACGAATGCACAAATCGCTCGGGGGAATCATTCCCCCCGCGAGTTCGTGCATTCGCGGGAAGAGGCGAACGCTTCGCCTCTCCCTCCGACACCATCGCCTCGGCAGGCGAATACCCCAGGATTTCAGGCGAACCGAGAAATTGGCGAGGCGAATGTGTCAGCCGGCGTCCAAAGGCGGCCGCTCGGCGCCGGCAATGGAACGAATGCATTGAGGCCTGCCGATCGGGGCGCGGCGAATGCACCGGAAGAGCAGGGCATCGCCGCGATCGTTCGGGCCGGGGTTCGCGCGGCGAGTTGCGGTACCATCAGGGCGCTCCGGAGATCCCGAGCGCCAAGTTCCCGGACAGCGAAAGGAATCCTGCATGGCTACCGAAGAATGGCTGACCGTCGCGCGCAGCTACGCGCAGATGTCGGAACCGGCTCGCGCCGAGTACTGGGGACGGCTGACTCCCGATCAGCAGAACGCTCTCCGCGAGGCCCTGGCCGTGACCGGGCCGGCTGCCGCAGCCGCCAACGCTCCGGTCGCGCGGCCGGCGGCCTCACCGGCTCCCGCGAAGAGCGGGTGCGGCGGGCCGATCGCCGCGGGCTGCGTCGGAGTGATCCTGGGGATCATCCTCACCGTGGCGGCCGAGGTCGCCATCGTCATGATGGGGTTCCAATCGGTCGACGGCATGATCAAGAAGTACAACCACGGCGTCGGCATCAGCGATCCGGGAGACCCGGGCGCCACCGATTGCACGAATCCCAGGTACCGCGCCGCGCACCCGCAGCAGTGCGATCCGGCCCAGACCTCGGATGGGCACTAGTACTCTGTCAATACAGAGGTGATGCGTTTTTCGTAGGGGCGGCCCTATGTGGCCGCCCTGGGTGGGGGAGATGCCCGACCGGCCTGGTCCCCTTCCCAGGGCGGCCACGTAGGGCCGCCC